>PABD01000083.1 GCA_002702685.1 Planctomyces sp.
AAGTTGTTGAGGCCATCGTTCACATGGGCGAACGGATCGCGGCCAAGGTTCGGATTATACGCTTCCGGGTTCAGCGGCATGACCAGGTCGGCCACATCGTAGGTGGCGACTCGCATTTTGCCTTTCTGCTGAGCGACGGAGGTGATTTTCAAGACTTCGTGGTCGATCATGTAGGCCAGGCCCATCTGTTCGAGCATCAGCGACAGAGCACTGCGTAACTGGATGTCACGAACTTTGATCGTCACTGGAGTCGACATTTCCACACCGGCATCGGCCATCGCTTTGGTATCGAGCCAGACGTTGATCGACATCACTTTTTCGATGTGAGCGAAGACTTCCTCCATCGGAGCCTGTTCGAAGTTAAGCGAAATCTTCTGATGCAGGCTCTCGTCGATCTGAATCTCTTTGAGCGTGCGGTGACGGGTATTAGAACGCAGATTCTTACGACGATCGGTCAGCTGTTTCCATTCCTTGATGTCGCCATGCTGGAAAGGAGCACCGCTGAAGGGGACCGCACTCTGTTCGACGTCGTCCAGAGCGGCCCAGAAGCCTTCTTCTTTCCGTTCCTGCAGGTCCAGGTTGCTGGCGTGACGACGTTGAATCTTCGCCTTCCAGAACATGCTGACCCCGACTTCATTGGACGGATCGAGTTCTTTGACTTCCTTGGCGAGACGTTCCGCGTCCGCGTACAGTCCCTGCTTCATCATTTTGTTGTATTCATCGACCAGATCGGCGATTTCCTGCTCAACACGAATTTCGTTGTCGATGTCTCTTTGAAGTCCTTCTTCAACCGCTTTGTTTCGAGCTTCCTGTTCCAGAACCGGTTTCATGCGGGTCTGGTACTGTTCGATGCTGGCTCGCGAAGAGGCGAGTTGTTTCAGCAGCGGAGCGGACATCTGTTCGGAAAGTTCGGCTCCTTCGACAGTGGCGAGAGCCCGGTCGAGGATTTCGAGCGCTTTCTGCGGATCTTTCTCAGTGAGGCGATCGGCACGGAAGGTCGCGTTCATGACTTCCGTACGAAGACGATCGAAGCGGACGACTTCTTCCTGAGCGGCCAGGTTGAGCTGATCCGGAATTTCCGGCTCGAAGTCCTGGACTGCGGTCGTCTGTTCAATCGGTCCCTTTCTCGCGGGAGCGGTCGCCTGCAGCAGTTCGGGAAGATTGCGTGCACGGAATTGGTCGAGCTGATCGCCCGATTGGTAAGCTTTGAGGAAGGCGTTGTATGCTTCCGTCCGCTTGCCGCTCTGCATCAACTTGACACCGTGATCGAACAACTGCGTCGCGGTCAGACCTTCCGGTACAACAGCGGCAATTTCCTGCGGAGCGGTTTCCATCGCACCGAACGCGTTCGGCTCTTCGGCGGAATCGATCTGCTGGTAACCGATCTGCTGAATCGGCGAGACAGCGACTTCACCCGCCTGCTCTTCAGAATTGTTCTGCATGAACGGATTCTGTTCGTATCCGGTGACGGCCGGTTTCTGGTTCATTCCAGGAGCCGGTTTGCCGGCGAGGGCGTCCGCCATCTCTTCGAGTTGACCGAACTTGCTCGCGGAGAGTGCGGGAGTTGCTCCCTCAGCTCCGTTCGCTTTCGCGATCCGGCGATTGATTTCGAGAAGCACCGCGTCGGGACGGTCGTCGCTGACTTCATAAGCGACGTCCAGTCGTTCCGCTTCCAGGGCTTTCGCCTTGGCAGCCTGCAGGTCGTCTTCCATCAGCAATTGACGGGCGTCGGCCAGAAGTTTGCGAGCGGTGAGGTATTTGGAGGAGTTCTCGACGGCGCGAGCATCATTCGGGTTGGGGTTGAAGGCGCTGAAGCCCATGCTTCCTTCCAACCGGTTGATGTCACTCAGAACGAGTTCCGGGCGATCGTCGTATTTTCCAAAGGGGACGTTGTACTGTTTGGCTTCGGTCGCTTTGTTGCGAGCGACGTCGAGCTTACCAGCTTCAATGGCCAGGCGGGCCTGCGAAAGCAGTTCAACCACTTTCTTTTTGCTCGCTTCGGAATCGACATTGGCAGCGTTAGTCGATTTCGAAAGGAGCGTTTTTCCGCCGGTCGCATGGTCGACCTCGCGAAGGATCGCTTCCGGGCTGGTTTCGAACAGCGTCCATTCGGAGTGCAGTTCGTTTGCCTCGAGAGCTTTCTGACGGGCATCGTCATAGTAACCGCCCGCGAGATCCTCTTCCGCCGATTTCAAAAGCGCCTGAGCTTTCTCTTTAAGAGAAGCAGTCGCTTCCGCGGTATCGGCTTCCGCATCCACTGCGGGTTCGTCGATCAGCTGGAAGGGATTCTCTTCTTCCTCGGGAGACTGGCCACGCATGGTGATCTTCCCCGAAGCGAGATCGTTGAGGAAGTCCGCCGGCTTCTTCGCAATGGGCGACAACTCGACTTCATGCTGCTTCACCAGATTGTCGGCTTGAGCAGCAAGACGCCAGGCATCTTTATGTTCGCCCTGGTGCAGAGCCAACCGGGCCCGTGTCATCAGGTCATCAATCTTGATGGCCTCCACGGACTTGCTCGGTTGAGCCGGCACCTGCATGTCGCGGTTGACCATCTGCTGGTCACGACCGCTGGCAGGGTCGAGCTGGTTCAGGTAACGACGGGCCTCGTCCCGTTCGTTCGCGGAGAGTTCGGAGGCATTTGCCATGGCCGCGCGAAACGCACGGACGGCGGCCGATTGACGACCGGCTCGCAAATGTTCTTTCCCCAGCGAGAGGTAACGGGTCGCGGAGATGTTGTTCGTGGAATAACGCGAAGTATTCGCGTTGCCCCGCGCTTCGCCGGCGCGAACGGTTTCCACGGTCTCACTCGGATAGAGGAGCCATAAGGAGGCGGCTGCGACTGTTGCGCAGACGGTGGCTCCAATGACTCTGAACAACTTCAGATCCTTCTTGGGTCCCTGAGAGCTCATTATGGAGTTCTTCCCTTAAAAATACGTTGAAATGCTGCCTTACAATCAACCATTCCGACCCATAACGAAATCCCGAGCCAATCCCTGCGAGGGAACGGTTCCGGCTACGTTATGCAGTACTTACCCGATAGCGATGATCCTTCATCACACCAGGTCATTCAGATTGTCTGTATTCTTTTTTTGATGAGAGAGGCCGACTCAGGTTTGTCTGTTTGAACTTGAGATTCCCGTGGAACGGGAAGGAGGGAGTTCGAACATCAAGTCCTGATAAGGCTTCTGGAGAGTGTGCGGGTTGATAATTCAAAACGGCAAAACAGGTCAAGATGTTTCTCGCCCCGCGAGTCCTGAAAAAACTTCGAATGCGAAGTTATTTTTTTTGAACCGGCAGTTCATGCCGGTTGGACCATCACAAACATCAGAGGTCAATCAGGGTTGTTGTATCGTTATTGCTGTGAGAAGGGGTTTCCACTGTCGCTGAGGAAGTTGACATCTTCTTCCTTGTCGAAAATGCTTTCGATGACGGCTTTCTCGTAAATCTCTTCTTTGACTTCTTTGGTCGCTTTTTCACGTTGCGCCTGAACGATTTCTTTTTCTATCTTGGTTTGCACTTCGTCGAACGGTGTAACCGAAGCGGCTTCCCGTTCGATGACTTTAGCCAGCTTGAATTCGGTGTCGGAAGCGAACGGTTCGCTGATGCGACCGACCGGCATGGTGAAGAGGGCCTCTTCCAGCTTGGTGTCACTCAAGCTGCCTGGGGTCGTCCAATCTCCTTCGTTCCACAAACCGCCGTTACTGCGAGTGGCACTGTCAGAGTATTTGCGGACGACTTCCGCGAAATCGACACCCTGTTTGAGTTCTTCGACCGCCTTGTTGAGCACGACATAGGCACCCTGACGGCCTCCATGTTTCTTGTATTCCACCAGCAGGAACTGCCATTTCACCCGCTGTGGGTTGGTGTATTCCTCAATATGCTCGCGGTAGTACTTCATCAGGTCTTCGCGGGTCAGCTTGGGCGTCTCACCCTGTTTGGCTCGCAGGTATTCGGTTGACAGAATGCTGCTTTCGAATCCACGACGGTACGCGGCGAGAGAGTAGCCTGCTTCCTTGAAGTAGAGATCCAGCTCGTGCATTGTCTGGATATTTTCTTTGGCCATCACGCGCTGGGCCTCCTGCTGGAATGCCTGTTCAAGAAAGACATCGATCATGTCGAGCTGTTCCTTCTTGAGCGTTTTACGCAGCGCCTGTTCGAGGAGCTTGCGTTCAATCGCTCCGTCGATATGTTTCTGCATCAGCTCGCGTTTCTGACGATCCAGCACAGAGGCGGGCATCTTACCGCTCCGAACCTCTTCTTCCGCTTTCTGAAGGTACGACTGGTACGGCTCCAGCAGGTCGGCGGCAAAGATCGGCTGACCGTTAACGGTGGCGACGACCTGAGATTCTTCAGTCACTTTATCCACGACATCCGCACCGGCAGTGACGAGAGTCACTTCAGATTCTTCGGAGTCGAACGCGGTGACGGTCGGCGCATCGGACGGGAGTGCTTCGTCATTTGTGCTGATACGCGGCGGTGGAGGCCCCATCACGGGGTTATCCACTTTGATTCTACCGATCGTTTCGCAACCGAGCATTCCCGTCACTGCGGTGGCAATTAGAGCCAGACCGAGTGCGATGGAACGGTAGCGGTTGGTGTTTGAAAATAGCTGGTTCACAGAACTCGTCGAATCATTACTAAGGCACCAGAACGGGGGATCGGAGAGAAGGTGCTTAAGTCGTCTGAGGTTCTGTTCGGAATCACCGCGCGGAAAGGTTCCCGGTGGTTCATCCTGAACTCACCCGAACGTGCCCAGCGGCAGGCGACCTGAGTCTTCCTGACTCAGATAAATGCGTACCGTGGACCGGCAGACTGCCAGAAAATGGCGGCGGAGTATAGGAGGAAGGTGCTGATCACTGCAACACCGATTTCAGCTCCTGCAGCAGGGGTTCCTCGGCCAGTTGCCGATCGCTCAGCACCCAGTAAGCCGTGCGGCGATCGGCGACCCGTAAATTGCGTCCGTGGCGATCTTTCAGATTCTGTATCTTGATGGCGTGCTTGTACTTAAGGACAGCGAACCTGTTCTCCAGATAGATGCTGTCGATGTCCCAATTCCGGGCAAGGACTTCGAGGTGCTTGAGTTCGAAGAGCCGATGGGTGCTCTCCGGCAGGGGGCCGAAGCGATCGCGGACCTCTTCCCGCAACTGGTCGAGTTCGTCCAGGGACTGTACCAGAGAGAGTTTGCGATAGACTTCAATCTTGGGGCGGCCGGGGGGAACGTACGAGTTTTCGAGGTACGCGGAAACCGGAAGGTCGATATTCACATGGCGGTGTTCGCGAACCGGCTCATTGCGAATGTGCCGCACCGCATTTTCGAGCAGTTGGCAGTAGAGTTCATAGCCGACGGAGGCAATGTGACCCGATTGCTCGGTGCCGATGATGTTTCCCGCCCCTCGAATTTCGAGGTCACGCATGGCGATTTTGAAACCGGCGCCGAGTTCGCTGTACTCTTCGATGGCTTTCAGCCGTTTGGCGGAAATGGTCGTCAGCACTTTCCCTTCTTCGAGGAGCAGGTAACAGTACGCGCGATGCTTGTACCGGCCGACGCGACCTCGCAACTGGTGCATGTCCGCCAGACCATAGTTCCCAGCCTGGTGAATGAACATCGTGTTCGCATTGGGAATATCGACGCCACTTTCGATGATCGTCGTGCTGAGCAGGATATCGATCTTGTGCGCTACGAAGTCGTGCATGACTTCTTCGAGTTCGTCCCCTTTCATCTGTCCATGACCAATGCCGATACGTGCTTCGGGGACAATAGACTGCAAGCGATCGGCGATCGTGTGAATATCGCGAACGCGGTTGTGCACAAAGTAAACCTGCCCGCCCCGATTCAGCTCGCGAACAATCGCGGACCGAATCAATTCCGGATCGAAGCGCGAGATGCGCGTCTCGATCGCCTGTCGGTCGGGAGGTGGTGTGGTCAGGTTGGAAATATTGCGGATACCCAGAAGCGACATGTGCAGCGTGCGCGGAATCGGTGTCGCGCTCAATGTCAGTACGTCGACGGCCAGGCGAAGTTGTTTGAGCATCTCTTTATGTTCAACGCCAAACCGTTGCTCTTCGTCTATAATGACGAGGCCCAGGTTTTTGAAGCGAACATCTTTCTGCACCAACCGGTGCGTCCCGATGATAAGATCGACGCCACCCTGTTCCAGCCGCTCGAGGATCGCGCGCTGTTCTCCCTTGGTACGAAAGCGGGAGATGACATCCAGTGTAACGGGGAACTCGGCCATTCGCTCCGAGAAGGAACGAAAATGTTGCTCGGCGAGGACGGTCGTCGGAACGAGGATCGCCACCTGTTTTCCAGCGTCGATCGCCTTGAAAGCGGCACGCATGGCGATCTCGGTTTTGCCATAACCGACATCGCCACAGATCAGCCGGTCCATGGGCTGCGGCGACTGCATATCCTGTTTGACTTCGACGATCGACGTCAGTTGATCGGGCGTCTCCTCGTAAGGGAAAAGTGCTTCGAACTCTTTCTGATAGTGGCTGTCGGAGGGGAATTCAAACCCGGACTGCTGACTGCGCAGGGCCTGCATTCGCAACATGTCGCTCGCGAGATCGGAGACCGCCTTGGCGACCTGTTCCTTCTTGCGATTCCAACTGGCCGAACCGAGCTTGGAAAGTTTCGGCGCTGTTTTGGAACTGCCGACATATTTCTGCACGAGGTGAATGAGCGCTACAGGCACATAGACCATGACGTTATCACGGAATTCAATCTGCAGATGTTCTTCGATCTGGCCTTCTTTATCGAGCTGATGAATTCCCCGGAAACGGCCGATGCCGTTCGTCAGATGAACAACGAGATCCCCCTCGTTAAGATCGAGGAAGCTGTCGATCGCGCGCGTTTCCCAACGGCGTTTTGTTTTGACGCGATGCAGGTCGGAGCGGCCGAACAGTTCGTGGTCACTGATGACAATCAGTCGATCGCGCACCAGTCGGAAGCCGTGTTGGACGCGTCCGAGGCAGAGTGAGACTCCCTGGCCGATGGTCAATTCGGATTCTTCGAGCAACTCCGTGAGTCGCTCACGTTCTCCCTCGTTGTGACACGCAATTACCACGCGCTCGGATTGATCGGTGATCGAAGCGAGTTCGAGTAAAACCTCGTTGCGCGGACCGGCCAGCTTTTCGATCGATTCGACCTGTAGATGGCAAGACTTCTCGAAGCTGTCCGCGGCAATGCGGGCGATGGTGACAGAGGGTCGCTGTGTTGCACGCTCGAGTGTCGATTCGACGCTGAACAGGCCGCGACGATCGTCAAGTCGGGTGAGATAGTGCCGTGCCTGGCTGATGGCGTCCTCGAGCTCAATGAAGACGACCCACGAATCCTCAGGAAGCGAATCGAACAGACTCCCTTCCTGTCTGACAACAGCCGGACCAGACTCATCCACCGATAGTGGTTTGATCAGCGTGAAGGAAACCTGTTCGAGGTCTTCTGTCTTCCGCTGTGTTTCAGGGTCAAAGGCGCGGATGCTCTCGATTTCATCACCGAAGAGCTCCACACGGACTGGCTCGAAGGTATCGGCGGGATAGAGGTCGAGAATGCCTCCATGCAGTGAAAATTCACCCGGTTCCGTGATCGCGGCGACACGCTGGAATCCCTGTTCGACCAGCCATTCCAGGAAGTGGTCGAGATCCAGTTCCTGACCGACGGAGAGCGTGCAGGTGCCGGCCTGCCGTGTCTCCCGATTCGGTACGGGCTGCAGTAACGCCGACAGACTCGCGACGACGACGGGGGCCGATTGCTGCTCCAGTTGACGCAGAAGTCGCAGGCGTCCGCCGAATGTTGCGTCGGTGACATCGTGCTCGGCCGGTGCCGATTCCCACGCAGGAAAAATCTGCGGCGCGCGATTGGTGAAACCCGCGATGTCGAGGGCGAAGTCGTCGACTTCATTCAGTCGCGGCAGCACGACCAGCAGCGTTCCGGGGCATTCCAGACTCAGAGCGGCCGTGGCGAGCGCGGACGAAGAGCCCCAGGCGCCGTCGATTGCCCCGCTGTGTCCGTTGCGGAGCGCGGCGACGACATCTGTAAAATGGGGCGTTTCCTTAATTAGTGGCACGAGCTCCGAAAGCTCGTTCACGGTCGTCATCTGCTGCATTGGTCAGATCATGGATGCATGCTGAGAGGGATCGGCGACTGTGCGATTGCAATAAGACGCGCGGATCCGACAGACGAAACGGGAGTCCATAACCCATTTCCGCAGGAAAAATTGTAGCGAGCGGGATGAAGCCGGGGAATCTTCGCGACCCCCAAAATGAAAACGGCCCTCACTTTAGGAGGGCCGTGGAAGCTTCGATTAACCGCAGGGATAGCTGCTGTCAGGGATCACGAACGAAAGGGCTCGGACGGTTTCATCGCGTCCTGCTCCTTCCTCTGCTCCCGGATGATGTTGAGCAGGTTTGAGAACCTGGGACGCCCCGGAGCTAATCGGACGCAATAGCTGAGAATTCGTTCCGCCTCCTGAAGCTTACCTTCCTTGCGAAGCAGCATCGCGTAGTGATAATTCCATTCGAGATCGTTCGGGTTGTAGGCGACCGCCTGGCCGTAGAGTTCGAGCGCTTTTTTTGCATCTCCTTTGAGCACCGCCATTCGCGCCTGGTAGAATTCCGTGGTGCCCGCCGGCCAGGATTCCTGCTCCAGCAGCGCACTCAGCTTGTTCAGGACGAGCTCCTGACTCTTGCTGTGTTGCGGAGACGAGTACATCCGCTCGGCAATAAGCATGAGGGTCTCTGGATCATCAGGAACGAGTTCGGCGAGAATTTCTTCGGTTTTCATGAAACCGCTGGCGATGCGGAGGATTTCATCGATGTTGCGCGCGTCGACTCGCAGGCTCTGGCTCCAGTCGCTGATCGCTTTTTCGCGATTGCCCCGACTGAAACGCATCTGCCCGGCCGCAAACATGATATCTGCATTCCAAGAGCCGATCCGCTCTGCCCGGTCGAGATGTTCATCGTTGAAGGTCCAATCCTCGTCCAGAAAGCCGATCAGATTCGCACGATAGTGCACACTGGCAATCAGCGGATTGGCCTTTAAGGACTCTTTCAGGTGTTCAAGAGCCGGTGCGAGGTACTCGACGACGGTTTCCTGCTCGCGGATGTCTTTGAGCTTCTGAGGGTCTTTCGAGAGACTTGCTTTCCAGGCCACATCGGACAGGATGATGGGGTTGGTCCATTCCCACAGGTTGGGAGCGGTCTTTTCGACTTTGAGTTCTTTCGCCAGCGTGTCGCGTCCCTCGAGTCGATAGAGGGAGATGTAATAATCAGCCAGCGCTTCCTGGCCCTGAGCATCATCCGGACGCGCTTCCAGTGCATTTTCCAACTGAGTGATCAGTACCCGGAGCCTACTGGTTTCGATCTCCTGCAGGGGTTTGTCTTTCGGATAGGATTTAATGATGGTTTCCATCCGATTGAGCGACGCGACTTCAGAGTAGCTCCAGATGCTGCCACCCAGCAGGATGGTCAGCACAATGGGCCAGGCCCATCCGGTGTGAGGAATGGCGATGAGCAACGACCGTTTCCCTTCGGCCGCCCGGACAGCCCGTCCAACGAACGCCCCGGTGAGGGCGGCAAAGAGTGCCATCGTGGCGGGGAGATACAGAACATAATCCACCGCGGCGTGAAAGATCATGAAGAACAATACGAGCGAACCGAACACGGCGACGACGAAGGTATAAAAATAGTTGCTGTTGAAAAGTTTCCAGCATGCGACAGCGACGGCGGCAATCATGAGGAGCATCAGTGAGAGCCCGACGACCCCCGCATCGACGAGCGCTTCCAGATACTGATTGTGCGCGTGGAGGAACCAACCTTCGTTTACGTGCTGCTGATAGTCATGATAAATGTAGCGGTAGGTTCCCAGACCGGTTCCGTATATGCCGTAATCCTGAACAGCGCCCAGTGTATCCTGCCAGTGCGGGATGCGCGACTCCTGCTCGAAGGTTTCGCTGTTGAGCAATGTCTGGAGCCGGTCGGAGACGACGTCGGTCATGGAAATCCAGGACAATAGACCGATAAGAATCGCACCGAAAACAATCATGTTGATCCACGTTGCTCTGCCCCGCTTATAGGTCGCGTAAGCCCACACGATAATTCCCGCCAGCAGGAAACAGAGCAGGCCCCCGCGGGAAAGTGAGAACAACAGACCGGCGACGTTCAATACCGTAAGACTGATCGCGAAGAGCCGCTCCCCATTGAGGTCGGCGATGTAGAACTGGATCGAATCGAGGGTGCGCGAACCGCGGTGTTCGTTCCACTCCGTGTGTTGTGAGCGATCGTAAGCCTGACCGCCTTCACCTCTGCGGCGATGGAGATCGATGAGATAACCGATCGACGCCGCGAGCGAAAACGCGAAGATGGAAGCGGCCTGATTATGGTAGATGAAAGACGCGAACGGCGTCCCCCCTTTGGGAACAGGGAGTGTCCAGTACAACTTTCCATTCCAGGTGATGCGCTGCACGAAACCGAAACAGGCCAGCAAAGCGCCGTTAGTAGCCAGCAGAATCATGAATAACCGGAACGGTTCGAAGCGGCTCAGAAATTGAGCGCCAAGCATGAAAAAGATGACCCCCACCAGGAACAGGGCGATATCCAGCCGGGTGCCACTGGGGTAGAGCGATAGCGGAGAACTCGTTTGTTGTTCTCCGGCCAGCAGCAGCCCTTCGGCAGACGACATCTCATGTCGGAGTTCAGGAGTGTTGTTGCCGATGGAGTCCCACAGGGAGTTTGCCATAGGTAGCAATTGCAGGCCTGCCAGGGAGAGTGAGGCAAAGAGGATCAGCGCGGAGGTTGGCAGGTTAGGCCGGTAATCTTTGCTCAGGAGAGAGCAAAGCAGGCCGACGCCGACGGATGCGATGGTGGCCAGCAGGAAGTACACCTGCGGGCGGGTGTCAGCTCCTCCATTGAACCAGGGGAAAATGAGAAGCGCCCCAACAATGACAAGAAAGGCAATCACGGAAACCGCGCGGGCAACGCTGTTCATAGTTCTCGAAACAATTTCTTAGGCAAGGTCTGGCAGCCAAAAGGGGAGGTTCCGAAGAACAGTGGATGCAGAGCCGGTATGGAAAACGCGAATCAAACGGAGGGGCCACTCACACGCAGATATTTTGTATCGGTCTTGAAGCAGATGCAAACAAGAACATAAAAAAAGCTCGCTTCCACATTTGAAAGCGAGCTTTTTCGAATTTTGTAGTTATTTCATCCCAACTGGGCGGTCCGTTCAGTTACTAGAAGGCCCCTGATGCAACTGATACTGGACCGTTGAAAATGTTGATCGTAATGAAAATGTTTCCCTGGAAGTTACCCGGGAAAATAATGATGATCGGGTTGAACCACGACATGCCGTTCGGGAGGGTTGGGGTAGGAACCGAGCCGCCTCCACCGAAAACCGGGAAAAAGTTGTAAGTAGGTCCCGAGAAGAAATTGTAAGTGACCGGTCCAAAATAGTTATTCTGAACGTTCCCGGATCCGGCAGGAGGTGTACCGCCGCCGCCATTGTTGCCACCGTTGTTGTTATTGCTGTTGTTGTTGCTGTTATTACCGGAGAACAGATCGAGATCGAAATCAAGATCGATGTCTGCATCAATAATCCCGAGAATATCCGACAGGTTGGCAGCTTCAGATCGAGCCGAGAAGGCGACCAGGCCAAACGTGGCTACAAACAGAATCAGGGCTTTTTTCACCATAATAATTTCTCACTACAAAATTGCTACCAGGGGCGAGCGTCAGGGGTATGTTTACAGGGGATGTCTTTTGATAAGAGCGATCTGTCGTAATGCGAATCTCTTAGATCCTTCACCCAAATTAGGCAAATGATATCGGATTGTCAAGTAAATTGGTCAGCGACTTGGAATTTTTGAAAATTCCCTAAGTTACCTACGTTCGCGTTTGGGCATCGTTTTCGGCGATTCAGGGTACCGTATAGCTTATCTGGATTACAAAAACTAACATATTAGCCTGTATTGCGGCCGCCCCCCTGTAGTGAGAATCGACTTTTCCGGCATAAAACTGCATGAATTTCAATTCCCCGTCCTGCTAACGTCTCGAAGCGTCCAGAAATTGCCCATGAACCACCGAAACACCCGGATTCTGTTGCTGCAGATCCGGGAGCAACAGGATCCCATGCTGATTCAGGAGCGACATGCTTTTGCCGCTGCCCTGGGTAAATCGCTCGATAGTATTCTCCCTCTGGATCTCATCTATGATGAATTGACGCCAGCTCATTTGCGCGAGGTCGATCTGGTGATGATCGGGGGGAGCGGGGACTATTCGGTAACCGCCGAAGCCGATTGGTTGTACCGGGCCCTCGATTCGATACGCTTTCTTTATGAATCGAAGAAGCCGACATTTGCCTCCTGCTGGGGATTTCAAGCTGTTTCCCGGGCGCTGGGAGGGACGGTGGTCACCGACTTGAGTCGCGCCGAGGTCGGCTCGATTCCGACCCGGCTCACTGAGGCTGGACGCCGAGATCCCTTGTTCGGCGGCTGCCCGGACGAGTTCTACAGTTATCTGGGGCATCAGGACATCGTGACCCAGCTCCCGCCACAAGCGGAACTACTTGCCTCCACGGAAAAGGTCCGAAACCAGGCGCTCCGATTCCCCGACCGTATTTTCTATGCGACACAATTCCATCCGGAACTGAGCCGCGCGGCGCTACTGCAGCGGGTGAACGCGTACCCGCAGTACGTCGAGAAGATAACGGGACAATCGTTCGAGGAGTTTGAAAGCACGCTCAGTGACGCTCCGGAGATGGCAGGGTTGCTGCGCCGATTCGTGCAGATGGTCGACGAGATTGTCTCGTAAGCGGATGTCGAAAAAATATCACAATGCCACGCTTGCGCTGCCGGCGTGGCTGTCTACAATCTGTAGTCGCTATCTCACTCTGGTTGGATGACTTCGATTACTTCATTCCGGAAACGGGTTGTTCCATGCACGTATTGATTCTCACGGCGGGTGGCGCAGGCATGTTCTGTGGTTCCTGCATGCACGACAATACGTGGGCCCGCGCGCTCCTGCGGGAGGGGGTCGAGGTTTCATTGCTGCCGACCTACACCCCGATGCTGGTCGATGAGGAAGACCTCAGCTCGAAGCATGTCTTTCTCGGCGGCATTAATATCTATCTTGATTACCGGTTTCCGTTCTGGAAGCGGGCTCCCAGATTCATGAAACGGTGGTTCGATTCCCCGCGTCTGTTGAGTCTGGTCTCCCGCTTTTCCGCGAGCCAGGATGCGAGCAAACTCGGTCCACTCACGCTGGCCATGTTGGACAACGTGAATGGCCCCCTCGTCGCGGAGATGGACGAACTCGCCCGCTACATCGAGACCGAAGTCCGGCCGGACGTGATTGTCTTCAGTAACGCACTCCTGTCCGGGATCCTCAAACACCTGAAAAAACGCCTCGACATCCCGATCTGCTGCATCCTGCAGGGGGACGACATCTTTCTCCAGAATCTGCTCCCCAATTTCCGAGAGAAAGCGATCACCGCCATCAGCGAGCAGGTTCGAGAATTCGATCATATTCTCACGCACAGTGAATACTACCGCGACTACATGACGGAGTACTTACGTCTCGATGGAATCGAAATGGACCTCCTGCCACTGGGAATCGATGTTGTTCCCTATGCGAATTGCCGCCCCCGGCATTCCTCCGAGGTCCGAAAGCTGGGATACTTCGCCCGCATCGCTCCTGAGAAAGGGCTCCACAATCTCGTCGACGCTTACGTGTTGATGCTGGAACGGCATCCTGAGCTGGAGCTGCTGGCGGGCGGTTACCTGCATCCCCGGCATCAGGCTTACCTCGACGAACAGATCAGGAAAGTGCGCGAGGTGGGCGGAAAGTTCACCTATCTGGGTAGCCCGGTGACGGTCGAAGAAAAAGTCGCCATATTCAACCAGTTCGATCTCTTCTCCCTGCCCACGGACTATCACGAACCCAAAGGACTGTCGGTGCTGGAGGCGATGGCGAGCGGACTGGCCGTCGTACAGCCACATCATGGTGCATTCCCGGAAATCCTGAGAAAGACGCGCGGCGGCGTCTATTACGCAGACGGCGTGGCCGAGAGCCACGCGGATATTCTGAGCAGGACGATTCAGGAGGAACCGCTCCGCTGGAACCTTGAAGAAAATGGTTTCCAGCGGGTCCGGGAACATTACAGCAGCGAAGCGATGGCCCGTTGCAGTATAGAACTGTTTGAGAATTACATCGAACAACGCACCCGGGCAGCGGTTTCGACCTGATTTTCTGGTTCCGGACGGAGCGAACCTTTTGCTGCCGGAGGGGAGTTTCTAAAATCACGGGCGGTTCCGCTCCCCGGCGAGAATCGCTGCGTATTTACCCTCCCCGCGCCGAAATAACACATTGCCGACAGAAGAGAGAGAAAATCAGATGGCGACCGACATTCAGGATTTGATGATTCAGCTGCAGAAGAAAAATGACTCCAAAATCGTCCTGTATGTAGGGGACGGCCTCGGTGGCCTTCCCTGGGAAGTCGGCGGCAAAACGGAACTCGAAGCGGCCGCCACCCCCAACCTCGACAAACTGGCACAGCGCGGCACGCTCGGCCTCAGCACGCCGGTCCTGCCCGGAATCACTCCCGGTAGCGGTCCCGGTCACCTGGGCTTGTTTGGATATGATCCGCTGGTCTTCAACATCGGCCGCGGCGTGCTGGAAGCCCTTGGTATCGACTTCGACCTCGGCCCGAACGATGTCGCCATTCGCGGGAACTTCTGTACGATCGACGGTGACGGCAAAATCACCGACCGCCGCGCGGGACGTATCGGCAGCGATATCGGCGCGAAGCTCTGTGAAAAACTCGACCAGATCGAAATTCCGGGTGTCGAGGTTTTCGTCAAACCGGTCAAGGAATATCGCCTCGTGATCGTCTTCCGTGGAGAAGGGCTCGGAGGCAACGTCGCCGACACCGACCCGCAGCGGACCGGCGTCGAACCGCTCAAGGCCGTGGCGGGTGACGATGCTTCGAAGAAGACCGCTGAGATCTGCAATCAGTTCATCGAGAAAGCCCGCGAAGTCCTCAAGGACGATGCCCCGGCGAATCTGCTCACCTTGCGCGGCATCGCCAAAAAACCGGCGATCCCGACTTACGAAGATGTCTACGGTCTGAAAGCGGGCGCGATTGCTGTTTACCCGATGTACCGTGGACTGGCCCGCCTCGTCGGAATGGATATTCTCGACGCTGGGCAGACCATCGACGACCAGATGAAATGCCTCGAAGAGAACTGGGACAAGTACGACTTCTTCTTCGTGCACTTCAAGTACACCGACTCCACCGGAGAGGACGGCAATTTCGAGATGAAAGTGAAGCGGACGGAAGAGTTCGACGGAGGGGCCGCTCGCATTGCGGCGCTCAACCCGACCGTCGTGATTGTCACCGGGGACCACAGTACCCCGAGCAAAATGAAATCGCACAGCTGGCACCCGGTGCCGCTGCTGCTGGCCGCGGATCGCTGCCGTTATGACGGATCCACCGAGTTCAACGAAACGCAGTGCCTGAAAGGTGGGCTGGGTCAGATTCAGGCGAAGTATATTATGTCGCTCGCGATGGCTCACGCCGATCGTCTCGAAAAATACGGCGCGTGATACAGCTGTCGCCGCCACCTTGGGTATGAGCTGCAGAATTCAGGAAAAGCCTCCCCGGTTTCGGGGAGGCTTTTCTTTTTTCGGTAGACGAACCCCGCCTCGCATGGCCTATACTGGAATCAACCGGTGCTCTCTCCCTCTCTTCGTTCACAGCGCCCATAGAATCATCTCTCGATCAACGAGTTTGCCGATGCGTCTACGAGTGCTACTCACATTGATTCCCTGTCTCCTGATCTTCGCGACCCGTTCGTTTGCCGCGGACGAGAGCACGCCAAATCTGGAATTGCAGCAGACCGGCGACAAACCGCTGAATATCGTGTTCATCCTCGCGGATGATCACCGTTACGACGTGATGGGCTTCCTCGGGCATCCGTTCGTGAAGACCCCGGTGATGGATGCGATGGCGGAAAAAGGCGTCTTCTTTAAGAACGCGTTCGTCACGACGTCGCTCTGTTCTCCGTCGCGGGCATCCATTCTGACGGGGCAGTACATGCACCAGCATGGTGTGGTAGACAACAATAACCCGACGCGCGAGGGAACGGTTTTTTTTCCGCAATACCTTCAGCAGGCGGGATACGAAACCGCCTTCATTGGCAAATGGCATATGGGAGGGCACTCGGATGAACCCCGCCGAGGATTCGATCACTGGGTCAGTTTTAAGGGACAGGGTCATTATTACCCACCCGAGAATCAACTGTGGACGCTCAATGTCGATGGGAAGTCGGTGCCGCAGAAGGGATACATCACGGATGAACTGACGGACTACGCGGAGACATGGTTGAAGGAGGGACGTGATCCCGAAAAGCCGTTCTGTCTGTATCTCTCCCACAAAGCGGTGCATGGGATGTTCTATCCTGCCGCGCGACATGCCGGACGATACAAGGATGAGAAGATGCCGATTCCTTCGACGATGGCGAACACCGAGGACAACTATGCGGGCAAACCGATGTGGCTCAAGAACCAGCGGAACAGCTGGCATGGCGTCGATTTCGCCTATCATCAGGAGACCGATATTGAAGAGCATTACCAGCTCTACTGCGAAGCGCTACTGGCGGTGGATGAAAGTATCGGTCGGGTCTGGAACTATCTTCGCGAAGCGGGACTCGAGGAGAACACCCTCATCGTTTACATGGGGGACAACGGTTTCCAGTGGGGCGAACATGGTCTGATCGACAAACGGACTGCCTACGAAGCCTCCATGCGGGTGCCGATGCTGGCGTATTGCCCGAAGCTGTTCCAGGAAGGTACCGTAGTGGAGGGTGTCGTCGCCAATATCGACATCGCCCCCAGTTTTCTCGCTGCCGCTGGCCTGGCGACACCCGATCAGATGGATGGTCTCAGTTTCCTGAATCTCGCTGCCGGCAAAGAAGATCCGCAGGACTGGCGTGATTTTCTCTTGTACGAGTACTACTGGGAGTGGAACTTCCCGCAGACACCGACGACGTTCGCGCTGAGGGGGGATCAGTACAAGTTCATTCAATACCACGGTCTCTGGGACACAGATGAGCTCTACGATCTCAAGACTGATCCGGAAGAGAAAGTGAATCTGATCCACCAGCCGGAACACGCGAAGCTCGTGAAAAATCTGCGCGGCCGCCTGTATGAGATCCTCGCTCAGACCGGCGGGGACCGCGTTCCATTTGGCCGCAAGATGGGAGACGGAGCGAATCTCCGCAGTCGGAACGGCGCCGAGGCGGCCGATTTCCCCGAACGGATTTACCGCGATTAAATCCGCCCGTTCGACCTTCGAAATCAAACAGCAAAAAAGAAAAAGCAGGCTCTCCCAATCGGGTGAGCCTGCTTTTTTCTTACAGTTCCCACTGCTTTTTACGGTCGTGGCTTACATCGCGTCGGGGATGTCGTCGCCGTTGTAGTATTCGTAGAAGAGGCGGCCGAGTTCTTCGCTCAGACGGGAGAGGTATTCGGCTTTGAAGGTCTGGTAGCTGACCTCATCCGTCGCACGCGCGGCGAGGAGCGGATACACCGAGATGATCTCTTTGGAATAGATCTTTTCGCCATCTTCGAAGTCTTCATCCATTTCGTAGACCGAAACCATCCCTTCCGCGCGGCCTCGGTAGAGCTGATGACTGTCTTTCTCGTAGAGACTGAACTCGTACATATCGACGTAAATAACGTAACTGCATTGGAAGTAAGTCCCGATTTCCGTGGGGCGGTCCCATTCGGGGTTCTTATCCATCCAGTCGCGTACGAAGTCGGGGTTCATCACCTTGATCTGATGCTGGTTCAGTCGATTGGCGAAATACTTGGTGAGCTCCTGGTCGACCCGGTCCATGTCATACTGAATATCTTTCGCCGCACTGACGACCACGGCGACACGGACGTCTTTGTCAGTCATGGACAGGCCGGTTTGCTCGTCGAAGTCCGGAGCGATCGAGGGGGGACCGCCGATCAGGTAACCGAGCAGAATGAAGTAGTTGCAACCGGATAGGAAGACACAGCTCGAAACGGCAATGATCGAGAGCAGCGAACGGAGTCCGGATCGAGAGGAGATCAGGTGACTGTATAAGAACGAGAGCATAGCGCGATCCTTCGCGGTCTGATAATTAGCTGATTTCAAATTCGTTTCGTGTTCCTGACAGCTGGCTGCCTGCGTCGTGCGGCGCTGTCAGTAGATAATTTCACTCGCTTTGTGGTTATAAAACTGCTGGGCAATCTGTTCGCTCACGCGGTCCAGGTATTGCTTGCGGAAGGTCTTTTCGGAAACCCGGTCCGACTGAACGGGATAGTTGTCGGGAAATTTGGAGACCAGTTCGCGGTGAAAGACTTCGACAGCCTGTTCGGTTTCGCCGAATTCACGCAATTCATACGCGCGGATCATTCCATTGGAGCGGCCCCGCAGCAGATTCGCGCTGTTTTCCTCGCGGTAACTGAATGTCTCGACGTCGACGGTGATGACGTATTTCGCTTTGAATTCGAGAGCGAGCATCGTGGGGTCATCGACGAGGCCAAAGTTGTCATCGAACCAGCGGGCGACATCGTTCGGATTGACGATATAGATGTCTTCGCGCTTCAGTCGACGGGAGATCCCTTCGAGCATATCGATATTGAGCGACGGATAATCATTGGCGATGGAATCCGGCGTCGTGCAGACGACGATGACCTTTTCGTCGACCTTCTTGAGGTTCACGCCGGTCTGCGTGGTGAACGCGCAGGTAATCGTCGGATCGCCGAAGAGCATCTTACCGGCCATCACGCCCAGCGAGCAGCCGGACTGGAGCATGGCGATGCCGCCGAGTAACAACGCCGCGGCGGTGAGTCGTCGCACAAAGCGGAGAGGGGGGCTCTGATATTTAATTCGAAGTCCGTCATCCATGACGAGTCTGAATCTCCCTCGAATTCACTGAGAAGGGCATCCGTGCTCACTCAGAAATTCGAATTTCGCCTGATGCACCGGGCGAACGTACTGGAGATAAGCTGACTGGGGTCAGTTCACCACCCGCACGGCCCATTGCAACATGCTGCTGGAACAGATCAGAATCATCAGGTACAGAAAGGCTCGATCCGGATGTTCAATGAACCATAACCGGCGACGGGCAATGCTCACCCAGCACCACGGAATGATCAACATACAGATGGTGGCCAGTAAGACTCCCGCGGGATTGGCGATGAAGGCGGCGATCAGATTTCCACGAACAAAGTTCGAGAAACTGGTCGTCATTCCACAGCTGGGACAGGGATAACCGGTAAGCACCTTCATGGTGCACGGGGGAAGTCCCAATTGCTGGTGGGTGCCGGAACCGCTCGGATCGGGCGTCAAATATATGGCCATCGCGAAACCGGCTATCAGCATCAGGCTCCAGATTGCGAGAAGCAACTGGCCCCATTTGCCAATGGGAAATTCGCGAATCGCCAGGTCGTCCTGAGAATTCTGAAGGGTTGTCATTTGGGAATGGAGAGAGAGAGGGCGTTATCTAACGGTTCCGGCGATCTGATGCAATAGCGATTCAGCAGATCAGCGACAACGGCGAGGGGGGCGCGCAGGCGAATGATGCGGCTCCCGACTCTCCCCATTATGGGGGGAACGCCCGGGGATGAGAAGCACCTGTCTGTAAATGATTTAGCAAATGCCACGATCGGCACCGCAGAACTTCCGGCGTCTCCTGAATTACCTGGATTAACTTCCAGACGGGGCTCAGGCGATGATTTCTTCGACCACGCGGCAGGGGCGTTTGTCGGTTAAAGTCTGTTCCATGCCGTTGTAGCGGAAGGAAAGTTTTTCGTGGTTGATGCCGAACAGGCGGAGGACGGTCGCTTGGTAGTCGTTCGGGCTGACCTTGTCGACGACGGCTTTGTGACCGAACTCGTCGGTTTCCCCGTAAGTCATGCCGCCTTTGACCCCCCCGCCGGCGAGCCAGGTGCTGAAGCCCTGACCGTTGTGATCGCGACCGGCCTTATCGGGGTCGCCATGATTCTCCGTCACCGGAAGCCGACCGATTTCTCCACCCCAATGGACGAGGGTAGTATCCAACAGACCGCGCTGTTTGAGATCTTTGATCAGTGCCGCGGCCGGTTTGTCCGTTTTCTGGCAACAACTGCGAAGACTGCTGTCGATGCTGGAATGGTTGTCCCAGATCTGACCGGCAATGAAGAGCTGCACAAAACGAACGCCCCGCTCGACGAGACGCCGGGCAATGAGGCATCGTTTACCGTATTCATCGGTTTCGGTCGTACCGATTCCGTACATCTCGAGGGTCGCCTGGGTCTCCTGCGAGAGATCAAGGGCCTCGGAGGCGGCGTCCTGCATCCGGGCCGCGAGTTCATAACTCGCAATGCGGGCTTCGAGGTCCGCTTCGCCGGGATGCGCGGCGAGATGTTTCTGGTTGATCTTCTGCAGCAGTTCCATATTCTGCCGCTGAACTTCTCCCTGGAGATGGACGGGGGGATTCAGGTTGAAAATACGCGGTTCCTGCGGTCGGATCACGGTCCCCTGGAAGAGCGGCGGCATCCAGCCATTGGACCAGTTGCGCACGCCATCGACAGGATGTCCGCCCGGATCGGTCAT
>PABD01000084.1 GCA_002702685.1 Planctomyces sp.
CGGATTTGAATTTCGGGTGCGGAATCGTGACGGGACCGGCGTCCTGTGCTTCGGGTTGCGACACCTGTTTGACGGCGAGGAGCAGCTTCTGCAAACCCGACTGCTGTTGGGTTTCAAACTCGGCGACCTGATGCTCTTCCTGTTCGATGAGTTCGATCAATTCGGCGGCCGATAAGTCGTTGAGGTCTTTATTCATCAGATTCTCCCGCTTCCGTTCAGGCGAGCCAGGCTCGATTCCGTGGGACTCCCGCCGGGCTGGTGGCTCCGGTCTGTCTACCGGCATCCGTGTCGCCGGTTGAGATTGCACCTTTGGCATGGCCAGTCGCGCAATCGTTCTGAGTCCAATGTGTAACGTCTCTCTGGAGGTCAGCTGAATGGGATCAGCCAGGTTTCCCGTTCGAAGTTTTCCGTTCACCATGATCGGCGGTACCGGTGAGATCGGGCAGAGCTGCGGCGGATGAACGCCATCCCAGGTCACGACACTGTGTAGCGCCGGGAGGGCTTCAATCCGTATTTCACAATTCGGTCCGGACCCGATCAGGACGGGGGCATGTGGTTCGATTGGAGCGGACAGCTCACGGGCGTACGATAAGACGCGCAACATCATCGGATCGGATGTTGACGTACTCGACGCCTGATTTTCACTGACCTCTTCCATGAACATTTCCCTCCCCACCTCCGGCGAGGAGAATCAGCCCCGGTTTCCCGAAATACCTGTCGATACCGCCAACAGGCAAAAACAGCCGCTTTCAGAAAAATCGACTCTTCTCCAGTCCGGGAATTACACAAAATCGGATCAGGCGGAAAGACCAATCGAAATAAACAGACTTCGCGCGCGCAGCATTTCACGGAATTGCACAATGCGAACCGAACCCCGCGGCACAAATGAATGCAGTTTCGGTTACCACGAAACACACGAAAAATCACGAAAGAATGCGCGCAAACGGGTAGCCCCGTACAATCGCGTCAGCGTTGTGCGGGGGGCGTGCTGATGGTCTTTGTTTGGAACCACAGATGAACACGGATTTACACAGATAAGAGCAGGGTGATTTATGACGGGCTTGGCCGTATCGCGAATGCGTTGTCTCTGCCGGCAACTACGTAAATCACGAGCGATGATGTGTTCGTCACGGATATTCAGCGCAGTTTCAACTCATCCGTGTCAATCTGTGTTCATCTGTGGTTTCAACCGGAGGAACACGTCGGCTCATTGCTGCGCGACCCGGACAACACTTACGTGATTGTCCGGGCTACCCCTCTGGTTGCAGCCTACGATTATTTCTTCAACGAGACTTTCGTTTTTTCGATCGCGCCGTAGCGGATGAGTGCGGTCAATGGGTACAAGCTGCCGCTGAAGGTGACGTAGTGCCATTCGTCGGTGTTGAGTGATCGAGTCCACCAGCGGCCCGATTCGCGATGATTGGTGAGAAGCCAGTTCAGGCCGCGGGCGACACGTTCATCGGTGGCGGGGATGCCCGCTTCGTGCAGCACCATCAGCGCGAGACCCGTTTGATGCCCATCGCTGGCGGAACGGAGGTCATCGCTTTCCGCGTTCAATCGCTCGGCGCGGTTGCCCCGGCCCCAGGCTTCCGGTTTGGCGAAGGAACGAATCGACCAACCTCCGTCCTCATTCTGAAAACTGAAGAGGCGATCGATCAGTTCCTGTTGCTGCGCAGAATCGAGCAAATCGGGATACCGCGCGGAACTCCATAACAGCAGCACGCGACCATAATCGTGCGGCGGTTCGGTCGCGCGGAGATAGTTTTCGAGCGCGGCAATCGACGACTTTACTTCTTCGTCCTGGCGGGCCGCGGCGAGCCAACCGGGCGCGGTGGCCGCGGCAATGGAAGCAACCGATGCGATCTGGTAAGGGCTCGATTCCAGAGGGGGCCAGCAATCGGCGGAAGTCCAGGTTCCGTTCTCGTGTTGGATCTCAAACATGAAGCGGAGTGCGTCGTCGGTCTCGGGTGACAATTTGCCCGTCAGATGTTTGTCCCACTCCGCCAGACCCGAAGCGATATACACGACAGTCGCCGCGTTCGCGCCGATCGCCAGTTCCTGCTTCGTTTTCTGTTTGTAATTCTTCAGCTCCGAGACGAAGAAGTCCCGCAGTTCCGAAGTCGGTTCCCCCAATGCTCCCGAGAGGGACGGACGCAGTACCATGTACGAGCCGTTGGTATGACAACTCACACACCCGTGGCTGTGAGTCCAGGCCATCGCTCCCTCTTCGAGATAGGCCGCGGCCTTGTCGAGCGAGAACTGCTGTAGGATCGGTTCGTTGGGTGACGCCGCGGGAATCGAAACGCCTTCGAATTCATACTGCGGCAGTTTCTCCTCTTCCTCCGCGGCGAGCGAGATCGTCGTTAACAGCAGCAAAGCGCAAAACGCAGAGCCAAACCGGCGAAGGAGATACATCATCAAACAGGCTTTCGGGAAGAGGGGGGCGAAAGAAGGTTACTCTTCACGATACGGTTCTCCGACGGAGAGTTCAAAAGAATTCGGGCAAAGTTCTTCTCAAAGTTTCGTTACCATCATTCCGTGTACCGCGGGAAGCCGCCGGGTGGGTAGATGGTGAATTGCAGCGTTGGCTCCACCGGCATGAGCAGGGCGTTTCCTTCTTCGACTTTGTAGTCGATGGGCGTGCCCACCTGTTCCGGTTTGCCGGCCTGCACATCGCGATTGATGGGGACGGCGTCGAGATATTCGGGGACTAGTTGTTCAAGCGATTCGGGGAACTGGCCAAGTTCACGGAAATAGATGGCGAGTGCGATCAGGGTGAGCGCCAGTTCCTGGCGGGAGTTGTCGCGATCTTCCACGATGGCGGCGATATTCTTCGGCGAGCCCAAGGCACCGTTGAACAGGCCATGCGTCGAACCGAGGCGATGGTAACTGTCGAGGAGCAGATCAGCATTCTCCCCCGTGAAAAACTGCACCTGACATTGCATCGCTGAGGTATCAGGTTCGAACCAGGCGGAGAGGCTGTACGAGTTACAGGTGTGGCTGATGCAGGGAGGTCTCTCGGCCGTGGGGAGGTCGCAGTGCGTCAGCCAGTTGTCAAAGATCAAGTTGAGCACGCGCCGTGCGACTTCGTCCTCACGCGAAATGGTGGTGGCGATCGAACGGTTCTTCAGTTTATCGTCCAACGCGTGCCGCGCGATGAAATATTCAAACTTGATCGACTCCGAGATAGGAGGATCCGCGACCCGATGCTGTTGAGTTATTTGCTGAAGTGTTCGGAGATCCTCGACGGTCCACTGTTCGAATTGCAGCAGGTAAGGAAGTTCGCTGGTGTACATGTTATATGTTGCGATGCCACACAACCGGGTGATCAGGGATTGGTTGCGAAACAGCAGATTCAGGTTTAAGAGCTGTTGCAGCAATTCTGTCGCCGCCTCGGTGTCCCCTTCGTTCAGCTTTTGCCGCACGCGCGTGAGGATCCGCCCGGTCATTGCGCGGGAGTTCTGTGAGATCTCCAGGGTCGAATAGACGTTCACATCCCGGGGATGGACCTCGTAACCGGCCGGGATGTCGCTCGCGCTCAACCATTTGTCGAGCGCGGGATCGGTCTCCGCGAGGTATTCGCGTTGCAGCGTCGTGAGTTTAACGGGGAAGATCCAACTGCTGGAAAAGTTCCGGTACTTCGGCTTCTTTTCGATTTCAATCAGCATCTTCGACGCCTCCCCCAGAACATCAAACGCATTCACTTCGATGTCGAACTTCGCCAGATACGCCGCTACATCAAACGGCTCGCCGACATCGGGGATCGAACTCACCCGGTTATGTCGCCAGCAGATCACGGAACCGATGAAGAGCGTGACCGCGACGAATCCGCACAACAGGAAGTTGCGGAGCAGGGGGCGGTGTTTGAGTTTGCTGAGGGAGGATTTCATGGTGAATATGTGGTCTCCGGAAGGTCGCTGCCCGGCGGGCGCACGACGCGTTGCAGACGCGTATCGACGGGGGTGAGGGTGGCTGTCTGATTCTCCAATACATACGCCACGGTCGAACCCGTTATATCCGGGTTGCGCGGAAGCGTGGTGAGGTAGTCGGGGACGAGTTCGTCGAGAGTGTCGGGGAACTGGTTGTGTTCGCGGTAGTAAATATGCAGCGCGACTTGGGTGAGATACAGTTGCGTTCTCAGACGATAACGATCGTTCGCGGCGATGTACTTAGCCAGAGGGAAGCATAAGGATTCCGCAACGTCCGATTTTTTAATAGAGGGAGCTTTGAACGCGGTGAAGAGTTCCTGTTCGTTCTTATCGGGAAAGTATTCAAAATCGTGCGTGCTGGTCACACCCCAGTTGCTGAACGATTCCGGAAAATGATGGATGGTGAACGTGTGAGATTTGACGTCCGGTCGCTCGTCAGGAATGTCGTCGCAGTGCGTCAGCCAGTTTGTGTAGACGAGATTTCGCACACGCCGCAGGACTTCTTTTTCATTGGCAATTGTCGTCCATTTTGGATATTCCTGGTCCAACGCATCTGTCAGCATCTCCCGGTTCTGCAGATAGTCATACTTCAAATAATGAGAGGGGGTAGGTTGTTCTTCGAGGAATTGTTCCCACACGGATTGCAATTGCCGCAGTTCCTCCCCCGTCACATCCGGGTGGTTCAAGTAGGTTGGCAGCGTTCCGTCGAAAATGGATTTTACTATGGTGGATATCCTTATCTCTGTTATGCCGCTGTCATGACGAAATCGCGCCGCCGCCTGAAGGAACCCGAGATAAATCCCACGAACTCGGTGGTGTTCACCTCGCTGGTTCCGTTCCAACACGCAATACTTTGAAAGTCGCCCTAACCCGAGTAGTTGGCTATACAGGTTGCGCTGAACCGAACCAGTATTATTGTAATTGAGTGGCGAGAGGAAAAATCCCGCTTGAAGATCGTTCACCTGAAACCAGTCCTCGAGGATCGGTTCAGCATGCAGCACATCCGCTTTGATCTCGGGATCGACCTCCGCCCATGGGCGCGGCCTCGTATAATCATTGTAAAAGCTGAACCACTTTTTCTCATTGGCATCCTGGATCTTGCTCCACATCTTCCCCGCTTCAATCGTAATCCGTGCAATCTCCTCCCCGTCGTCAGTCTGCGTGAGGTACGCCTCGACATCAAACGGCTCTCCCACATCCGGAATGGACGCCACTCGCCAGTAGCGCCACGTGAAAAATCCGCAGAGGAGCACAATCAACATGCCCAGCAGGAATTTGGTGAGGCGGTGTTTGAGGAGCCTGGTCATGAGGACGACGCCAAAAAAGGTCTCGGAAATGCTTGGCGAAAAGTTTAGCATATCGCGCCGGGCGGCGATTTTACAGCGAAAATGCTCTTCCCCCGGTGGGTTGTCTTCCCTTAGCCGCACGATATGATGAACACTTCATGAAGAACGACCCTCCCACGGAGGCGGATCTCCGCTTTTTCCCCCTGATTGAACAATCGGCGTACGTATGTCCTCTGGCAATTCTCCCAATTATTCCGGTCCGCGGCCTCACTCGTTCCAGGCGCCGCAGGGAGATTTGGCCGTACTCGCCGGATCCGGCAACCCGATGCTGGCCCAGTCGATCGCCAACCACCTCGGGGTGCGGTTGCTCCCCTGCATGGCGCAGGTCTTCAGCGAGGGGAATGTCTTCGTTCGCGTCCTCGAAAATGTCCGCGGGAAAGATGCGTTCATCATTCAAGGGGTGCATAACCCGGTCAACGACAACTTCATGGAACTGCTGTTCTGGATCGACGCCCTAAAACGGGCGAGCGCGCAGCAGGTCACAGCCGTGATTCCGTTCTTCAGTTACGCCAAGGGAGACAAGAAGGACGAACCCCGCGTTTCGATCCGGGCTCGTGTGTGCGCCGATGCGCTCGAGGCCGCCGGTTGTGATCGCGTGTTGACGATGGACCTGCACAGCCCGCAGATTCAAGGCTTCTTCAGTATCCCGGTCGATCATCTGTACGCCCGCCAGGTCATCAGCGAACACATCCGGAAACTCAACATCCCCGACCTCGTTGTCTGCAGCCCCGACATTGGTTTCGCGAAGGATGCCTCGGCGTACGCCAACCTGCTGCACGTACCGGTCGTGATCGGGAATAAACAGCGCAAAGACCACAGCGAAAGCGCCGAGGTACTGGAAGTCATCGGACAGGTCGAAGGGAAGAACGTGCTGATGGTCGACGACTTCACCACCACTGCCGGATCGCTGTGCAGCATGGCGGAACTATTGAAGTCGCGCGGCGCGAACGATGTCTACGCGGCCGTGAGCCATGGCGTACTCTCCAAAGGAGCGGGCCCCCGCATCGCCGATTCGGTCATCGAAAAACTGTTCATCACCGACACGATCGAAACCCCCGCCGATCCGCTTCCCGACAAAGTGCGGGTGATTTCCGTTTCGCAGCTCTTCGCCCAGGCGATTCGTTCGATTCACGATCGGACCAGCGTCAGCATGCTCTTCCCCGATACCCGCGCGGTGGATTGAAGAAGGGTCCAACGGCAACGGATCCACCAGAAATAAGAAAAGGGTGGCCCAGACAATCTCGCCAGAGTTGCCTGGGGGCCGCAGGCACACAAAGGTGTCAAACGTATGTGATGTGAGGGTCGAGAGACTCTGCTGTCAAACAGCATTCAAGGCTTATGTGTTGCTGACGCAACCCAGACAACACTTCGTGATTGTCTGGGCCACCCGCATGAAGTTTGTCTGGGGCACCCCATGAGGGGTCTTGCCACCCAAAATTTGAAACGTCGCTCGTGCCAGACTTGATGATCGCCCTTTGAAATGCACAATTGAAAATCGTACGTGATCTTCATCTGTTTCGAGGTTCCTAAAACGGAGTTGTCCCAGGATCCCCATGCCGCCCGCAGCCAATAAAACCTCACCCGCGCCCAAAAAACTGACGCCCATGATGGAGCGTTACCTCGAGGTGAAACGGGAGCATCCCGGCTCGCTGCTGCTCTTTCGCATGGGCGACTTTTACGAGCTCTTTTATGAAGACGCCGAGATTGCCGCGCGGGTATTAGGGCTGACCCTGACGAGTCGTGACAAGGGGACGGCCAATCCGATTCCGATGGCCGGTTTTCCTTATCATGCTTTGCAGAACTACCTGCAGAAATTGATTCAGTCAGGGCATCGCGCCGCCATCTGTGATCAGGTCGAGGATCCGAAAGAAGCCAAGGGGCTTGTCCGCCGGGAAGTGACGCAGATCGTCACGCCGGGAACGCTCACCGATGAGAACCTGCTCGACCCGAGACGCAACAACTTTCTGTGCGCGATCGCGCTGGATAAGAAAGTCGCCGGTTTATCCTGGCTCGATCTTTCCACCGGCCGGTTCTTCGTCACGGAAGTCGAGAACGAATTCCTCAACGATGAACTCGCGCGGTTGCAACCCGCCGAATGCCTGATCTGCGAAGGGACGGACAGCCGGCCCGAACTGGTCGGCTTGATTGAAGGGGATATACCCGTCACCAAACGGGCTCCGTGGTGTTTTGTCCCCGATGAATGTTATGGGTTGCTGCTTTCTCATTTTGATGTGCAGACTCTCGAAGGCTTTGATCTCGACGAAGAACGAAATGCCCTCGGGATCGTCGCGGCCGGGGCGCTGCTCGAATACGTACAGGAAACACAGAAACGAGCGATCCCGCATATCCTGCGGCTGGAGCCTTATCGTCGCGGGAACAGTCTGCTGATCGACGAAACAACCCGTCGCAGCCTGGAGCTCACACAGAAGATGCGCGATGGCAGTCGCAATGAAACATTGCTTTCGGTCATCGATGAAACCGTCTCGCCGATGGGGGCCCGGTTGCTCTCTGAGTGGTTATCGAATCCGCTCATGGAGATCCCGCGGATTGTCAAACGTCACGACGCGGTGGAAGAGTTCGTACAGAACACCGTGCTCGCTCGCGAAGTTCGCGATGAACTCAAACAGACATACGACCTGCAGCGGTTAACCGCGAGGATTGCGACCGGGCGCGCGAATCCGCGCGACCTCAATTTTCTCGCGCGGACCCTGGCGGTGTTGCCGAAGGTAAAAGCCAAACTGGCGGAACGGTCCTCGGAGTTATTGCAGGAACTCGAAGCCAACCTCGATCTGTGCGCCGATGTGCGGGCGGATATCGACGCGCTCATTGTCGACGAACCGCCGCTGCTGGTAACCGATGGCGGCATGATTCGCGATGGGGTGAACGAACAGTTGGACGAATTCCGCGAGCTCGCGCGCGGTGGTAAACAGTGGCTGGCGAAGTACCAGGCCGAAGAGAGTGAGCGGATCGGCATTCCGAATCTCAAGATCGGGTTCAATAAAGTCTTCGGTTATTATCTGGAAGTCACCGCCGCGCACAAGAACAAGGTGCCGGACGACTACGTTCGCAAACAGACGCTCAAGAACCAGGAACGGTACATCACTCCGCAGCTCAAGGAATACGAGGACAAGGTCCTCCGCGCGGAAGAGCGGGCCGTCGATCTGGAACAGCAGATGTTCCAGGAACTTCGTGATCGTGTCGCGCAGGAATGTACCCGGTTGCAGAACACCGCCGATATCCTTGCGCAGATTGATGTGCTGGCGGCACTCTCGATTGTCGCGGTGGCGCAGGGGTACTGTCGTCCGGAGATGTGCGAAGATCCGATCCTCGACATCCGCGAAGGGCGGCACCCCGTCCTCGACAAGATTCAGCCTTCGGGGGAATTCGTGCCGAACGATACGCGGCTGGGGGGGCAGAGCGGCCTCATTCAACTGATCACCGGGCCGAACATGGCGGGTAAAAGTACCTACATCCGGCAGGTCGCGCTCATTTCGATTCTCGCGCAGATGGGCTCGTTCGTTCCCGCGAGTGAAGCCCGCATCGGGATTGCGGATCGTGTTTTTGCCCGCGTCGGTGCGAGTGACGAACTCGGCAAGGGACAGTCGACCTTCATGGTTGAAATGACGGAAACGGCCCGCATTCTGAATTCAGCCACGCCGCGGAGTCTGGTCATCCTCGATGAGATCGGTCGCGGCACCAGCACCTATGACGGAATTTCGCTGGCGTGGGCGGTAACCGAGTACCTGCATGATGTCTGCCATTCGCGGACCCTGTTCGCGACGCACTATCATGAATTGACCGAACTACCCGAGCGATTGAAGCAGACCACCAACTGGAATGTCGCCGTGCGCGAGGAAGAGGACCAGATTATCTTTCTGCATAAAATCGTCGAAGGAAGCGCGGACAAAAGTTATGGTATCCACGTCGCGCGGCTGGCGGGGATCCCGCCCCAGGTCGTGGCGCGTTCGCAGGTGATCCTCGATACCCTTGAAGCCGATCACGTCGGGGGACAGAAGAAGCAGAAGATTCCGGCCCGCCCCACACGCACCGCGGCCCGCCAGCAGATGTCGCTCTTCACCCCGGAGCCCCACCCGCTGATCGACAAGATCAAGGAACTCGACCTCGACGGCATGACCCCCCGCGCGGCGCTCGATGAGCTGTATCGGTTACGGAAAGAACTGGACGATAAGTAGATGATTTTGAACCACCAAGCGGCTGTGTTATTTGTCAATGTTTTTTGACGGACGCTTGGTGGTGGAAAACCGCCGCCTTTCTCCCTCAGCGCGGATTGCATAGAATAAATCCTCGACGACGTAATTCGCTCTTTCACCCGGATATGCAGACAAGGACTCAACCATGGTTAAAACAGCCTCCACAATGATGCCGCTCGGACAGGCGGCTCCGGAATTTTCGCTTCCCGATATCAATGGAAAGACTGTTTCGCTCAGCGACTTCCAGGGCAAAAAAGGTCTGGTGGTGATCTTCATGTGTAACCACTGTCCGTTCGTGAAACATCTTGCGTCGGCACTGGCGGAATTCGGGCGGGAATACCAGGCGAAAGGGCTCGGTGTTGTGGGTATCAGTTCGAACGATGTCGACACGCACCCGGACGACAGCCCGGAGCTGATGAAGAAAGAGGCGGAAGCACAGGGCTACACCTTTCCGTACCTGTATGACGAAACGCAGGAAGTCGCCAAAGCATACCGCGCCGCCTGCACGCCCGACTTCTTCGTGTTCGACAGCGATCTCAAGCTCGCTTACCGCGGCCAGTTCGATTCCAGCCGACCCGGTAACGGTCTCGCAATCACCGGCCAGGATCTCCGCGGCGCCTGCGACAGCCTGCTCGACGGCCGCCCCGTCGACTCCATTCAGAAACCGAGCATCGGCTGCAACATCAAATGGAAAGACGCCCCGGACTACTTCACAGGGCAACCGGCGGAGTAGCGGTTGGTTAGAAGAGCATGTTAATACAAGAGAACGCGTCCCATCCCAGGATGCGTTCTTTTTTAATTGAGCCGCGGCTTCGAAGTGGTAAAAGACTAGCGATCAGGCATGTTCTTCACTATGCTGGTGGATGCATTGTCTTTCAGTCGCATGTCCGTCCATTCGGCGTACCTCCCAGAAATGGATGGGACGTATTTTGAGATGGGGCACAATGACGCTGCCGAGGAGGATGATATTGCTGAATAAATACGCCCGCCCATTGAGAATTGCTGCGATCACTCTGGTCCTGCTGCTGTTATTGTTCGCCGGCTGGCGGCATTGGCGCGTCTGGTCGATCCCCGATGTGGGCGATCCCTATGATATTGATGCCTTCCTGGCCGGCTACGAACACGACCGGACTTCGATGGATGTCTTTCGCGAAACACTTCCTGAGGTCAAAAGAATCAAACAGCAACTCGCCGGCGTCGGGGAGCACACACTGTTTAACGTTCGCTGGGACGAAGCTCTTCCCGAGGTTCGCGATCTTGTCGGGACGCACCGCGATCTGATCGACAAATGGGTGGCGGCCCTGGAGTTGCCTCCCGGAGTCGAAGGAGATCCGCAGTCGGCGAATTATGACGAAAACCTGCCCGTTTCATTTTCGTCGCAAATCGTCGTGGGGCTCATGGTACTTGATGCCAATCGCCTGATTGAAGAGGGGGATCTTCCCGGGGCGCGAAAGATTTACTCGCAGATCGTGGAAGTCTGCCAACATCTCGAACATGGTCCGGCGACCTCGCAATCTCTGGCTGACTCCGCATATGTCATGATGAGTATGTCGCTCGCATGGTACATGGGGCAGGCTGAGGTGGATGTGGACGAACTGTATGATATTCGTACGTTTCTGGCTGAATATGATCAGCAAAAGGTTCCCTTGAGCACGACATTGAAATTCGCCTACCTGCGCGATCGCGATCGTCTCGAAAAGGAGCTGGCGATAAGTAGTATGAGTCGCTGGCTCTTCAATGAGTCGGAAATGGCTCGCCGAATTCAGCAGATGATTTACGCCAATCTGTTGTCCGAGGCCGATCGACCGGAATCGGAACAGTCGCCCGTATGGGCGCATGAATGCGTTTCCCTCGACCAGCCGGAGTTCGTGCTCTGGTTGCGCCGTCAGTTGGGGCAGACGTTGCCGAACGACAACAACCGGTATTGCCGCTTCACGCTCTTTCGGGATGGTCCCTATCGCGAAGACGTCGACGAAGGAATTCACCAGTTAATCGTCTCTCATCATTGGCTTACGCTGCCGGGGAGTCCGTGGAGGCTGCGATTTACAGAGAGGAATTCGTACTATGAAGGTGTGCGCCGCGTGAATGAACTTCAGATTGGCCTGCACCTCTACCACCGCGAATACGGCAAGTTTCCGGACAGTTTAAAAGACCTGCCGAAAGAATATGCCCAGCTCGTGACCGCTGGAGAAGGGAATGCCAGCGGAATGAGCTTTACGAACACTGAATATGGATATCAATTGGGCGATGGCTTCTTTGTCTGGCGTGTGTATGAACCTGGTGAAGACCCGGTTCCGCCGACGTCGGAAGCTGTCACCGAAAAGTAGCTGGGCAACATCATTTTGACTGCTTCGTATGGTATCGGAGCCGGGCTGCTCTCTTTCGAATCGAGCTTCCAGAATGCCACAACACCGCCGACGCAAAAAGTTGTTACTGATCAGCGCCATGACGTTGCTCGTCGTGTTCGCCGCGTTCTGCATCTGGCGGGACTGGCGGGTGCGGTCGATTCCCGATGTGGGGGAACCGTTTGATGTGGAAGCGTTCTATGCGGAGTATGATCCGAATGCGGAGAATGCGTTCGATCATTATCAGAAATGGATTGCGACTTACCGAACGTTGTCGGAAAGCAACTGGTACGCGAATGTAAACTATGATATCGCGACCGACTCCTGGAGTAACGCGAGCGAACCCACCATGGAGTACGTGAAAAAAATGCGTCCTTTGTTGGAACCCTGGCGGCTCGGGAGCGAAGTGGAGCAGGGTTATGAGATTGATCCGCGAGATATTGTGTTTGAATCGCTGCTCTCAACCACACAAGATTACCGTGAATACGTCCGAATCCAATTGCTGGAAACCTCCCGGCTGATGCACGAAGGTCACCACACCGCTGTCTTTGACGGTTATCAACAATTGCTCCGCACGAACGCCCACATCCGAAATGGTTGTCTGATTTCGCAACTCGTCGGTTTTGCCACGTATAAACTCTGGTACGCGCAGTTGGAACTGTTTCTCGCCCGCGATGACATTCCTGTTGAGGAACTGAAAACGTTTCTGGAAGATTTACGCCGGCTGCACGAAGGGCTCCCAAAGCCGCGTGTGGCGCTCCATTTCGAATACCTGTCAATACGCCGCAGTTTGCAACCCATGATCGATACTCATGGCTGGCGAAATGATCTGACCCGGGAATCGGAAGTGTTTGAGCGAGTTCTGAATCTGTTCTACGCGCACTGGCTCAAGTACTACGAAGTTCCCCCGTGGGAAGCGCCGCCCCTTGTCACCCACAGCTGCGCGACGAGTCAGCTGTCGCAGTGGCTCGCCTCGAGTCGCCCCGATTGCACGCGGCGCTATTTCGACGATGGCGCCGAGAGCGAGGCGCTGGTGACCGCCTACCATCAACTTTCTTACACGCAGAAGTATCTGAACGAATTTATTCCGGCGATGCATCTGCAGCCCGGCTATGAACGAACTCACGAGGATCGGTTGTTTCAACAAATGGCCGAACTGCAACTCTCGATGCACATCTACTACCGCGAACACGGCCATTTCCCGGAGACACTGGAAACGCTCGTTCCCGAGTACATTGACGAACTTCCCCGCACTCCCGACGTCGACGGGAAAGTTCTCACTTATGAACAGGACAAAAACGGCATCGAAATGAAGACTTCGGATGGGAAGCATTCTTTTTACATCTACGCGCCCGGCACGAAGTTCGAGGAGATGACCGAATCCGAGCCGGAAGGATCGATTCTGATCGACTGATACTCCACCCGCTTCCCAATATCAGGAATTGGATGTGGGTGTCGCATTTGGCCCTGATACTCCGGTTCCAATTTTCGTAAATTGTCGATAGAACAACAGTTGAGAACGCTGACGGTCATCCGTCGGAGGGGTCAGGCGCATCGGCAAAATGAATGACCCTCTAGCGTGTTATCTGGAACAGGGAGACGTCCAATGGAAAGCTTTGATCTTTCGGCCTACGGTATCCACGTTAAACGGGTACTGCGTAATCCGGCCCCCTCGGCGCTTTACGAAGAGGCGATTCGACATGAACCGGGGACGTCGATCTCCGACACCGGCGCGCTCCTGGCTTATTCAGGCGAAAAAACGGGTCGTTCCCCGAAGGATAAACGGGTCGTCAAAAATCCCGAATCGGAAGAAAACATCTGGTGGGGAGATGTAAATTACCCGCTCGATCCGGACGTCTTCAACACGAATCACGAACGGGCCATTGACTACCTGAACCTCTGCCCGCAATTGTATGTGATCGATGCGTTCGCCGGTTGGGATCCCGACTGTCAGATCAAGGTCCGCGTAATCTGTTCGCGGCCCTATCATGCCCTCTTCATGCACAACATGTTGATCCGTCCCACGGATGAACAACTCGAGACCTTCGGCGAACCCGATTACGTCATTTTCAATGCCGGTACGTTCCCCGCGAACAGGTATACGACGGGGATGACCTCGAAGACATCGGTTGATCTCTCGATTGAAAAAGGGCAGATCGTGATCCTCGGCACCGAGTACGCTGGCGAGATGAAGAAGGGGGTCTTCACCGTCATGAACTACCTGATGCCGGCCCAGGGTATTCTGTCGATGCACTGCTCGGCCACCGCCGACCGCGAAACGGGCCGCTCTTCGGTGTTGTTCGGTCTGTCGGGGACGGGAAAGACAACGCTCTCGGCGGATCCGAAGCGGTACTTGATTGGTGACGACGAACATTGCTGGTCGGATAACGGGATCTTCAACATCGAAGGGGGTTGCTACGCCAAAGCGATTTATCTGTCGCTGGAAAGCGAACCTGAAATCTTTCAGGCGCTCCGCTTCGGCGCGGTGCTGGAAAACGTGGTTTATGATCAGGCCCATCATCATGTCGACTTCGACGACACGTCGATCACGCAGAACACCCGGGGCGCTTACCCGATTGAATTCATGCCGAGCGCGAAGATCCCGTGTGTGGCGGAGCATCCTTGCGATGTGATCTTCCTCACCTGTGACGCCTTCGGTGTGTTGCCCCCTGTTTCCCGGCTGACTCCGGAACAGGCGATGTATCACTTCATCAGCGGTTACACGGCCAAGGTCGCCGGAACCGAGATGGGGGTCACCGAACCACAGACGACGTTCTCTCCCTGTTTCGGCGGACCGTTCCTGGTCTGGCATCCGGGGAAATACGCAGACCTGCTCGCGGAAAAGATCGAGAAATACAACGCCAATGTCTGGCTGGTCAACACGGGTTGGAGCGGCGGTCCCTATGGCGTAGGACACCGCATCTCACTGTCGCACACCCGCGCGGTAATTGACGCCATTCACTCCGGCCTGCTGTGCAACTCACCAACGCATACCGACCCGATCTTCGGCTTCGAAACAGTCGTGGAAGTGCCGAACGTGCCGAACTCGATCCTGATTCCGCGCAACACGTGGAAAGACACGGCCGCCTACGATAAAACAGCCGCCAAACTGGCGACGGCGTTCAACAGGAACTTCGAGAAGTATGCCGATGGTGTGTCGAAGGAAGTCCTCGCCGCGGCGCCGAAGGTTTGAGTTTCGGATTGGTGACCACGAAACATACGAAAGGCAACCGGCGGAATACGCGAAGCGTGAGTGGTGGAACACGAAGATTTCAAACCCAAGCCGATTTAATGGTGGGGCCATGCTTAGTGGTTCATATTCCCATCCATAGAATGGTCTCTGGTGAACGACCGACTCAAGTGGTTCAGCCAGGCGGCACGTGTTGCCCTTCGAGCCTTGGAGTCTTCGTGTTCAAAACGAAGTTCTGAATGCTGATAAGGTTTCAATATCTCCTCAGCCTGTTTTCGCATAGTTCGTGGTTCACCGTCAACCCAGCACTTCGGCCACGTCTCCTTTGGTCTCTACAAGCCGTTTCCCTGCTTTGCGGCCGTATTTCCAGAAGAGGGCGGGACGCACCAGGAACTCGAGCAGGGTGCTGGAGATCAGGCCGCCGATGATGACGGTGGCGATGGGGTAGAGGATTTCTCGGCCCGATTCTCCGGCGGAAAGAGCGAGCGGGACAAGACCGATCCCGGAGGTGAGAGCCGTCATCAGGACCGGTGATAAACGTTCCTGTCCCGCTCGTATCAGCATTTCTTTCGACCAGGTTTCGCCTTCGTGTTCGACGAGGTGCAGGTAATGGTTGAGCAGCAGAATTCCATTGCGGGATGCGATGCCCCCCAGCGAAATAAATCCGACCATGCTGGCAATGGTGAGTGTCTGGCCGGTGACGACGAGGGCCATCACGCAGCCGATGAACGCCATCGGCACGGCGGCGAGTACCTGCAGCGAGAAGTTCAGTGAGCGGAACATCGTGTACAGCACGATCAGAATGCCGATGAGCGACAGGGCGAAGAAGACGAGGATCAATCGACTTGCCGAAGCCTGGCTTTCGAACTGGCCGCTGTAGACCACGAAGTAACCGGTGGGAAGTTCGGCTTCAATTGGTTCGAGACGCGCCTTGATCTCTTCCACCACATCGACAAGACCGCGATCGACCACGTTGCATTGCAGGATGATCCGGCGTCGGACTCCTTCGCGGTTGATGATGTTCGGTCCGGTCGCTTCATAAATTCTGGCCACCGCTTCCAATGGGATGACTCCGCCATCGGGCAGGTTGATCGCCAGCCGGCGCAGTTTCTCCAGGTCCTCCCGGTATTCTTCCTGCATCCGCACCACCAGGTCGAAGACGCGCTGACCATCGAGAACCTGGGAGACGACACGCCCCTGCATTGCGGTTTCGACAAACCGGTTGACGTCTTCGGGTCGCAAGCCATAGAGCGCGAGTTGATCCCGGTTGAGTTCGATCCGCAACTGCGGGATAGCGGCCTGCTGTTCGACAAAGAGGTCGGTCACCCCTTCGACCGTGGCGATTTCCTGTTTCATCTGATGAGCGAGTCGGCGCAGTGTCGTCAGGTCATCGCCGAAAATTTTAATCCCGATGTCCGCCTTTACCCCCGAGAGCATGTGCGAAATCAGGTGCGCGAGCGGTTGATCGGAGGAGGCGATGATGCCGGGGACATCTTCCATCTCGTGGCGGATTTCTTCCAAGATCTCCTCGCGGCTCCGCGGCGTTTCCGGATCGAACTCGATGATGATCTCGCTGACGTTCACCCCCATCGCGTGTTCGTCCAGTTCCGCGCGACCGGTGCGGACGACGAAACTGTCCACGTCGTCGATATTCTTCAGCCGCTGCTCTACCTGTCTGGCGACCTTGCGCGATTCCGCCAGCGATGTGCCGGGGGGGAGTCCGAGGTTGACCTGGAAGGAACCTTCGTTGAACTCAGGCAGGAAGTCGCTTTCGAGTTGCGTCAGCACAAAACCCGCGAGGAGTACGGCGAGCGCGGCGGCCCCCAGAACCACCCGTGGAACGGTGAGGCTGAAACGGATCAGGCCTCCTCCCACGTGCTTGAGTAGTCGGACCAGCAGGCTGTCTTTTTCTACCTGTAGTCTGCTTTGCGGCAGCAACCAGTAAGAAAGAATCGGTGTGACGGTCAGCGAAACGACCAGCGACGACAGGATTGAAACGATATAGGCGATGCCGAGCGGTGCAAACAAGCGGCCTTCGAGACCCGACAGGGCGAACAGGGGGAGGAAAACCAGGATGACGATCATCGTGCCGAAGACGATCGAGTTTCGAATCTCAAGACTCGCGCGATAAACCACCAGCAGAGGATGATCAGGGTTCGCCTTCCGTTTGTTCTCCCCCAGCCTGCGGAAAATGTTCTCGACATCGACAATGGCGTCATCGACCAGTTCCCCGATCGCGACCGCCAGGCCGCCGAGTGTCATGGTGTTGATGCTGAGACCAAAGAAGGCAAAGACGAGCGCGGTGATCACGATGGAGAGCGGAATGGCCGTCAACGTGATTAACGTGGTACGAAGGTTGAGCAGAAAGATAAACAGAATAATCGTGACGAGAATCGCGCCATCACGGAGGGCCTCGACGACGTTTTCAATCGCCCGGTCGATGAACTGTTTCTGAGAATAGAGCAGGGGCTCGATATGAACTCCCTCGGGGAGCCCGTCCTGTAATTCTTCCAGCGCGACGAGGATATCTTCGGTGATCCGGCGGGTGTCGGCCTCGGGCTGTTTATTGACGGTCAGAATGACGGCGTCGCCACCGACGAGTTTCCCCTCGTCATTGCGGGCGAATGCAGCGCTGTCTCCTCGCTTGATCTGTCCCGCCGCGACGATTTCGGCCACTTGTTTAAGAAGAATTGGCTGATCCTGATTAGTTGCGACGACCAGGTTTTCCAGATCTTCGACTTTCTGGACCCGGCCCAGCGTCCTCACCAGCAGTTCATTCGCACCTTGTTCATCAAGGTATCCCCCGACAGCGTTCCGGTTGCTCTCTTCCACCGCCTGATCGACCTGCTCCAGGGTCACGCCGTATTTGCGGAGCGCATCCGGATCGACCAGCACCTGGTACTGTTTGCGTTCGCCCCCCATGACGAACACCTGTGAGATGCCGGGAACGGTCAGCAGTCTCTGCCGGATGACCCAGTCGGCGAGGGTGCGCAGTTCCAGCGGATCGACGTCTTCGTTCTCGCTCCAGACACCGATCATCTGAATCTGTCCCATGATCGATGAGACAGGCGCCAGCATGGGGGTGATATCTTCCGGCAACGTCTCCTGGACTAGTTGCAGACGCTCGGTAACAATCTGCCGGTCTTCATAGATATCCGAGCCCCAATCGAACTCGACGTAGACGATCGACAGACCGACGCTCGAATCAGAGCGGACGGTCAGAACATTGCTCGCGCCATTCAGGGCCGTTTCGATCGGAAACGTAATGCGGGCTTCGACCTCTTCCGGTGACCAACCCTGGGCTTCGGTCAGAATGACGACGCGCGGGCGGTTCAGATTCGGAAAGACATCAATGCTCAACTGTTGGATGTGGTACAGCCCATACACCGTCAGAAAGAGCGCGAAGGCGATAACGGGGACACGATTTTTGAGCGAGAACTTGAGGATTTGGTCAAACATGTGGAAACGCTTTGGGTTGAGAAGTGAGCGGGCGGAGTCAAACAGAGGCAACAGGCCAAATCGAATCAGTGCGCATGGCCATGATGGTCGTTTCCACCCCCTCCTTTTCCGGATGCCTGCTCGAGGGCCATATACATCTGCCGCGCACCACGGAGTGCCACAACCTGGCCTTCGAGTTCCGGTTGGGGCGCGATGACGGCGTTCTGTCCGTCACGGTAAAGCACCTGTACCTCCACGCGACGATAATCGCTCGCCCCTTCTTTCACGAAGATGAACGCGGAGGCCGATTCATCCACGACGGCCTCGCGCGGGAGCACGATCTTGTCCTCCCAGGTGCCGACCGGAAGTTCCACATAAGCACGTTGGCCCGGTTTGTATTTCCAGTTGAGGAATTTGTCCTCTTCGATCGAGTCTTCCGGATGCATCAGGTGGTTCTCGAGTTCGACATACAGGTGGTACGTCCTCGTTTCGGAGTTCACCTCATTCGACAGATACTTGACCTTCATCCCCGTCAGCCTTTCCGGATCGCGGGTGCTGTTCTGAAAGACAAGTGTGATGTCCCGGTTCTCTTCGACGATCCGGCTGAGTTCGGGTATGTCCTGTTCGTAGGCGTGGCCTTCGAGATAAAGGTGTTGGTAGTTTGTGAGCACGCCCAGGGGCGCTCCCGCCTGCACCGCTTCTCCCTTATGCACGACGACTTCCTTCACCGAAAACCAGGCCTGCCGCAGATGGCCGTCTTCTTCCTCGGAGGTGAGTTTCGATCCCTGTGACCAGGAAATTCGCTGAATCGATTCATCCCGCTGGAACGACTCGATGTTGTCGTGAATCGAGTCGTCCTCGTGCAGGTAGGGAACAGAGATGGTGACCTCGCGTAACAGGCTGCGGCGTTTTTCGATCAATTGAACCTGTTCTTTCGACAAACCGTGCAGCAGCAATGTCTCCCGGAATGCGTGCAGCATCGCTTCGAGTTTTTCGACTTCGTATTCCTTTTCGAGTAACACCTTCCCCGCGACGGCTCCACTGCGGGAGATATCCGTCAGTCGTTTCACTTCTTTGAGTTCGACGTCCAGTTGTCCCAGCGTCCGCAGAAATTCCGTTTGGGCGGAGACGAGGTCTTCATGCGTCAGGCGGAGGCGAAACAGGAGATCGCCCGAACGGACAGTTTGCCCGGCGATGATTTCGATCCCGGTGACGATGCCCGTCAGCGGCGCGGAAATCTCCAGTCGCGACTGCCCCGGGATTTCCGTCACGATGCCGGGGAGAGAAACCGACCGGGTGTAATCCTTGCGTTCAATCCCGCCGACCTGCAAGCCGATGTTTGCCCGCGCTTCGCGGGAAAGCGTGACCACATTCGGATCCTGTTCGCCTTCTTGGGCGTGGTCGTGTCCGGCGTGTTCGTCTTGGGCATCCTCTTTCGAGGCGGCAGCCGTTTTAGTCGATTGCGTAGAGAATCGCTCCAGCTGCGAGAAAACCTGACTGCGCCAGGCGGGAACCGCGAGCACAACAGCGACAAGGACGACGACCAGCGCGACGAGGACGATGATCGAAAGCCGGGATTTCGTAGAGGTGTTTGGCATATCTGCGGATTCTGTCCAGTGAGGGAACGCTTGATGAAGAGGATGCCGAAGCAATACCTGCGCGCGGTGTCGTATATCGACAACAGGGGCGCAGCGGAAGTCACAGATAGAACTTCAGGTAGAGAGCATCGCCGTTAAAGCAGAAAGGCGATGGGACAGAATCAGATCAACCAGACTTGCAGGGGTTGATGCAGGCGCGCACCTGTAGCGGCGCAAAATCGCGATGGTCGCAGCAGCGCCGCGGATACTTCCACCTGAGCGTGGGTGACGAGCGGGATCTCGGTCAGTTGCGAAAAGGGCGAGAGCTCGGGCACGGGGGCCTGAACGGTATCGCTGTGGAAGTAGTCACAGGAGCCATGTTCGCACAGGTCGAGCGGTGCTTCGTGCTCAGCGGTGTTCGTCCCGTCGCCATCGTGATGGGCGTGGGAGTGATCGGCGTGAACGTGACCGGCATGGACATGGCGGTGAGCTTCAATTGACTGACGATGACGACTGTGATCGGCAGCCGTGTGGTCATGATGCGCGCAGCAACCCCACCACAGGTGAACCAGAATGGCCACCACATTGGCGAATGTTGTCAGGTTATGCGACATCATCATGAGAAGGTCTTCACCGCGCTCGAAGAAAAAGGAACTGGCCCGATACGGCCCTTCCGGTAACGGATTATTAGTGTGAAATCCAATGTGGGTCAATGAGACTTTGCTGATTGAGGCGATTACTCTCACGGAACAGGACACGCCATTCCTCCCCACCCGGGAGTGATCCCGGACGGCCATTCTTGGGTTGGTTTGTTCGCAAGTGCTGCTGTGTCAATGGGATAGGTGTTGGTGTCGGTGGGTTCGGGTTAGTCTGGTTGTAAAGGTCGTGCGGTCACTTCGGTTCCGGTTGGATCGATTGGAATCGGCGGGCCGATGAGAAGGGTTGTCTGCGTTGGACGCAAGAGGTGAGAGCCATCGAATCCAACACTCTTTTCGATCTTGAGAACCATAATGATTTTTCGTCACGACCTGATCTGCACAGGCGGCCTCTTCGTCGGGCTGTTTGCCACCACGCTCTGCGCTCAGGATCCGGCCCCGATGGAGCTCCGGTTACCGAATGCGCCGCCGGTGAGTTTGAACGAGGTTCCGGAAGAGTCGCAGGGAATCACGCTCAGTCAGCTGCAGGAACTCGCCCTGCAGCACAATCCGACGCTGGCCCAGGCCCGTGCCGAAACCTGGAAGGCCAACGGTCAGTACGTTCAGGCGGGACTGAAGCCGAACCCCCAGTTGCAATACACCGGAGATGAAATCGGCAATGAGGGAGCGGGGGGATTGCACTCCGTCGCGCTGTCGCAGGAATTCGTGACCGGGGGCAAACTCCATCTCTCCTCCCAGATTTACGCCTACCTGCAGAACGGGGCGAGTTGGGAACGGATGACGCAGGTCTATCGCGTCGAGAACAACGTACGCTCGGAATACTACAACATCATCGTCGCCCAGCGGATGCTGGAACTTGCCCAACAGATTCGCGAGATCTCCGAGACGGGGCTGGAAGTTGCCAAGTCGCGTGTCAAACAGCAGGAATCGCCACGGACGGATGAACTGCAGGCGAAGGTGCTGTTACAGAACGCGCTCATCATGCAGCGCAACGCCGAGGCGGAATACGAAGCCGCCTGGAATCGCATGCGGGCCGTGGTGGGGTGGAGTGGTCTCCGCGCGCAACCTCTTGTGGACAATGGAGAACTCGTCTCGCCCGAGTTGGAATGGCAAGAGACCTGCGAGCGGCTCCTTTCGATGAGCCCGGTAATCAAACAGGCCCAGGCTCAGGCCGCTTCGTCAATGGCAGCCTATAACCGCGCCGTCGCCGAACCGACCCCGAACATCACGGCTCAGGCGGGCGCTGGTTACGACTATGGTTCTGAAGATGCGTTCGGACGCGTGCAGATCAGCTTGCCGATTCCGATACACAACAAGAATCAGGGAAATATCCGTACCGCGCATGCCCAGTGGGTTCGTAACTGTCGTGAAGTGGAACGACTGAAGCTGGAACTGGCCCGCAACCTCGCGGACGAATTCAAGAAATACGTCGCCAACCGGGCGCAGCTCGAAATCTATGAATCGCAGCTGATTCCTGCCGCCGAGGAAACCCTCGATCTCAGTCAAGAGGCATTCAAAGTCGGACAACTCAACTATCTCCAGTTGCTTACCGCCCAGCGAATGTTCACCGAGACCAAGATCGACTACCTCAAATCTCAGGGAGTTCTCTGGCAGAGCCAAGTGGCGATTGATGGACTTCTGTTGACGGACGGCCTGCAGGCACCCCAACAGGTGGTCAGCCCGCAGATCAGCACCAGCAGCACTCAGTAATCTGGTCTGCCTGATACTTGCTTGCCTGATAATTGAAGGCGGCCCGCCCCTGATCTGACAACGTTCTGTTCAACCCGGGCGTTTCCAGCGAGCGCATTTCCACTTTGCGCGATCCTGATCAGGCAGATTGTTTGCACTTCCGGCCCGGTACCGGTACCTTGTGAGAATATCATGAAGTACAGGGACCGGGCGGTTTTTTTCTCCCGCCTTGGTGACCTGCTGACAGGGATCTCCGCCGCGCGATCGTTCGGGATTCCTCAACGGATTGTCCACCAGACGTGGGGAGCAAACACGAGACATGGCTGACACCAACTTGAGCGATTTACAGGCCCTGAAAAAACAAATCCGGGAACAGGCACACGAGAACCGCAAGAACCAGGAAGACAAGGACGGAATCAGCCGCAAGATCGTGGCGACGTTCATGGATCTGCCGGAATACGCCGCGGCAAAAACCGTGATGTTCTACGTCGATGTCCGCACCGAAGTCCGGACCCGCCACGACCTGCAGAACGCGCTCGACAGCGGCAAGCGGATTGTCGTCCCGTATTGCGTCGACGGGGAGCTCGAACTTTTCCTGCTGGAATCGATGGACGAACTCGAAGTCGGCATGTACAAAATCCTCGAGCCGAAAGCGGAACTCCGCGATGTTCCCGAAAAGAAAATCGACGTCGCCGATCTCGACCTGATCATGGTCCCCGGTGTTGCCTTCGATGCCCGTGGTGGTCGCACCGGCCATGGCTTCGGTTACTACGACAAGCTGCTCGAAAACGCCAAACCGGAAACGCCCCTCGTCGCCCTTGCCTTCGAGTGCCAGATGTTCCCCGAGATCCCGATGCAGGATCACGACATCTTCATGGACAAGATCATCACCGAAGCCAAAGTCTACCCCGGCCGCGGCCGCGGTTGAGCCAACGCACGGCAGGGAGTGCGCTCAATGCCTTTTTCGTCGCGTATCAGGTTAATCACGCCGACTGCGAATTCGGGCGCCACTGCCAGCTTGCCTGGCAGTGCCGATCGCGGCAAGCGCTGGAGGTGCTTTCTTTCGGTTACAACACCGCGATTCCTCAATAAAGGTGAATCGCTTCCTGCAGAGCTATCGCGGAGTTGTAGCTGGAAAGAAGAGATTGGAATTGAACTCTGTAATCACGCTGCTGGACGAGCCAGCAGTGGCACCCCGTCTTGATTCAAACGGGCGGCGAGAGAAAGACGGACTACTAAAAAGCCCGGTGTATTGCTTACCCTTGGTTACTCACAAACTCTCGATTTGAATAACGGTCCCATGCTCGATCAATATCGCTGTGAAGTGGAAGATACCTACGCCGAAGCATTCCGCAGCCTGTATGCGGAGTTCCTCATCACGGCCCGCGATCGGAAGTGGCTCGATCATGCACTGCATGCGGCAACCGGCCACGCTTCCAGCACGATCATGTGCGACTGCGAAGCGGGGCTCGATCGCTACGTTGGACCGGGCGGAGACGAATCGTTCGCGACACCCGATGGTCGCCCCGGGGCGATCGTGCAATTGCATGTGCCCCGTTTTCGTAAGGACCGGGTCCCCGCACTCGAGAAAGCCCTGCTCGCGCGTGTCAGCCAGAACGTGCTGACCTGCCCGACCACCGCCTGCTTCAATACACTCGACAGCGAGGACTATTATCGTCTCGGTCGCAAGCTGGCGTACTTCGGCGACGGTCATGAGTTCCTCGATGAACGATTTGGCCGCACGATGTGGGTTGTCCCCACGATGGGTGGCGAATTCTGCATCGATCGCCGGTTTGGATATGCCGATGGCATCATGGGGGGGAACCTCTGGTTCATGGGCGAAACCGAAGGCTCGGCCATCGAAGCAGCGGAAAAAGCGGCCGCCGCCGTCGAGAAAACGCCCGGAACGATCACGACCTTTCCCGGCGGGGTCGCGTCGAGTGCGTCAAAAGCAGGGAGCAAGTATCCCTTCCTGTTCGCCAGTACGTTTGCCGAATACTGCCCGACACTTAAAGAAAAGCTCGGAGAGAATTCTCGCGTTCCGGACGGGGTGACCTCCATCCAGGAGATCATTATCAATGGACGCAGCCTGGAAGCGGTCGCCGCAGCGACCTATGCGGCGATGGAAGCCTGCCACGATACACCCGGTCTCCGCAAAATTTCCGCTGGCAACTACAACGGTCGCCTCGGCAAGAGCTTTATCTATCTCGATCGCGACAAACAGGCGGCAGCCTGAGCAGGTCAATTAACGACGAATCCGGCAATTCTGTGAAATGCCAATTTACTCACAGATTCCGCTTGAGGGTCTGATTTCGATCACGATATGATAGACATTCGTGAATCGTTTTCCCGCCAGCCTTGTGGCATCTGTATCAGATCACGCCGCGGGAATTCCCGGCAAAGTCCCGGCCGCGGGAAGTTTGCCAGGTCCGAAATGGATTTGAGTTCGTCTAACTGGGAAGAGACCGTGCGCGCAGAAGCTGTCCGCGTGCATTCCGACAAATGGATGTCGCTGAAACGCGTCTGTTTCGTCTTCGCCCCTTTCCGCAGATCGACTCCCAGCCAGTACGCTAACAGGAGAGCCTCATGTCCCTGCGATCGCTCGTCCCTCTTTGTGGTTTGTCACTGCTCCTTTTCTTCGCTGGATGCGACGAACCCATTCGCGAAGTCGAACCGGCGGCGGAGGAAACCAGTCAGTCGGCAGTAAAAGCCAAGCCGATCGTGTCCAAGCCCGTGCCGGCCCCCGCGGATGCAACCTCCGATAGCGAAGCTTCCACACCGACCGATCCATTCGCCACTGAGCGTGAAGCACTCATCGCCGCGTGGAAAGAAAATACCGCGCGCTATCAGCGGCTGAAAGTGGTCATGCAGGTGGAATACATCGCCCCGCCCGTTTACGAAGGCGATAAATCCGAGGCCGAGCTGAACGAAGAGCACGCTGATCTGCAGCCGTATGACTACACGATCAAAGAATGGCAGCAGTCCCTCTGGGTTAATGGTGACCAGTTCCGACTGGAGAGAGAAATCACCCAGATCCCGCAACAGGAAGTCTGGCCCGCCACACAGTGGACTTATGACGGACAACGGGAATTGCACACGCTGCTTCTTCCCGCGGATGAATCCGCTCCGCAGGGGGAAGTCTCCGCACGCTCTCCCGAAGAAGTCGATGGGTATTGGCCGATTGAACTGGAGCCGCTCTACAAGTTGATCCGCAACGCCGACGCCGCGGATCAACGCGATTTCTGGGAGAAATTGAAGGTCGTCCGCAAGGAAGAGTATCAGGGAGAGCAATGTCTCGTCGTTACGGCGGGCGATCCCGCTGCTGATGGCCTCGAATACACCATTGCGCCTGAAAAGGAATATCGCATCGTCAAATTCACGCGGCATCAGGACGGAACACCTCAGTTGACGGCCGAGGTGACCTACCACGAATCCGAGCATGGCTGGGTGCCGAAGAAGTGGATGTTGACCGAAATGAAAGATGGTGAAGATGGCCCGCTCTCAGTCAAGAAACGACAGGCGTCCGTCACCGTCTCGGAGTTCACCTGCGACTTCACCGACGATCGGTCCAATCTGTATGCACTCACTTTCCCCACCGGCGCGGAAGTGACGATGTTCGGCAGCCTCAATAAAATCGTCGTCGCGGCGGAAGAAGCGGCTTCGGAAGAATCAGTCCCTGATCCGACGGATCCCGTCGATATCGACTCGCTGTTGGGCGACGTTGTGGGAAATGGATCCCCAGGCGGTTCCGGTGGCGAAGGTCTCCCTGCGACTCACCAACCTGTCGACAAACTGAAGGCGGAATACAACGACAAACCGATCAACCTCAATACCTTCTGTCTCGATAAGTCGGGGAATATCCTGATGAGTTGTGGCGGCGAAATTCATCAGCTGGTTCTTTCGGAAGAGGAAAAGAAAGACCTCCAGAAGGAAGGTGAGAGCGCGACGATCGACTCGTCTGTCGAAAGCAAAAACAGCTTAATTCTCGTCTATTCACCCGAACTGGAATTCAAACAGGCGATCTCTATCCCGTTCAAGGCCACGGCGGTGACGCCTTTCGATGAGTCCTCATTGCTGATCGGCGGAGAAGGGCGGCTCGCCCGTGTTTCCTACGAAGGCGAAATTATTCAATCGGGCAGCTCGCCCCAGATTGAAGACATCGATACCTACCGCGAGAACCTGATGGCCCAGGCGAAGAAAGAACGGGCTGAAATGGGCAAGATGATTGCCGAAGCACTCGAAAGCTTCGAGTCGCAACTGGAAGCGCAGAAGGAAGTCAAAGAAGAAGATCGGACTCGCGGACAACAGCGGCGCATCACGGCATTGGAACGTCAGGTCGAAATGCTCAAGCAGCAGATGGAACTCACGCAGGAATCCAAAGTCGATCCACAGCTGGAAATGATGTTGCAGATGAAGCTGCGTGTCCCTGCGCTCTCTGTCACCGGACAGGATGTCTTCGTGACCGTCCCCAGTCTCGAAGGCTACGGTTTCGAAGTCTGGCGAACCGATTTGGAACTGAAGAATCCTACGATGATCGTCGGCGATCTGCGGGGTTGTTGCGGTCAGATGGATGTCTACGCCCGGGATGACAAATTGTATGTTGCCGAGAATGGTCGCTTCCGGGTAGCGGCTTTCGACCGTGACGGGGAGAAACTGACCTCCTTCGGCAAGTCGGACCGGTCCTCCAAAGAAGGCTTCGGCAGCTGCTGCAATCCCATGAACGTTCGCTGTTGCAGCAATGGGGACATTCTCACCGCGGAATCGAGTGTCGGGAACATCAAGCGTTTCTCGCCGGCCGGGGAACTTCTGGCGAACATCGGGCACGTATCGGTCAGCGGTGGCTGTAAGAATGTGGCGATCGAATACGACGAAGACCGTGATCGTTACTACATGATGGACTTGCCGAACCACACAGTCTATGTGCTCCACCCGGTCGGTTCCTCACAGGCCCTGTCCCTGAATTCGTCTCCCGAAAAAGAAACAACGAACTGAGCAGGCCAGAAACATCAATACGAGAAATCCTTGCTCCAAAATACGAACTTAAAAAGGATCAACTCCATGAAACAGCTCCTGCAGACGGCAATAGTCGGCGCGTTGATGCTCTGCCTCTCGACTTCTGTCCCCGCAGCGGACTCCGAACCTGCGGCGCTGAACCTCGTCGTGATGGATCCGCTGGCGGCGCCGCTCGCCTGTGATTGCGTCAAAGGCTATGCGCAGCGCAAATACGAAAAGCTGGGCGAATACCTCTCGAAAGAACTCGACCGCCCGGTGAATGTGGCCTGGGGGGCAGCGCTGGAGATTGCATTCAAAGACAAACAGGTGACCGGGGCCGATCTGATCATCGGGAAACATTCGGTCGTCCGCGCCGATGCGAAGAAAGCGGAGCTGGAAGTCACCCCCATCGCGTATCTGACGGGCAAGGATGGAACGGTCACACAGAGCGGACTGATTGTCGTGCGTTCCAGCGATGCCGCACAATCGGTAGGTGATCTCAACGGTTACCGGCTCTTTTTCGGACCGGAAGAAAACGAAGAGAAATACGGCGCCCCGATGAAACTGCTCCAGGCGGCGAA
>PABD01000085.1 GCA_002702685.1 Planctomyces sp.
GCTCCTCGTTCCGGAGCTTCGCCTCGTTTGGCGATGAGGTCAAAGACCTGACGATCGTCGTGAACGGCGTCAGTAAAGCGTACGCCATGACCGGCTGGCGCATGGGCTGGACTCTGGCACCCCTCGACGTCAGCAAAGCGATGAGCAAACTGCAGTCGCAGGAGACCTCCTGTCCCTCCAGTATCACCCAGTACGCGACCGTCGCCGCGCTGAACGGTCCACAGGAATGCGTCACCGACATGTTGCGACACTTCGCTAAACGTCGGGAATACGTCCTGGGCCGATTGCGGGCGCTGCCGGAAGTCACCTTTGCGGAACCGGGCGGCGCGTTCTACGCCTTCTTCAATGTGGGTGCCTACTTCGGCAAACCGCTCGCCGGCGGAACTGTCGTGAAAGACTCGACCGAATTCTGTTCGTCGCTCCTGAAAGAGGGACACGTCGCCCTCGTCACGGGTGACGCCTTCGGAGCGCCTAACTACGTCCGGCTCTCCTTCGCCACTGACATGGACACCCTGGCGGGCGGGCTCGATCGTCTGGAAGCCTTCATCAAAGGATAATCCGTTCCGATTTTGCAATCATCGTGTAAGGGGAATGCCGAGTGGACTGACATTCCTCTTACCGAGCGGTAATTCATCCATTAGAATTCCGGGCGTAATGGAGTCCGCCTCCAACCCCTCCGGAGCATTCATCCGGGGGGCGACTGAAATTCTTTTTCCAGGGATGGAATCATGAGTTCGCCTGCAGGAACAGCGGGACAATCTCCGCAGGGGCGCCCTTTTCTCGGTGTCCACCTGCGATGCTGCAACCAATATATCAGGGTCTACCTGAATCAGCAGAGAAACGCCTACACTGGCAATTGCCCTCGGTGCGCGGCGTCCGTGCGGGTTGACGTCGTAAAAGAAGGGGGTTCCAGTTCGCAGTTCTTCACTGCCAATTGACCCCCAATTACGGCGTTGAATCCGATTTGAGGCTCTGGGTAAAGCTGACAGCACACCGCGAGGAAATCTCCTCGAAGTCATGATCCTGATGATGCGGTCAGTTGTCCCACCCCGTTCAGGGGAGTTTAATAGACAGAACCGCACCACTCGAGCGAACGGAATCCGTGCGGGTGTCGGTCGCGCGGTCGGGTATCGGAGTCCCTCCGAACCAGCTCCCGACAGGCGCTTTTTGCATCAATCCTCCTGACCGACGATCCCATAACGTCTAACCGAAGAATTCATGTTCCAGAGCCTGGGGAAATTTGTAACGCGCTACTGGAAACTTATGATTCCATTCTGGATCGCAAGTTTTCTGCTCCTTGCGCTTGTCGCTCCCCCCTTCGACTCGGTCGTTCGCGAAGGAGAATTTGCTTTTCTGCCGCCAGATTCCCCGACACTGGAAGGGGAACGGCTGCTGGCGGAGGCATTCCCGCAGATCAAGACGGCCAGCCAGGTCGTCATCGTCGCGAATCGGAACGCGGAAGGCGAAGAACTGCGAGACGAAGACAGGCAATTCCTGACGCAAAAACTTGTCCCCCGACTGCAAGAGCTCGTCGCTGAAGAAGGTGGCTATGCCGAATCCCTCGCGACCGTCGACGCTGACGATACGGAAGGGGAGGGCCTGCCTACCCCGGAAGAAATAGAGGAAGAGCAGGAGGCAGACGAGGAACAGGCCGGCTCGGGTGAACTCCCTGCCGACACGCAGGACGAAGAAACAGCGCCACCGGAGAATTCGGAACAGACACGTTCCCTGATCAGTCGTATCAAGACGTTCGAAGACCGCTTCATCGGCCCGCTGCTGATCAGCGAAGATAAGCAGGCCGCCTTGATTGTCGTCGAGTTCAGCACCGAATTCCTGGACAAACGCAGTTTCCCGACGATCGAAAAGATTGAACAAATCCTCGCCGACCTCGAATCGGAGACACCGGAGGGGCTCAGCCTCGCGTTGTCGGGGTCATCGACCGTCGGGCGCGACACGATTGATGCGGCCCAACAGTCGGCCAATGCCACTGAGTTGTGGACGGTGCTGCTGGTAATCATCCTGCTGATTATGATTTATCGGGCTCCCTTCCTCGCTTTGATCCCCCTCTTTACGGTCTATCTCACCACCAAATTCGCCCTGACTTTTCTCGCATTGCTGGCAGGATGGAACATCATCGGCCTGTTCAATGGTGTCGAAATCTACGTCACCGTCGTGCTGTATGGCGCGGGGGTCGACTACTGCATGTTCCTCATTTCCCGTTACAGCGAGGAACTCGATGCCGGCAAAAGCATGGATGAAGCGATGGAGAACACCATCGGTTCCGTTGGAGCCGCCCTGGCGGCGAGTGCCGGGACGACCATTTGCGGGCTGGCGATGATGGCCTTCGCCGAGTTCGGCAAATTCCATCAGGCGGGAATCGCCATGTCCCTGAGCCTGGTCTTTGTCCTTGCCGCTTCGATCACTTTTGCTCCTGCGCTGATGTTGTTCGCCGGAAGGTGGGCGTTCTGGCCCCAGGTTTATTCCGAACGAATCAAAACCGGGGCAGGCTGGGTCTCCCCTACTTCGTTTCTCGCGCGACTCTTTGAAGCACAGTGGATTCAGAGGCTGTGGGATTGGGTAGGTGAGCTCGTATTGAACCGGCCAGGAACGATCTGGCTCGCAACGATCGGCGCCATGGCGCCGTTCGCGACTATCAGCGTCTTCTGGTACCACAATCTCAGCTATGGACTCTTGTCCGAGCTACCAGACGAGAACGCCAGCGTGCAGGGGGCCGAAGCCATTTCCGAACATTTCCCCGCCGGAACAGTCGGTCCAGTTACGCTGCTGATCAAAAACAACTATCTCGACTTCATCCTGAGTGACGAAGAAGTTCTCGAGGAACTGGTCACCAACCTGAATGAAGTCAAAGAGAAGTACGGCATCGTGGACGTCCGGGCGTTGACGCAACCTCTCGGCGAAAAGCTGGCATCCGAAACACCAGAGGCGGACACGTTCCTCGCGCGGGGCACCCTGCAGAACCGGTTGCAGAACTATTACGTGGGGGACGCCGACCAGCACCTTGCCCCTGAGGAAATGGATGACTTTGGCGGGAACGTCGCCCGCATCGAAATCCTGTTCGACAAAGATCCCTTCAGCCGCTACAGCATTGACCAACTCAACGAATTCGAAAAGGCTCTGGAGAAGAAAGGGCCGGACGCCCTGCTCCCTGAGGTGTTGCAATCGGAGACCGAGTTGCACCTGATTGGCGTTCCGGCCAGTATTCGGGACCTCAAGAACGTTACCCGCCGCGATCAGTTTCTGATTCACGTCCTGGTGGTCTGTGCCGTCCTGCTCGTGCTGATCATGCTGCTGAAACGGATCGCGATCTCGGTTTACCTCATCTTCACCGTCTTCATCAGCTACCTGGCGACCCTCGGTCTGACATTCGTGGTCTTCTGGTCATTCGACCCGGCCAACTTTCCCGGCCTCGACTGGAAGGTACCGATCTTCCTGTTCACGATTCTGATTGCCGTCGGTGAGGACTACAACATTTACCTGATCGCCCGCATCAATGAGGAACAGCGCCGACACGGAACGATCCAGGGAATCATCGTCGCCCTTTCCAAAACGGGGAGCATCATCTCCAGCTGCGGGATCATCATGGCGGGTACGTTCTCGTCGCTGATGGCGGGCAGCCTGACGGGCATGCACCAGCTCGGTTTCGCGCTCGCCTTCGGCGTACTGCTCGATACCTTCATCGTCCGGCCAATCCTCGTCCCCGCTTATCTCGTGATGCTCCACTCCGGCCGGTTCGGCAAGCTCGGTGTGCTGCTCGGGTCCGAACTCGAAGAGGACGAACTCCCGGTCGAGGAAGAAGCGAACATCCACTCCTGAAAAACGTCCCCCGCGAGCCCGTTCGGCTGTTAACCTGCGAACGCTCTTGCGGTAAGTGAGATGAAGAGTGGTTTCCCGGCTCCGCACTGATTAGAATGGGGCGGACGCAACGGGGCGGGCTCGCCCTGTTTTCGGCGACATCGGCGAGATCCCGCGAATTTGAATGGCCCCTAATTTGAGGTTGGTTACCAGCTTATGCCCACTTCCGCGAACAACAGCATGCTCGAACAGATTTCGGAAAAAGTTCAGGCGGGCGAACGTATCTCTATCGAGGAAGGCCTCTTCCTGGAGCAGGAGGTCGATTTCCTGACGTTGGGTGAGCTCGCCAACCAGATTCGCGAGCGAAAAAACGGAAACTTCGCCTATTACAACACGAACATCCACCTGAACCCGACGAACGTCTGCATTTACCGCTGCGACTTCTGCGCGTTTCGGGCCGATCTGCGGGACGAAAAAGCGTACACGTTCACTGATGACATGATCCGGGAACGGGTCGAAGAAGCCAAGGCACAGGGGGCGACTGAAATCCATGTCGTCGGCGGCCTGCATCATCAGAAAAAATTCGACTGGTACCTGAACGTCGTCCGTGTCATTCACGAAACCTACCCCGAACTGCACATCAAAGCCTGGACCCCGGTGGAAATCTACTGGTTCAGCTACATGACCAAAAAGCCGTACGACTGGGTGCTGCGGGAAATGGTCGAAGTTGGTCTTGGCAGTATGCCGGGCGGAGGCGCTGAAATCTTCGATCCGGAAGTCCGCGCGAAAATCTGTGAACATAAAGCCGACTCGAAAAACTGGTTCGAGGTCCATGAGGCTGCGCATAACCTCGGCCTCCGCTCCAATGCCACCATGCTTTACGGTCACATTGAAGAAGCCCGTCACCGGATTGACCACCTGAACCAGCTCCGCACGCTGCAGGACAAAACGGGTGGCTTCCAGACCTTTATCCCACTGGCCTTCCATCCGGATAACACCCGGTTGTCGCACATCCCGAAACCAACGGGCCTGATGGATCTGAAGACGTTGGCCGTCTCGCGGATCATGCTGGACAACTTCGATCACATCAAAGCGTACTGGATCATGCTCGGCGAAAAGATTGCGCAGACGGCGCTCAGCTTTGGTGCCGACGATCTCGATGGAACCGTCGTACACGAGCTGATCTATCACGACGCCGGCGCGGAGACCCCTGAAGGTTTGACGGTCGATCAGATTCACCGCCTCATCCGCGAAGCGGGCCGCGAACCGGTCGAACGGGATACCCTCTATCGCCGCGTCATCCGCGACGGAGCCAACTGGACGGTCGGCGAACCAGTGATGAGCGGCGCGGGATGTTGATGTCGTCTCTGAAGATATGACTCTGCCGAATAGTGATCGACATAACGTGCCTTGGAACCTTGCTCCGAAAGTCTTTGACCATGTCCCGTTCTGCTTCCACATCCAGCATCAAAGTAAAGACCATCGACCACATCACGCTGGTCTCGAAGGATATGGAAAAGAGCCGTCATTTTTATTGTGACGTGCTCGGTATGGAATTCGTGCCGCGGCCGAATTTCTCGTTTGCCGGCATGTGGTTTCAGGCGGGACATACGATGATTCATATCATCGAGGAACACGACCAGTCGGGGCCGGCGGGTAACCCGGATGTCTCTGCCTATACGGAGACAAGGACGCATCACTTCGCATTCGAAGTCGACGATGCCCTGGCCGCCGAGGAAGTACTCAAAGAGCACAACGTGCCTATCGTTTGCCCGGCGAAGAAGCGACCGGACGGGGCAACGCAGCTGTTCGTGCTCGACCCGGATGGCTATGTCGTGGAACTGAGTTCGCTACCCGAGTAACTCGCTTCGGTCAGGATTCGCCGCCGACTTCTTTCATGTCGAGATGCCGCATTTTGCGGTACAGGTTCGAGCGATGAAGCCCCATCAGACGGGCGGCTTCACTCATGTTGCCATTCACCCGCTTGACCGACTTGCGAATGAACTCCCGCTGGAATGAACTGGTCGCCTCGTTGAGCCCCAGTTCCAGAAAGGGTTCATTCTGTGTCGATTCGTCCGGGCTCAGGATGAAGGCGAGATCTTCTGCTTCCACCTGATCACCATTGGCGAGAAACGCGACTCGCTCCATCAGGTTTCGCAACTCGCGAATGTTCCCCGGCCAGCTGTGTGACTGCATCCGCAACTTGGCTTCATTGGAGAGACGCAGTTCAGGACGTCGAGCCTGCAATGAGAACTGTTTGAGGAAGAACTGCGCCAGGGGCAGAATATCTTCCGGCCGTTCCCGCAGCGGCGGCAGATGCTGGGTGACGACGCTCAACCGGTAGTACAAATCCTCGCGGAATTTCTTTTCGCGAACGGACTCGAGCAAGTTCGCGTTCGTCGCCGCGACGACGCGGACGTTAATCGGAATATTCTGCGAGCCCCCCACCGGCGTGACGACTTTCTGTTCGAGCACGCGCAGCAACTTCGCCTGTCCTCCGAGGCTCATGTCACCGATCTCATCCAAGAAGATCGTTCCCCCTTCGGCGAGTTCAAATTTCCCCTTGCGGTTTTCGCTGGCGTCGGTGAATGCCCCTTTGACATGTCCGAAGAGTTCACTTTCGAGCAATGTCTCGGCGATGGCGGCGCAGTTGACGGCGACGAAGGGATGTTTGGCGCGCGGTCCGAGGTAATGGAGCGCCGTCGAGACGACTTCCTTGCCCGTACCACTTTCCCCCAGGATGAGGACCGGCAGGTCGGTTGCCGCGAGTCGATCAACGGTGTTGCGCAGCGCTTCGACCGCTGGGCTTTCACCGATAATACGGACCCCTTTCGTGACCTGTTCTTCCAGGTTCGCGCGACTGCGGGTGAGGGTTTCATGTTCTTTGGTATTCACGATAGCCGCGGCGGCGTGCGGCGCGATGCGGAGCAGGAACTGTTCGTCGGCCGCGGTAAAGATTCCCTGATTCTTGTTGATGACCTCGAAGGCGCCGATGATTTCGTTGTCGCTCCCCCGCAGCGGGACGCACAAAAGGTTCCGTGTCTGGTAACCACTCGACTTGTCAACTTTCTCGTGGAACCGGTCGTCGTTCGAAACATCGTCGACACGGATGGTGCGACCAGAGTGAATAACTTCTCCGACGATACCGACATTATCGGGAAGGCGCAGCGTATTCCCTTCCACTCCCAGCGCGGGACAGGCGGTGATCTCCCGGCTCTCTTTACTCCAGACGAAGATGCTCGCCCGGTCGCACGCGACCAGTTCCGTGGCGCTCTCGGCAAGGTATTCGAGCAGCTTCTGCGTTTCGTGAATCATCGGCAGCCGCGAAACAACCTCGAGCATCTTTTCGAGCTGGAAGATTTCATCACCGAGGTCATCGCCACTGCGAATCAGCTGCAGGCAATGCGAGAGAAAGCGTCCCACGGCGACCGCGCTTTCGAGCATGCTGGCATCGACCCGATTTCCCTCCATCATCAGGACCATCGAAGTCCCGTCACCGATTTCAAGGGGGACCATCAGCGCGGGTACGGTCCCCTGCGATGAAAAGCACGCTTCCCCCCGGTCGAGGATGTCTTCAAACTGGCGGAAGTCGGTATCGGCACTCCCCGCACGGCCGAGTTCGGTGAGCAGTTTCCATTTGGGCGTCCGCTCCCAGATGCAGATGCGCTGGGCGGAAAACTCCGTCGCCATCTCGGGGAGCAGTTGTTTCAGGAACTCGTCGGTCGAATTCGAATCGCAGAGAAACCGCAACATGCGGTCGCAGAACTGGACGATCGAGCCCATCTGCTCCAGATCACTGTTCCAACGAAGGCCACGCCAACTCATCCATCGAGAGGAAGCGGTTTGAGACATGAAGGGACCAATCTCAACTACGGAAAAAGAGCGGAAAGTTACCAACTGGACAACCGGACGACTCGCATAGACTCGCCCGATTTAACCGTGTGTATCACAATGATACCATCCTCTCCCCCGGTGAGAAGCCAAACCTGCGTGAAAACGGGCCGCTATGAACTATTGGCAGACTTACGGAACGTATCTCTTGCCAAACATTTTGTTTAGGATTGTCGACAGCCGAAGCTCCAGCTAGATGTTTGCCAGTCAATGTATCCTATCGATGACAGGATTTTCCGTACCGAACTTCCAGAAGGGATGGCGCCTCCAGCCGGAAAGGGCTTGTTTCGCCCGTTTCAGGGGCGTGTCCGGTCCGTCGCGGTGTTTTCAACCGTCGCATGCGGGCCGCAAGGTTGACGGGTCGTATCCGCATGAGGATGATGGCGTTTTCCGCGTCAGCTACCCGGGTTGCGCGGACTTTCCCTCCTGCTTCCGGGCGAAGCATTTCCCCGGATTTTCCGACGCACCGCCACGCTCGAATTCCTGTATTCGAACCACGAAGAGACCTCTCCACCTGGTAATGATCTGAAGGTAGACCCGATGACCGAACAACAACTGAACAAATACAGTGCTCACATCACGCAGCCGCGCTCCCAGGGAGCTTCCCAGGCCATGCTGTATGGAACAGGCATGACCGAAGCGGACATGAACAAAGCTCAGGTTGGAATTTCGTCGGTCTGGTACGAAGGGAACACCTGTAACATGCACCTGAACGACCTCGCCGCGAAGGTGAAGGAAGGGGTGCAGAAAGCCGGCCTCGTCGGTCTGCGGTTCAACACGATTGGCGTCAGCGACGGGATCTCGATGGGTACGGATGGTATGTCGTACTCACTCCAGTCGCGCGATCTCATTGCCGACTCCATCGAAACCGTTATGGGGGCTCAGTGGTACGACGCGAACATCTCCCTTCCCGGTTGCGACAAGAATATGCCCGGCTGTCTGATTGCAATGGGACGTCTCAACCGTCCTTCGCTGATGGTCTATGGCGGCACGATTAAACCGGGTTGTTTCAACCAGAAAAAACTCGACATCGTTTCCGCGTTTCAGGCCTATGGCGAATACCTCTCCGGTTCTATCTCCGATGAGGAGCGCAAGGAAATCGTCAAACGGAGTTGTCCCGGCGCCGGTGCCTGCGGCGGGATGTACACGGCGAACACCATGGCGTCCGCCATCGAAGCAATGGGAATGACTCTTCCCTACAGTTCCTCTATTCCGGCCGTTGATCCGCGCAAGCTCCAGGAATGCCTCGACGCCGGTGAAGCAATCCGCAAACTGCTCGAACTCGACCTCAAACCGCGCGACATCATGACCCGCGACGCGTTTGAAAATGCGATGGTCCTCACCATGGCACTCGGTGGATCGACGAATGCCGTCCTGCATCTCATCGCGATTGCCCGGTCGGTGAATGTCGATCTCACCATTGATGACTTCCAGAAAGTTTCCGACCGCACCCCCTTCATCGCCGACCTCAAACCGAGTGGTCGCTACGTAATGGAAGATGTCCATGAAATCGGTGGTACTCCCGCCGTGCTGAAATACCTGCTGGAACACGGTCTGATCAAAGGGGACTGCATGACCGTCACCGGCAAGACGTTGGTTGAGAACCTTGCCGATCTTCCCGGGCTGCCGGAAGGTCAGGACATCATTCAACCACTCGAAAAACCGATCAAGAAA
>PABD01000086.1 GCA_002702685.1 Planctomyces sp.
CGGTCGCCTTTATGGTCAGCTGTCTGCATTGCCTGGAGTTCATCATCCTGAGTTCAGCAATTGCCCTTCTCGGAAACGGATTGATTGCGATGATGCTGCCTCGATTTTAGCTTCCCACCTAATGCGCCAACTCCCCTTCCGCCTCCGCGATCAGGGCGTCTTCTTCCTCCGGGGCCTGGGCGACGAGGTGGTAGCGGCTGTAGAAGAAGAAGTACAACATCCCCACCAGCACAAAGGCCGCTGTGCCCCAGATGGCGAAACGGTAGTCTTTGTCGGCGAACGTGGCGACGAGGGCGACCAGTGAGAGGACGAGCCCTACCACGGCTCCCGGGATGCCGAGGGGACTCTTGTAGGGGCGGGCCATGTTGGGGCGGCTGTAGCGGAGTTTGATGTAACTGAGCATCACCAGCGCGTACGAAATCACCGCCCCGAAGACCGCCATGTTGAGGAGCGCCGCGCCGACGACCGATTCCTGTCCCCCTTCCGGTTTCGTGAATTCGATCAGCCCCGTACAGACCAGACCAACCACCGCCCCCAGGATGAGCGCGACGTAAGGTGTCTTCCGCTCGCCCGTAATGGAAATCCACCGGGGAAAGTAACCGGCCCGCGACAGGGCAAACAGCACGCGACCGTAGGCATAGATGATCGCATGAAAACTGGCGACGAGCCCGGTGAGCGAGATCACCACCATCAACGTCTGCCCGACCCCCGCGCCGAAGATCGCTTTGAAACCATCCGCCAGCGGCGCGCCCGACTTGCCGATTTCAATCGCCCCTCCCCCGACGGCGGTGTTCAATACCAATGTCAGCAGCGACAGAACCAGCAGCGTGACAATCCCCCAGATGAGTGCCTTCGGCATGTCGTTCACAACGTCGTGCGACTCTTCGGCGGATAAGGGAAGCTGCTCGATTGCGAGATAAAACCAGATGGCAAACGGCAAGCTGGCGAAAATACCCTGCCACCCGAACGGCAACCAGGCATTCGCCCCCGCGGCCGTTTCCACCGGCGGGATGTTCGTCAGTTTCGCGGTATCGAAGCTGTCACTGAACGGTACGCAGACATAAAAGAAGAGGAGCACCACCACGGCGATGATCGTCACGATCAGACTGACGCGGAAGGTGAGTTCCACACCGACGATGTTGATCACCACAAACAACGCGTAGAAGAGGCACCACCAGACATACTGCGGCACCTCCGCGAAGAGTGGTATCTGCTGCATGTAACCGCTGATGAAATAGACGATCACCGCGGGTGTCAGCACATATTCGATCGTATCGGTGAGCCCGCACAGGTAGCCTCCCGTGGGACCGAACGCATTCCGCGTGAAAGAGAAGAACCCGCCCGCGTGCGGTAACGCGGCGGAAAGCTCCGCGATGGTGAAGACCATGCAGAGATACATGACCGCCATCAGGACCGTAGCGATCGCGAGCCCGCCGAAACCACCCCGGTCGAGGCCGACGTTCCAGCCCCCATAGTTCCCGGAGATCACCGCCCCGACACCGATCGCCCAGAGCAACACCCAGCCCGCATGTTTCTTGAGTTGCCGTTCGAGCAGGTACTTTTCATCGACGTTATCGTAACGGACGTTACTCTTCTTCTCCGGTGCGGACATAGAGGGGGCACTTTCCAACGGCAGGCAACAATCGGCGACAGAATCTGCGAGCGAGCACCGTCCCGAAGGAATCAGGAACCGCAGATAAACAAAGGCAATTAACGATTATGCCGAGCTAGGAAAGAAATACAACGACCGGGACAAGATTTACTCTTGGGGTTCATTCCCCTTTCGCTCCACCTCCACCACGGCATGCAGACCATCTTCGAGGAACGTGAGGCTTACCGTCAGTCCCGAGAATTGCCGGATCAATTCCGCAGCACGACTTCCAGCCGCAGGCGCATTAAGTTGACTTGGCTCGGAGGCGGAACCATGAATACTGCATGTGGCGGACTTGCCATCCTCCGCAAGGTGATAGTGTCCGTCGTCGGGACAGTAGTAGTGGGAGTCGAAGATCTCACCGCTCAGTTGCTGCAGACGCGTCTGGACTTTTTCCGGCGGCTGATCTCGTTCCGCTTCGGTTAATCCGCGTCCCAGGCCGATGACGGTCCCCAGATTTTTCAGACAGGCCTGCCGCGCGTTTTCCTCCCAGCCAAGTTGATAATTGCTCAATACCTGGTTCCAGTGCCGCGGCCGCAATTTCACCAGCGCATGGGCGGGATGCTCGTTTTCCCCCAGCTGCGATTCCGGCCCCTCCGCTCGCAATGCGGCCAGATCCTCCAGAATAAACGGTTTGCTGGTGACGTACAGCCCGTCGGCAATGCGTGCCCAGAACCAGCGCGACTTGATCGGGCCAAGACTGAAACTGTAACTGCGGGCAACTGTTCCGTCGGCAAGCGGCAATTCATAGAAGTCGCTTGAGACCGCAAAGAATCCCTGCCAGGTCGGTTGCCGGGCCTGCCTTGCGAGGAAGTTATCGAGTTCGTCCAGAAACGCATCGACAGCATCCGCATCATTGACCGGAAGCGACACATAGATAGGAGAGTTGAGGGAAGTCACCACCGCGCTGATCACGAGAACCTCGTCCACTCCCATAAAGCCCCATCCCCGGTTACGACCACTGAAGGCTCCGATCGCCCGACCGAGAAATTGCGGTAGGCTGAAGTCGAACATCGGATCGGCATCGTAGACATGCAAGCCGACCTGGTTCCCGATCCCCCGCATTAGAAATGCCGCGAGCTTCTGAGGGTCGATCTGTTTTTCGAGATAGGACATCATCCGAGAGTCACGTGCGTTTCTGCTCGCGGGCATGACAAGTTCTTGTCGTTCATCTACCGACGCGACTTCGCCGCCGTTTTTCGTCAGCAACCCCTTCCAAGTCTCATCGGTCATTGATTCAGAGAAGAAATGAACCGAACCATCCGCGATGAGCACCAGGGACCCTCCCGGCGGACGCGATTGCAGTCCACTGCGTGGTTTTTCAAGATCGACGTTGAGATCTTCGGGCTTTGTCCAGACGACTGCGTGCTCATCATCGCTTTCCAGAAGCATGATGGTATTGGACAGTCCATCAGTGACGCTCGCGAGCTCAATCTCTTTACCGTCGGAGGAGAACAATGTGTTTTTGCCCACGGGAGCGACAAGCTTCGTCTCACCTGCCTCGGCGAGCTTGGCATTCTCGGGACGAAATACCTCGGGAATCTGGGCGATCAACTCTTTGTTGTGCTCACTGTCCCAAGGTTCATCCAATCGGAATTTCCTGTAAAGATCGTATTGATCCACAAACGGCAGCAGATGCACGCGCCAACTCAATAGCGGCTTCTTGCTCGACTTGTCGAAATTCGCGATCGCCGGAAACTTCTGATGCGCGTCGTGATAGTCGAACATAGCCAGCCCGAGAAGTTTCAGATTTTCGGATGCCTCCCGAAGTTGTTCATGGTCGGCGGGCTCATCCTCCTCCTCTCCGGCAGCGATCAGTTCCTGCAGCCCCGACATTCCGAGCAGTTCCGGCTTGTTGAAGTGAAGAGCCAGACTCAATATGTTTCGTTGAGGTACCGGTAGACGATCGAGTGACTCCGGTTCCCCCTTGAGCATTGCTGCCAGATTCGTATAGATCGAGTTATCGATCAGCGGCAGCACGATCGTTTCAATGCGGTACCGCTCCGGTTGTGCCTGAATCTTCAGCACGATGGGATCGAAGTATGTTCTCCAGTACAAATTGTAGTCGTTGAGAAACGCCTGATACGCTTCGGCCTCGGCCCGGGTGACGGTCTGCAGTTCGAGTTCCGCGCACGGAGTGAGCGCATGCGCGTGACCGTGGTGATTACAAACGCCGGTTAAGCCATCTTCCGACAATCGGTATTCTCCTCCGTCCGGACAGACGAGCTCCCCCTTCCCGAATTGACCGGGGCAGCACTCTGATTTCGCCAGTTCTTCGAGCGATTCTGCTTTGCGTCCATATTCGGTCCGGTAGAGCAGCGCTCCATGTCCGATCATTTTCAAATGGTTGTAGCAGAGCAGGCGGCGGCGTTCGGTCAGTTTCAACCGCGGCCCCACCAGGTTGCGAATGAAGGGATCCGATAGATACACGAGCCCGTCCTCGTCTTCCGCTCCGAGCGGCAGGAGTGTCCGGATATACGCAAACTCATCGGTCTCGCCGAGTCGCCGTACCGGCGCACCGTTTTCATCCTGCCCCCTCATCGCCGCAATCACCCGCTTTAATCCCACCAGGGAATTACTCCGCACATGCAGATCAGACGCCGGATAGGCCGAGTACACATTCACCTTCCGATCCGGGGAGGTAAGCTGATCGTACGGAACGCCCAAGTACTCACCCGACTCACGAGTTATTGAAGACTCCCCCGCTGCCGCGGCATCGAGAAAGCCATTCATCCGGGTTTTGAAAATCAGTGGCTGACGAAACCGGAATAACAGCGTGATGTCACTCCCCTCGCGGTAGTAGAGATCACTTCCTGTTACGGCGACCTCATCTACAACCACGTCATAAAATGGCTCCAGTAGCTGATTCGTTTCTATGGCTAACTGCTTCCGCAGTCGTTCGCCCACCAGATCGGTTGTCGCCTCCTGCGTCGCCTGGCTCGCCAGATGCGTTCCCCACAAATCGGTCGAGTCCATCACCTCAAGCAGCTTGCCGAGCGAGCGGAAACGGACAAAATAAAAATCTTCCGGAACTGCCCGGGCGAGCGTGGAAACCTCCGGCTTGCGGCCGGCCAGCATCTCCCGCCACGGATGACTTTGGATCGTCGGCCCTTCCAGTTCGGTGACAGGAACCGGCTCTGCCAGACGTTTCTGTTCCGCCTCCCGGTTCCTCGGCCGTGAGCGTTCGAATTCCGGATTGTCGCGCCAGGGTGCATCGTTCTGCATCTCAGCGCGGTCACCACGCATCGTGTCAAGTTGCAGGCTTTCCTGAACAGCCGACGCCCCGCTGAAAATACTGAACAGATCGAGGTCCCCTGTTCGACCGAACTGATTCCTTCCGGGTGGCAGCAGGCGCGAGAGCTCCCGCTCGGCTTCCCGCCCCAGAGCATCCCGGCGTCCCAGTTGCAACACGACATATTGCAGGTAGGGATCGTGGGGATACAACCGCAGCGCCGTCAGCGCCTCATCAAACGTCCAGGCGGTGGGGGAGTTCCTTTCATGTGGTTCCTCAGCGACTGCCGACATCAAGACAACGCCGCTGGCAATGACCCCAGCGCACAGCATCGCTGCAATCAGTCGGGGACGGGAGAAAGACACTTCCTGTTTGGAAAGCCGAGACGCGCGCATGATCGGAAACTCCGCCAGAAGAATGTGAAGATTTTTTCACCACACTCGATAGTAGCCGAATCAGCGGAGGAACGGAAACAAATTCCCCGCGCGAAATACTACTGCCCCGGTCTCGCCGAGGGTTCTTCGAGTTCTTCCTGCATGCGGTAGAGCGGCAGGAAGCGGTAGTAGACTTCGAGGCAGAGCGTGCTCAATGCCGTAGTGTAGATACGGCCGCCATAGGGGGACCAGACCGAACGGGGGTCCCAGCTTCCGGCAAATTCACCGGTCTGGCGCTGCTCAGATACAATGCGGTCGCGCAAGCTACTGTTCCAGGTATTCCACGCGCTCCCCCCATGCTGATACATCGCCAGCGTGCCATAGTACCAGTAATAGAGATTGTATTCGCGCCGGCTCGGAACATTTTTGAGCATGTGATCGACCGCTTCGATGCAGGCCGGGTTCGTCCGGTTGATGCCCAGCATCTGTTTACAGAAAAGAGCCTCCGCCGTCATGGAATTGGAGGGAGGCTGATCGGGAACATAACTCGCCAGCCCCTGGTTTTCCCCCAGGCTCCGGTCTTTCAGAAATCGGATCATGCGATTCTTCACCTGTTGCGGTATGGCAATCCCCGAGATCTCCGCGCTCTTGAGCGCCATCAACTGCCAACCGAACATACTCATGTCGCCTTTCTGACCTCGCAGATAGCGCCACCCACCATCTTCGGGGTTCTGCTGCGAGATCACGTACTGCACGCCCTTCTCTACTGGCTCGCGTAACCAGGACTTCGCTTCGAGATCCTGCCGCATTCCGTAGGCCTCGGCGATGGCATAGGTCGCCATGCCGTGACAGTACATCATTTCGTAATGCTTCGCGTTGCCACCGAGATAACCATCTTCCCGTTGTTGCGAAACGAGCCAGCGAAGGGCCTTCTCGACGGTCGTCTTATACTGTCCCTCTTCGTGCGTATAACCCGCGCCGAGAAAACAGAGAATCGAGAGCGCCGTCAGGCCGGTGTCCGACTGCTTTCCCGCGAACAATCGGGGAACGCCTTCTTCATCAACGTCCACCGTTCCGGCACCGTAACGATCCGCATCCCAATGCCCCTGCGGGTGCTGCACTTTGGCGAGCCACGCGAGGCTCCGTTCCACGGCCTGTTCGGAAAATTCTGTCCCGCCGTTCTCCTCCGCGATCTCGCGCCGTTTTGCGAGGTTGCGCAATTGATAGTTCTGCGGTTGCGGAGCGATCTCTTGGAGTTCGACCGGCGGCGGCGTTTCGAGCGTGGGCTGTGGCAGATTAGAATCGGATAACGTCTGTGGTGTTCGCGCCGCTAAGAGTTCGTCTCCCTGACCGAGCGGACGCCCAACTTCGTTTGAGCGCCCTCGATTCACATCGGTTGTGGTCGAAGTGCGTTCCCCGCCGGAACGAGTGCGGGTGAATTGCGGAGCGGACTCTTCCGCGGCTTGCGACGACGGATTCGTGGCCATCGCCTCCTGGGGAGCATCGAAGTCGGGCCCGGCCGTCGGCGTCCGCATGTCTTCTGCAGGAGCATCTGGTCTGAGTGCCTGCGGGTTCTCGGGGCCATCGATCGTATCGACTTTCCGGCTGAGAACCACGGGATTGGATTCCGTCGGCACCTGCGTGCTGGATGCCCGTTCGATTTCCGGCGAAGACGTTTCCGGTCGCGTCACCGAAACTTCCTGCGTGCGAATTCCAGTGGGTGTCTGCGGCGCTTCCTCCTGCGGAATCAGATCGGGCACAACTTCATCCGGCAGAAATGACTGCGCGAGTTGATCGGTCGTCTTCGTTTTCATCTGCTCGGGAACGGTCTGATCTACGGCGTCCGGGTTGGTATTGAGCTTCTCGACCAGCTCTTCCAGTTTGCGCACATTCTCTTCATGCGTGCGGTCAGGCTCAGCAGGTTCGAAGGGATTCCGTTCTTCCTGTTCCAACCGGGCGATTTCATTCAGTTCGGTCGGCTTGACCCGATCCCAGACTTCACGCGGTTTAGTCATCGGCACTTCATCTTCGAAGATGAGCCCCTTGATCAGGATCGGTTCTGACTGTGGATCGACCTGGGTAGTGACTTCCACCGGGGGACTGAAGACGACCAGCCCGACCACGCAGCCGACATGCAAAAGCGCTGAAAAGACCCAGGACTTGGACGTCGCGCGGGAATCTCCCCAGCGGGTGATGAGCATCGTGAGCAGATGAGTCGAGGCGCAGAGCAGCGCGACCACCATCGTACCCCACAGGAATTCCTCCCGCGTCAGGTCCGAATCGGCCAGCAGTTTGTCGATCCAGTTTTTCAGTTGCTCTATCAACGATTTGTCTCGCTCTGCAATTGGCCCGCGATGGAGATGTTGCGGATTTGTGCAGAATGACATGCCGACAACGCGTACATCAGGTTCTGATGCATCCCTTCCGCGTCGTGCCGGATGACCACTCCCTGGTCCTCATAATTCGCGCGAGCTTCCTGGAGCCGTTTCGCCAGCTCCGGCAGGGTGTACTCCTCACCCTGAATAATCATACGTCCGTCCCGGTGGATATTGATCACCAGATCATCCGGCAGCGCCGTCAGCGGAGGCGCGGCGGATACCTCGGGCATGTTGAGCTCGAATAACCGCTCCTGTTCGGTGAACTGGCTCCCGACCATGAAGAAGATGATCAGCAGGAACACAATGTCGATCATCGGAGTCAGGTTGAGACTCGGCTCTTCTACTTGTTCGGTCTTCAGGGGCATGGCGGAACCGTTTATTTTGCGAAGCTGCCAGACCTTGCGTAACTGGCAAGGTCATCCGGCGCGGGGAGAAGGCGCACACATTACTCTCCCACGCCATCGGCACAATAATAGGGTCGCCGATTTTAGCGGACTATGGTCTTCCGCTGAAGATGAACTGTAACCCGTTGTCCGCGAACAGGATCGAGACAGATTCCGACCCGATGGCGCCGCGATAGACTCCACGACACATCCGTCGGATCAGCGGGCTCGGTAGACTCAATCGTTCGTCCAGCTAGGGGGAATGACTGTTCCTTTTCGCACGAGGACGATGCCGTCACGGATCGTGACGTTCCCGTTGTCGTAGTTGTCCTCTTTGATGCTCGAACGCAGGATTTTCGCTCCGGCACCGATGTGACAGTTCTTGTCGACGATCGCCCCTTCGATCACCACGCCTTCGCCGATGTGCATCGGGAACTCTTCTTTGCTCCGCTTTCCTTCTTCGGCGGGGTAGTAATCGTTCCCCATGATGATGGAGTCTTTGATCGTGACCGATTTCTGGATATGACAGCGGACACCGATGACACTGTTCTCGATGACGCAGCCCGACTCGATCGTGCAACCATCCGCAATCAGGCTGTTGGAGATGCGGGCATCTTCCAGACGCGATGCCGGAAGTTGACGGGCCTCGGTATAGATCGGGGCGTCCTGCTTCATCAACTGGAATGGCGGTTTGGACGAGGCCAGGGCGAGGTTCGCGTCGTAGTACGAACGGATCGTACCGATATCTTCCCAGTAACCGTCGAAGGGATGGACGTGCACTTTGTGCGTGCGGATCGCCATGGGGAAGATCTCCTTGCCGAAGTCTTCGTAGTCGCTGTTCTTCAGCAGTTGCACCAGCGTATCCCGATTGAACAGGTAAATGCCCATCGACGCCAGATGCCCGCGCCCCTTACTCGGAATGCCGTGGTCGTCGAGCCACTTCGGCTCGGTCCACACCATCTTGAGTTCTTCCTCATTCTGAGGCTTTTCGAGGAATCCCCGGACGCGACCGCTGTCGTCCAGCCGCATGATACCGAACCCTCGCGCCGCCTCCTCCGTGACGGGGAGCGCCGCGATCGTGGCTTCCGCGCCTGAGTCGACATGGGTTTTGAGCATCTGCCGGTAATCCATCCGGTACAGCTGGTCGCCGGACAGCACCAGCACATGTTCGATCCCCGGTTGTTCGAGGTACCGGAGGTTCTTCCGTACGGCGTCGGCGGTTCCCTGATACCAGTTCGCCCCTTCCATCGTCTGCTGCGCGGCGAGGATCTCGACGAACCCGCCGGTGAAACGATCGAACTTGTACGTGTCGCGAATGTGGCGGTGCAGACTGACCGAATTGAACTGTGTCAGCAGGTAGATGCGGTTGATCCCGCTGTTCAGACAGTTGGAAACCGGGATATCGATAATCCGGTACTTGCCCGCGAGTGGCACCGCCGGTTTCGAACGGTACTCGGTTAACGGAAAGAGGCGGGTTCCTTTACCACCACCCAGAATTAAGCCTACCATCGATCGCATGGGAACAAAGCTTTCAAACATATCAACGTGGACGCTCAGTCAGAAACGCGCCTATGGGACAACGCAAGCCGGTTCACCCGATCCACAGGTAAACCAGCGGCGAATCGATCATTTCGACCGACCCACAGGCGGCGGAGAGGCGATCCTTCCGGTATCCACTTCATCTCGAAACGGGGTATTTTCCTCTATATTCTCAGTTTTCCTTCGATAAAAAAAGGTCGTCTGGTCCGAAATTGCGTGCTTTGATCCACTCGGCGGAAAAATTGATGTTTCGATAACATTTCAAGCGTCGGTCAACTGTCGACTTCACCCGCCAACCCACCATAATCCCCTCGTCCGCATTGTGCTGGCACCGATCCCACGTTCCTGCTTAAATAGGCGCGAATCAGAAGAATTCGTCCGTCCCGTTGCTGTCCCGATGTCGCTTATTGAGGGACATAAACCTCCCCTCCGGGACTGTCTTTCGCTGTTTAATAATTTGTAGGTAAGGAGACCCGCACCATGTCCGACCTGTCTTGCTCCAAATGCGGGGCCGCCCTCCGGGAACAGGATTTCAATCTCGAACTCGGCGTCGCCCGGTGCGGGTACTGCAAAGCGTGGTCACGGATCGCGGAGCCGCGAGTCAATCTGGAATCCGAACAGACCCGCCTCAAACGGGAAGTCTCCAGACCGGACAAATACGAACTTAACGAATACCACGGGGTGCTGCACATCACGTGGAAATGGTTTACCTGGGCGTCGGTATTTCTCATTTTCTTCACGCTCTTCTGGAACGGAATCGCCTTCGCCGTCTTCGGCGGGTTTCTGTTCGGCGCGATTGAGGAAGGTGGCTGGATGTTCCTGATCGCCCTCTTCCCACTGATCCATGTCAGCATCGGGCTGCTGCTCGCCTACTATACGGTGGCGACCCTCTTCAACCGGACCACAATCATGGTCAGCCCGCACCACATGCTCATCAAGCATGGGCCGATTCCATGGCGAGGGGCGGAACTCGATGACACGAAAGACATCGACCAGCTTTTCTGCCAGGAAAACATCCACCGGAACAAGAACTCGACCAGCCACACCTACGACGTCAAAGCCCGGCTCGCCTCGGGGAAAGAGGTCAAACTTCTCTCCCGGCTGGAGAATGTTCAGGAAGCCGTCTTCCTGGAACAGCAGATCGAACGGTTCCTGGGCATCGAAGATCGGCGAATTGCGGGAGAAGTTTCGCTCTGAACAGGCGAAACGCGAATTGGGCAGTTGCTTCCCGTCTGAGATTCTGCGCAAAATGAAGATGCGTTTGGGGAAACGGCTCTTTTATCGGATCGGACATATCTATCCTGTTTTGCCGGCTGCTCCACGGCTCGACAGCACAGATTTCCACCAGATGCCCGCTGAGATATCGCTAGACGAAAGGTGACCAAATGAAGTGGACGGCGACGTTATCCCGCTGCGCGTGTGTAATTGCATTTTGCGTTTTTACGGGTTGCGACGCGGGAGGGGGGGAACCCATTCCCGGAATTGGCCCGACGGGGGAAATTAAAGAACTCCACGGCGGCTTTGCCTTCACGGAAGGTCCCACCTCGGATGGCAACGGGAACCTCTACTTCTCGGACATCCCCAACGATTGCATCCACAAGATCGACGCAGAGGGAAACCTGTCGACCTTCCTGCAGCCGTCCGGCCATTGCAACGGCCTGATGTTCAGCCAGCAGGGAAAGATTTACGCCGCCTCCATGGACGGCGCGCTCCTGTCGATTGATCCTGCCACCGCCCAACCGACCACCCTGGCCGGCGAATACAACAACAAGCGGTTCAACGCTCCGAACGATCTCGTCATCGACAAAACGGGAGGCGTCTATTTCACCGATCCCCGCTTCCGCGCGCCGGACCCCTGGCCGCAGGGAACGGAAGCCGTCTATTACTATGCCCCCGACGGAACTGTCACCCGCCTGATCGAAGACCGCGAAGCCCCCAACGGAGTCATTCTCTCGCCGGACGAAACCAAGCTGTACGTGATCCCGTCCAAAGAGACGACGATGTACGTCTACCCGATCGAAGCGCCGGGGAAAATCGGCGCAGGGGCGGCGTTCTGTGAACTCCATCAACCGGAAGACATTACCAAACGGGGTGGCGGCGATGGCCTGACGATCGACGTCAACGGCAACCTCTACATCACCTCGGCGCTCGGCCTGCAGGTCTTCACTCCCGATGGCAAACACCTCGGCACGATCGAATTCCCGCAGCAACCGGCCAACGCCACCTTCGGCGGCCCCGAGAACAAAACGCTCTACGTCACCGCCCGCACCTCAGTCTACGCAGTCCAGATGGAAGTCGCCGGCCACGTCTTCACCGGCAAAGTGGGCGAATAGATACCGCGACGGGTAACACAAGCTGGAGTCACGGGTAGCCCGGACAATCTCGCAGAGTTGTCCGGGCTACTATAACCGTCCCTCAATCCTCTTCGGCGGCTGCGCCGAGTTTGTCCAGCCGTTCGCGGGCGTCTTTGAATTCGTAGTCGACGCTGATGACATCGAGGTAGTGGTTCTCGGCCAGTTCTTTCTTGCCGGCTTCTTCACACATGCGGCCACAGAAGTAATGTGCTTCGACGAACATATGCGGGCGTTCGTGCTGGTCGATCATCGGAACCGCCTTCTCGAACTGGCGTAGCGCGAGTTCCTTCCTGCCCTCGGCGTGGTAGCACTTGCCGAGGTGGACGAGGATATCGGCCTGATTTTTCTGATCGCCGCTGCTTGCCTGCTGCAGCAGCGGAATCGCTTCGGGCCACTTCTTGAACTTCATCAGGTTCTTGGCCAGACGGAACTTCAAACCGAGGTCTTTGGGATTCTCGGTCATGCGGCGTTTCAGAATGTCGATCTCGCGCAGAATGTGGTCTTTGACCAGCGACTGATGCCGCTTCTTCGCTTTGTCATCGTCCGGATTCGCCTGCGTTGCCAGGCGCGCGGCCTCGATATCATCGGCGCGGGCCTGGAGTTCGATATCTTCGAACAGTTCGCGGAAGGTTCCTTCGTTGCCGAACTTTTCTTCGACCGCTTTCAGTTCGTTGAAAGCTTCGCCCGCGCGCTTCTGATCACGCAGAAAGCCAGCCAGCTTCATATAGACCGCACGGTCTTCCGGGTTTTTGCGGATAGCGCGGCGGAGGTCGGCTTCCTGGTCCAAGCCAGGACCCGTGACCTGTTCAGGGAGGTCGCGCTTCACGGGACGATCCTGGTCGTAGGCGTTTACCTGCCTGACATCCTGAGAGCGCTCGGCATCCTCATAGCCCCCCTTCGCCATCGTCGAATTCGCCGAGAGCTGGTTCGCCTTCATACGGGCTTTGCTGTCCTGCGGATTGAGGCGTTGAATCTGGTTCCAGATCTGCGCGGCTTCCAGGTAACTGCCCCGATTTTCAAACACATCGGCCAACCCGACCAGGAGATCACGATTGTCCGGGTCGATCTTGAGGGCTTTCTCAAACGCGAACTGCGCCACTTCGCTGTAACCGCGTTTAGACGCCGCTTCGCCGAGCGCCGCATTGAGACCGGTATCCCACGGATTGAGCGCGAGCCCCTCTTCGGCGGTCTGGTCGACCGCAGCCCAGTTGGATTTCATGCGCTGGGCCTTGATGGACGCTTTCAGTTTGGTAATGGAAAATCCCGCCAGCCGCTTCCCTTTTTTGTTATCGCCGTACTTCCGCTCTTCGGCGCCGCGCAGCACCTGGCGATAGAACACATTCTCGGGAACCATCTTCACTGAGGTCCGCAGCATCTCGATGGCATAATCCCAGTTCTTTGATTCGGCGGCCTGGGATCCTTTTTTAAAGCACTCCGCGCCAATCCGTTTTCTCGCTTCGTCGCTATGGTTGTTGTCTGTCATCTGCACCTGTCCGCGAGGCCATTAAGGATATGAATTCGGCGGAAGAAGTGTGCCTCACCGCTTCCCGTCGGGAACTCCCGGCCATCCTGTTGAAAACTCATCGTCCGTTTACTGTAGTCCCTGTAACTATAACACGATTACCGACTTCTAGCCAGAACCTCTGTTACCCCCCCTACGGTCGGGTTCCGGGGCGAAACCGGGGGTGAAGCTTGCAACTGGTCACCCGTTACCCCAGAATGGATTTCGCCTAACTCCCCCTGTTTTAACCTCTTTACGGGATACTCACGATGTCCAAGTTGCCCTTTCGTCTGCTTTCCGCTGGCCTGCTGTCCGCCTTCTGCCTGACGGCGACGTTCACCGCTTCGCTTCCCCTCTCGGCCGCTGAGGAAACAGAGGACAAGTCGAAGCTCGCCTATACAGATACGGAATCCGCTCCCGAAGATTTCAAATTTCAGGGTGAATATGCGGGGAAAATCAAAACGGACGAGGGAGAAGTGAAAGTCGGAGTCCATGTGATTTCGCGCGGCGATGGCAAATTCGACGCCGTCGGCTATGTCGGCGGTCTGCCCGGCGACGGCTGGACGCAGGAAGAACGGCTGAAATCGACCGGCAAACTGAAAGAGGGAGAAGTTCGACTCAGCAATTACGAGAGCGACCTCATCGGGATCGTTAAAGACGACCAGATCGCCATCGTCACCGACAGAGGAGATGGCCAGACGATCGGCACGTTAGAGAAGGTGCACCGGGAAAGCCCGACACTCGGAGCCGAAGCCCCCGAAGGGGCGATTGTCCTCTTCGACGGCACCAGTGGTGAAAAGTTTGAAAACGGACAGGTGACCGAATCCGGGCTGCTGATGCAGGGCGTCACGAGCAAAGAGAAATTCAAGAGCTGCACGCTTCACGTCGAATTCATGCTTCCCTACATGCCCTACGCTGTCGGCCAGCAACGGGGGAACAGCGGTTGCTACCTGCAGGGACGCTACGAAGTCCAGATGCTCGATTCCTTCGGGCTCGCCGGGCTCGACAATGAATGCGGCGCGATCTACTCGGTCAAATCGCCCAGGGTCAACATGTGTTACCCCCCCCTCACCTGGCAGACCTATGACATCGACTTCGAAGCCGCCGTCTACGATGAGGAAGGCAACAAAACCAAACCCGCCTACCTGACTGTCCGCCACAACGGCGTGCTCGTGCAGGACAAAACGAAAGTCGAAAGCATCACCCGCGCCGCCCCTGTGCAGGAATCTCCCGAACCCGGCCCGCTCTACCTCCAGGACCACAGCAACCCGGTCCGCTACCGCAACATCTGGCTGGTGGAGAAATAGAATCACCACGCTGATGAGAAGCAGATTCGAGGCTGAAATATCTGGGCCGGACGATTGTCCGGCCCTTCTTATTGGTTCTCCAAACCCGTCTACCCCCCGTAACCCGCCTTCATTATAATCCGCCTCGGCACATTCTGGACTTATTGCATGAGGGACGACGCATGGAGGCGCGGACTCGAAATCTGAATCAACACGACATCCCCGTGCAGGTCGTTCTGTTCGGTGGAGGAATCGCCGGGCTCTGGTTGCTCGATGAGTTAACGTCGCGGGGCTACTCCGCCCTGCTTCTCGAAGCACGCGGCCTCGGTTCCGGTCAGACCATTGCGTCGCAGGGAATCATCCACGGCGGCCTCAAGTACACGCTGCAAGGCATGCTCACCCGTTCCGCGGCGGAGATTCGCGAGATGCCCGGCATCTGGAAAGCGTGCCTCGCCGGAACCCGCACGCCCGACCTCAGCCCGACTCCGCTACGTTCCGAGTTCTGCTACCTCTGGCGGACCGAGTCCCTCCGTTCCCGGCTCGGTATGATCGGGGCCCGCGCGGGACTGCGGGTCGCGCCGACGTCACTCGACGAAACCGAACGGCCGGACGTTCTCCAGCACTGTCCCGGTACCGTCGCGCGGCTCGATGAACAGGTGCTCTCCCCCGCCGGTCTGATGGAGAGCTTTCTCAAACAACACCGCGACCGCCTGTTGAAAATCGACGCCGAGAAGGGACTCGAGTTCGACCTTAGCGCGAGCGGAGAGATCACCCGCATCCGATTGACCGAAGAACAGACCGACTCGCAACTCAACCTGGTTCCCGAACAGGTCGTCTTTACGGCGGGCAAAGGCAACATCCACTTGCGACAGCGGTGTGGCCTGTCGACAACCGTCGGGCAGACGCGGCCCCTCCACATGGTTGTCGTGCGGGGTAACCTTCCCTGGCTCAATGGTCATTGTGTCGATGGCGCGAAGACGCGCGTGACAATCAGCAGCGAACAGACATCCGACGGTCAGACCCTCTGGCAATTGGGCGGACAGATCGCGGAGCTGGGCGTGAATATGTCGCGCGAAGAGGTGCTCGCCTTCGCCGCCGTGGAACTGAAGGCCGCGATCCCAGGCCTCGACCTGAACGATACGGAATGGTCCTCCTACCGAGTCGATCGCGCAGAGCCCGTCACCGGCGATGGCAAACGGCCCGATCATGCGTTCTTTCTGCGCGACGACAATATCTGGACCGCATGGCCGACGAAACTCGCGCTCGCACCGCAACTGGCCGACCATCTGCTGACAGCGCTGTCACCACTACTCACCGCGAATCAACCAATAGACGGCGCGGATCTCCTCACGCGTTGGCCACGCCCCCCCATCGCCGACTATCCCTGGGAAACGGAAGCCGATTGGACAAACTATTCTCAGCTGACTACGATCAACACACGCCGGGCCGCCTGACGGTGTCGTCGTCTCCGGCGTTCTGTTGTCTCGTATGACCTGTAGTTGCAAAGTCCCGCCCGTCCCATGCTCGATCTTTCCCGTCAACCTCTCGGATTCGGTGCCTTCAAGATTGGCCGTAACGAGAAGATCAAATACCCCACTGGCTACGATCTGCCGAGTGAAGCGGACGCGATCCGGTTGCTCAATGAGGTACTTGATCTCGGTATCGGTTATATCGACACTGCCCCGGCGTACGGACTGAGCGAAGAACGGATCGGCAAGGGCATCGCCCATCGCCGCCAGGAATACATCCTCTCGACCAAAGTCGGCGAACGATTTGAAAACGGCGAGTCGACTTACGACTTCTCCGCTGAGGCTGTGAATGCGAGCCTCGACTGCAGCCTGAAACTATTGCAGACCGATTTTCTCGACATCGTGCTCATACATTCGCCGGCGAATGATGTCGAAGTCCTCACGCAGACGGATGTCGTCGACGTGCTCCAGCAGCGCAAAGCGAAAGGAGAGATCGGCGCCATCGGTCTCAGCGGCAAAACGGTGGAGGGGGCGAAGCTGTCGCTCGAATGGGCCGATCTGCTGATGGTGGAATACCACCTCGAAGACCGCAGCCATGAACCGGTCATCCTGGAAGCGTCCAAACGAGGCTTGCCGGTCGTCGTAAAGAAGGGGCTTTCCGCAGGGCACCTGAGTCCGCGCGAGGCGATCCGTTTTCTCTTCTCGAACCCATACGTCACGAGCCTCGTCGTCGGCAGCCTCAACCGCGATCACCTTCGAGAGAACCTGAACCTCGCCCGCCAGCTGGCCGAAGAAACGTGCCTCCCGAAGAAGTCTTCGTATCAGCCCCCCACCCCGTCCCGCTGGGAAGACGGTGGTCCGAGTTGTACTTGAGTAAAAATCTTTCGCTTTTTAAACCACAGATGGACACGGATTTTCACAGATAAATCTGGATGACGCTTGCGGGAAATGGGCGATCATCGGTAGCTCTTCTCTACAGGTTTACTTTTGATTGCTTCGCAGAGGTGAGCAGGTCAATTCGATCCTATCTGTGCCAATCTGTGTGCATCTGTGGTTCCAACTCGATCCACGACTCGACCCATTGCTTCGCAACCCGGACAACTCTGACGAGATTGTCCGGGCTAGCCATTTCGTTTAAGCGGACTGGCTCTACTACTTCACTTCGTTGTGACAGTTCCGGTGCTGGTCAAGTTCCTTAAGGTTTCTGAGCGTCGTCTCTGCGATGGCGGTGAGTGCTTCCTGCGTGAAGAAACCCTGGTGTCCCGTAACGAGGACATTTGGAAAAGTCAGTAACCTGGCAAGTACGTCGTCGGTGATCAGTTGATGGGAGATGTCTTCGAAGAAGTAAGCGGACTCCTCTTCATAAACATCGATTCCCAATGAGCCGATTCTTCCGGACTTAAGCCCCTTGATCACCGCGCGGGTATCAATGACGCCCCCTCGACTGGTGTTGATCAACATCGCGCCGGGCTTCAGGTGTTCGATCGTCTTCTCGTTGATCAGGTAGTGTGTCTCCGGCGTCAGCGGACAGTGGAGTGTGACGATATCCGATCCTTCCAGCAGTTCTTCCAGTGACGCGTAGTTCATGCCGTGCTTGATGCACTCTTCATTCACGTTCATGTCGTAGCCGATGAGATGACAGCCGAAGCCCGCCATGATATTCGCGACAATCTCCCCGATCTGCCCCGTTCCGACGATACCGACCGTCTTGCCATGCAGGTCGAACCCGAGCAGTCCATTCAGACTGAAGTTCCCCTCGCGCACGCGTGAATACGCGCGGTGGATCTTTCTGTTGAGTGTGAGCATCAACCCGACCGTATGTTCCGCGACCGCGTAGGGAGAATACGCCGGCACCCGGACGACATGCAGGCCGAGTTCGTGTGCGCGTTTCAAGTCAACATTGTTGAACCCCGCGCAGCGGAGCGCGATGTACTTCGTCCCCCCTTCGGCGAGGCGGGCAAGCACTTCGCTATCAAGACGATCGTTCACGAAAGCGCAAACGGCTTCATAACCGTCGGCGAGCTGACTCGTTTCCGCCGTCAGGCGCGGTTCAAAGAAAGTGAGCTCAAAACCGTGTCCTGTATTAGCCTGTTCGAAAAACTGGCGGTCGTAGGGTTTGGTGCTGAAAAACGCGACTCGCATCGTTATCCCTTTCCGAGAAGATTCAAGACTCTCTACCCCAGATTAGGAGGGCTTGCGCTGCGCGACAAGGGATCACCACGATGTTTGCCCCCATTCTCGGTGCGGTATCTTGACGACGCGCAAAAAAAGGCGTGGTTACCCGCAGGTAACCACGCCCCAGATGCGTTTATCGTGTCGTCGCGCGAGGCGACGATTTCAGTATCCTTGCTGTTTAGCGAATGAACAGCATTTCCTGGTAAGTCGGCAACGGCCAGAGGTCGTCCGCCACCAGGTTTTCGAGTTCGTCGGCATAAACACGAATCGCGTCCATCGCGGGGATGACCGTATCGCGGATGAATTCGGCTTCCGCCTGGAGATCCGTGCCGCTGTGCGACTTGAGGATGTTTTCCAAGGCAGTGGACGAATCCTGCAGCCCTTTGACCAGGGTGGTGATTTTATCCAGAGTATCGGTATCGAATTCGTAACCGAGGAACTTGAGGTTCGCACAGGTCGAAGCCAGTTCGTTCTGGTAACGAACGACCGCCGGAAAGATCATCGTGCGCGCGATCTCGAGTGAAAGATTCGCTTCGACTTGAACTGATTTGCAATACTGCTCGAGGTAAATCTCGAGGCGGCTTTCCAGTTCGCGCGGAGACAGGACTTCGTATTTTTTGAACAGTTCTTCGACTGCCGGCTCTTTGAGGGCAGGAAGCGCGTCGGCGGTTGTTTTCAGATTCAACAGCCCACGTTCGGCGGCTTCCTTATGCCAGGCTTCCGAGTAACCGTCACCGTTGAAGATGATCGATCCGTGTTCGGCGACGATCTGGGTGAGCAGTTTCTGCAGCGATTCATTCAGCTTGGCAGGATCACCGCCGGTGGCTTCTTCCAGTTTGGTCGCACAATAGTCGAGCGATTCGGCGACGATGGTGTTCATCGCGACGAGCGGACCGGCGATCGACTGGTTCGAACCCACGGCACGGAATTCGAAGCGGTTACCGGTGAAGGCGAACGGGCTGGTACGGTTACGGTCGCCCGCGTCTTTCGGCAGCGGCGGCAGCGTATCGACGCCGACCGTCAGTGTACCTCTCGGAATAGAGCTGTTCGCACCACCCGCTTTGATCTGCTCGAAGACGTCCGTCAGCTGATCGCCAAGGAAGATCGAGATGATCGCCGGGGGAGCTTCGTTCGCACCGAGGCGGTGATCGTTGCTGGCAGAGGCGACGACCGAACGGAGCAGACCCTGGTACTTGTGTACCGCACGGATGACGGCAGCACAGAAGACGAGAAACTGAGCGTTTTCGTGCGGGGTATCGCCGGGATCGAGCAGGTTACCCTGGCTTTTGCTGCCGAGCGACCAGTTGACGTGCTTACCGGAACCGTTCACACCCGCGAAGGGTTTTTCATGGGTCAGGCAGGACATGCCGTATTTCTCGGCGACTTTTCGCAGGGTCAGCATCATCATCTGCTGGTGGTCAGTCGCGATGTTGGCCGATTCGAAGATCGGGGCGATCTCGTACTGTCCCGGGGCCACTTCGTTGTGACGGGTTTTGACCGGGATACCGAGTTTGAAGAGTTCGCGTTCGACTTCGAACATGAAGGCGAGAACACGTTCGGGAATGGCTCCGAAGTAGTGGTCGTCGAATTCCTGTCCTTTCGGCGGTTTGGCGCCGAACAGAGTACGACCTGCGTTGATCAGGTCAGGACGGGCGAAGAAGAAGTTGCGATCGATCAGGAAGTATTCCTGTTCCGGACCGGCGGTCGAGCTGACGAGAGCTCCGTCGCTGTGACCGAACAGTTTCAGGATACGCTGAGCATGTTTGTTAAGGGCCTGCATCGAACGCAGAACCGGAGTTTTCTTGTCGAGCGCTTCGCCAGTCCAGCTGACGAACGCGGTCGGAATGCAGAGGGTCGTTCCGTTGTCGTTTTCGAGAATGTAAGCCGGGCTGGTCACGTCCCAGATGGTGTAACCACGGGCTTCGAAAGTCTGGCGGATACCACCGGTCGGGAAGCTGGAGCCGTCCGGTTCGCCCTGGATCAGCTGACTTCCGCTGAACTCGGCGATGGCGGTCCCTTCACCGGTCGGGGTGAAGAAGCTGTCATGTTTCTCGGCGGTGAAACCCGTCAGGGGATAGAAAACGTGAGCGTAGTGAGTCGCCCCTTTTTCCATCGCCCAGTCTTTCATGGCGGCGGCGACGACGTCGGCGGTTTCAGGATCGAGTTTGGTTCCTTCTTCGATCGTCTTGATGACGGATTTGTAGACGTTCTTAGGCAGGCGTTCCTTCATTTCACGCTTGTGAAATACGTTGGCGCAGAACAGGTTTTGCGTGGGAGTCTCCATAAAGTTCATGGGGGGGTTGGAGGGTTTGTAGTTCGTGACTGCAGAAATAGCTGCGAGCCTAGCTGTCCGGCCGACGCTGGCCAATGGACTACTTCCGGCGGGGGAACCCATCCCCATGCCTGATGAAGATTCTGCGGTGGATTTCATTAGAAACATGCTCCAGTAGAGGAGCCCGGTTGATGTGTCCTACGTCGCGCGGGCAGGTAATAGATCGTCGTCCGTGACCACGATTTTTCATTTCCGTAGATGAAGTAGCAATCTGCAATTTTCCAGTAGGCAGGGAGCCTCACGCCTGTCCGTCGGCGCAAACAGATCCTGGACGCAGATGAGTACCTCCTGAGTTGCAACTCTAAGAGCAAGGGGTGTGCCGAGTCGCTCCCCGTTCCCTCTCGATTCGTCCTTTCCCTCGGGCACGGTCGGGAACCCCGAAAATGCGTGCGAATTTTCGATGATTTTTTCTAAAAAAAACTTGACCGAATTTTGAACCG
>PABD01000087.1 GCA_002702685.1 Planctomyces sp.
AGAAGATGAAACAGCTGAGGGTGTTCGCTTCGTCGACGCTGACGGCGTTTCCGGCGAGCACCTGTTTGAGAACGGGTTCGACGGACGCGACAGAAACCTGTTGCGGCGAGAACGTCGGGGGGAGCGAAATCGCGCAGGCACGGGCGTTGTTGCTGGTGAAGTGCGCGAAAAGTTTTCCGATAGCATCTTTGAGGGTCGCGGCGTTTCCGACTTCGACGCCGGTGGCCTTTGCGAGGCGCTCACGGGTTGTCTGTTTAGTAAAGTGAAAAACGAGATCGTCGGTGCGCAGGCACGGCACGTACAGGTTCGTGTCGAAGCCCTCGAGCGGATCGTCGAAATCGTTCGTCAGGTAGACCTGCTCGAGTTTGCTCTGTTTGAGAACCTGCTGTTCCCAGTCGGACTCACTCATTTTAGCGAGCGCGGTGTCGTACAGTTTTTCCCAGTTCGAGGAGGTGATCTTCTCGTCTTCGAATTCGAAGAACTCCTGCGCAATTTCGATCAACCAGCTCAGCTGGGTTGTGTTGTCGAGATCTCCCAGTTTTTCGACGAGTCGACCGACCTTCTCCTTCGGATCGATTCCCGGTTCTTCGATTCGTGCTTTCGGTAAACCTGCGGAATGAGCGAGCTCGGTGTAGTAATGGTACCCCATGATATCGGCCAGGGTGGTGGAGGCGGCCGAGTGCGGGTTGATATGGGTGTGCGGATCGATCAGCGGAAGTTGTTCGAGTTCAGTGAGAATATTCTGTTTGACTTCTAAAGACATGATTCCGGAGACTTTCCTGGAGATTCTGGACGTTGCATATACATTATGTCTGCAGTGTCGTCGGAAGCGGACGCGGTTTCAAGTCAGCGGGGACTGACGCCCGGAAAGATACGAACCGAGCCTGAAATGAGCGAAAAACCTAACGAAAAAAGGCCGGTTTCGCTGCTGAGAGACGAAACCGGCCTGATGGATTCTGATGGGGAGCGAAGTCCCGATTACTTGTCCCGGGGTTCGACCGTCATGATGCTCTTGGCGTCTTCACCGTTCCAGATTCGCAAAGTGCCATCCTGGCCGCCGGCGATAACGAGTTTACCGTCGCGGCTGACATCGACAGTGTTCATGTAGTCGGTTCCGCCGGCATAGGTTTTAAGTCCTTTTCCGTCGGCGGTATTATGCAGGCGGACAGACTTGTCTCCACTGGAGTCGACGATCTGCTCGGAAGTGCCGACGAATTCGACGTCGGTCACCTGTTTACCAAAACCATTGATCGTGCGAATCTGCTCGCCCGTGTCGACATTCCAGACTTTCACGGAGTCGTCCGCGCTGGAACTGGCGATGACGGAACTGTCCGCTTTCCACGCCACGCCGAGTACATGGTGCGTATGACCTTCGAATGAGCGAACGAAACTGCCATCGGCGACGTTGTGGATTTTCACGAACTTGTCAGCCGCCCCGGAGAGCAACTGCTGGCTGTCGTGAGAAAATTTAACCGTCAGGACGGTGTCACTGTGGGCGTTATCGATGTTGTGGACGATCTCGCCTGTTTCGAGGTTATAGATAATCAACTCGCCCGTACGGGACGGGTCGCCCCCACCCGCCGCGAGCAGCTTGCCGTCATTGTTGATATCGAGTGCCAGCACACGTGACGCAAACGGTGAAGACGAAAGATCGAACGGATCGTCGCTGGTTGGTCCGAGTACGGAAGCCAGTTTCCAGTCGGGAGTCAAATCCCAGACGGCGAGCGTCTTCCCTCCTCCGGTGACGAATTGCTGACCGTTCAGCGGACTCGCATCGGCGGCCGGTTGGGACAGGATGTTGAACGCATCCAAAGTCTGCATGCTCGCCGGGTTCCAGAGCTGGAGAGTCTGGTCAGAAGATACGGAGAGACAGTAGGTGCCATTGGTCAACGGAATCAGCTTTCTTACGGCGGCGGCGTTCGCGGCTGCAGTATCTGTAGCCGTTTTGAAGGCGGCTTCCGCTTCATTCTTGTTTGTTTCACGAACTGTCTTTTCCGCAGTCGCCTGTTCCAGTCGCTCGTTCGCTTTGGTAACGGCTTCCTCGGAAAGTTTCACAGACCGTTCGAGGGATTCGAGATTCTTTTTCGCCTTATCCACAGCTTCGGTGGTTTCGGTGACTTTCTTCTGAGCTTCTTCCACTTTCTTTTTGAGGTCGGCGTTCTCTTTGTCCTTTTCAAGCTCGGCCTGAGCTGCTGTCAGGGCTTCGTCCGCGGCTGTTTTAATTTTTTCCGCCTCCGGGACAGCCTGTTTGGCTTTCTCGAGTTCTTCCTGAGTCTTCTTGAGAGACTCGTCGCGTTCGGTTTTGTTTTTAGTGGCCGCTTCGAGTGCCGTTTCGGCGATCTTCAGGTGCTGCTGTGCGATTTCCTGATTCTGCTGGGCGTCGAGCCTGGCTCGTTCTTCCAGCAGGTTGTCCTTCTGTTCGCCGAGCAGTTTTCCGTCACTCAGTTGCCAGAACTTGATGACGCCATTTTCCGAGCCCGCGAGGAGTACCTGTTGATCACTTCGCAAGGCGAGCGCGTTCACAGGTGCCCCCTGCTCCAGTTTGGCCGTTGCGGCTCCATCGGTCAGCTGGCGGACGTGAATAATTCCATCCGCACCACCCGACGCGATCGATTTCCCATCGGCGGTCAAGGCGAGGGCGTTTACCGCTCCCTGATGACCGGGCCAGGTTTGTGTTGCCTGGTATCCACTTTCGCCTTTCGTCCAGACTTGAACGCGGCCATCCGCGTCGCCGGTGCAGAGAATACCCTCGGCGGTGGCGACGAGTTGCGTCAGGCCCGCTTCCGCGTCTGCTTGGCCGACGACCGAGCCATCGGCCGTATTCCAGATGCGGAGCGTGCGATCGGTCGAAATCGAAGCAAGTTGGTTTTCGGGAAGGTAGGCGAGTTCAGTAACGCGGTCCGTATGGCCGCTGAGGGTCTGCACAACCTGACCATCAGCGAGATTCACCAGTACGATCGAGTGATCGGCCAGCGCGACGGCTGCCTGGTTGGCTTCGACATTGGTGGTGAGAGCGACGATTTCCTGCGGAAGTTCGAATTGTTTCACCAGTGGTTCGTCGACCCGTTTCCATAGTTTGATGACGCGGTAACCGGCGGAAGCAAGGGTGCGTCCATCCGGGCTGAAGGCCAGGGACTGCACAAAGTCGCGGTGCGCGACGTTTCCTTCGTAGAACGGGTTACCATCTTTCTGCAGTTCCGCCAGGCTCGGGTCGGAAAGCTGAGCGATTTCGGATTGCGTATCGATTTCGAAAATGCTGATGCGGTTCGACCGGCCTGCCGCGACGTAACGGTTCCACGGAGAAAGCTCCACGGCGTAGATGGCTTGCAGGTTTTTGGGAAGCGGCTGCCATGCCAGCTGTTTCATTTTGGAACCTTCATCCGCTTTGGCTCCTTCCAGAATCCATTGGCGGATGGTTCCCAGTTCCAACGGAGTCAGTTCTTTGGCTTCAATCTCGTTGGGCAGTGGCGGCATGAAGGGCTCTTCATGCCGTGCGGCGACCATGAAGAGCAGGCTTTCATCCGGTTTTCCCGGGACGACGGCAGGTCCGCGATATCCGCCGGTCAGCATCGTCTTGAGCTCTTCGAGGTTGAGATCACTCTCCGGGATACTCGCGTTGTGACAGGCGATGCAGTTGTTTTCCAGGATCGGCAGGACTTCATCCTCGAAGACGACCTCGTGGTCGAGCTGAGGATCCTGAAACTCGATCGGTTTGAGTTCTTCTTCATCCTGCTCCTCCGCCCGGACAAGAAGTGGGCTGGCGCAGAATACGCCGAGGAACAGAAACGCGAAGAGGGAAAGTCGGAATTGAGCGGATGTCATCATATTTATCATGAGAGTCGTTTCACTGTGATAAGCAGTTGTTGCTGATTCCCAGCCGGACTGGTACAGCTGATTCAGATTTGGTTTGGATTTATTTGACGACTTTCAAATTGAAAATCGCATCGAAATGTACGGGACCATTTAAATCTGCGGTTCCGCGGATGGCGACATTCGTGATGTCTCCTTCCGCCAGATCAGCAGCTCCCTTGAGTGTCAGCGTCGCCTCGGTTTGATCGGCGGCGAGTTCCACCGGCTCCGCCGTGATTCCCGTTTTCCCCGGTGGCAGCATCAATTCCAGTTTGACCGGTGCGTTGAAACCTTCGTTGCGGGTCAGGTTGACGGTGACTGCGAGTTCGCCCCCCTGCTTCAGTTGCCCGGAATCAGGGACGGTTGCCGCGAGTTTGGCGGGGACGGCTTTCACGATGACTTTGAAATAGTTGGACGGCGGGTAGATCTCAATGTTGGCGGGTTTGGCGACTTCCTCCGCCGCTTTCACTTTTGCATCCAGATCGGCTTTCGTCGCCTGAGCTGCTTTCAGCGCGGCGTCCGCTTGTTGTTGTTCCGCGTCCGCCGCCTGTTTAGCAGCCTCGGCGTCAGCGAGCTGTTTGGCAGCTGTCGTCACGGCGGCTTCTGAATCCGTAATCGCCTTTTTCTGATTGGCAATAGCGGTCTCCGCGGCCGTGGTATTGGTCTTGGCGACGGTCAATGTGGCTTGCGCCGATTCGACGGCTTTCTGGATCTGTTTCAGGGAGAGATCAGTTTGCTGGGACGTCGCGTTGAGACTGTTGGCGAGTTCCTCGCTGTTCGCGTTCTTGGCCAGCTGGGCGATCAGTTCGAGACTCGCTTTGGTCTGCTGATTCACCGCAGCGAGTTCCGTGGTCAGCCTGGCGAATTCGGTTTCGCGTTCTTTCGTGTTAGCGAGCGCCGTTTCCAGTTCCTTAAGTTTGGTTTGCGCGGCGGCGAGTTGCTGATCCGCAGCCGTCTTGGCCGCGGTCGCGTCGGCGACAGATTTTGTGGCTGATTCGACTTTGGCGAGGACGGCTTTCAAGGCGGCGTCCGCTTGATTAACCGCTTCGGTCTGTGCGGCGACCTGCTTCTGGAGGTTTTCCAGTCGGGCGAGGTGTTTGCGATAACCGACGGTCGATTTGCTCTTGATATAGTAAGTGTATTCCGCAGCGGGCGCATCAGCGGCAGCGAAGAACCGGAAATGTCCCGACGTCTGATCTTTGGTGAAGGTGACCACGTCGGCAGTCAGTTTCTGATTCGCGTTGTGTCCGGCAACACTCAGTTCTACATTGTTCGCCAACGGAGTACCAATCGACATCTGCAGCGGCAGGTAATGTTGCTGACCCTGGTACAGCGTGATTTCTGTCTCCTCGGCTTTCAGCTGATAAGGAGCCGTTTCGTCGATGACGGTGAGGTAAAGAGAACGCGCCAAGCGGGGAATGACGGGGACGTTGGAGAGTGTGTTCCAGGCAATCGTGCCGGTGCGCGCCGTGCGAACGACGTCCCGGGCGAGTTCTGCCTTCCGCGTTTCCGCGGCGGCGACATTTGCTTGAGCCTGCGCAACAGCTTCTTCGGTCGACTTGACCGCGGCCTGCGCGGCGGCGACTTCCTGTTCGGCTGTTGCCGCGGCCTTGACGGTCGCGATCAACTGCTGCTGTGGTTCCGCTTCTTCCGGCTTGGCTTTCACGGCGGCGACAGCTGTTTCAATCTGCTGATTGGCAGCCGCGGCGGCGTCCTGTTTCGCTTTGAGTTCGGTCTGTTTCGCCGTCAACGCGTCCTGCTGTTGTTTAAGACCGGCCTGTGCGGCGGCGAGTTGACGGTTGGCGTCAGGGTTTTCGATGTGCGCCGTTCCCAGAATCTTCAACTGCGCGGTGCCGATAGTGGCATCGGCCGCGGACGATAGAATCATGCGGAACTGGTTCGCGTTACCGAGAACCTGCCGGATTTCATAATTGACACCGGCGGGAAGTCCTTCAACCTGGAAGTCCACCGGCCCGGCATAACCATCACGGCGTCCGACGAGCAACAGCAGCTCGAGGTTTTCACCTTTACGGAGAGTCAAAGTCCCCGTTTCGGTCGTGACATCACCGACCGGTTTCGTCTTAAGCGGTACGGCGACCACTTTGAAATCAGGATTTTCGGGACGGATCGCGAGTCGATACACGTATTCGGCCTGACCACGGCTGTCGAAGTAGCGGTCGCGTACGAGCAGTCGGTACTTGCCGGTGGCGGGAACTTCGAATCGGAAGATTGGGTCCTGCGTCTTCGTGCTGAATCCCGGACCGAACAGTTCCGTCGCCATGTCGTCCTGTAAGGTAATGCGAGTGACCGATTCTTTGCCTTCGGCATCGTAGGTCAGCTGTTCAATGACGAACATCGGGTCGGCATCGGTACTGTTGCGCTGACCGTACACTTCGACGAAGTAAACTTCGCCCTGCTTCGCTTCAAAGGTGTAGTAGTCACTGTCACCCTGCTGCTGGAACTGGCCGGTGTATTCACCCGGAATGGCAATGGCCTGTGCGGCGGCGAGGGTGTCGTTCGGTTCCTGCTCGAGACCCACGGGGGCATCGGCGAAGAACAGCGTCACCGGGTTCGAGATGAGGTTCTCCTGCTGCAGCCGATAGGTAAATCCATCGACGTCGAATTGCGGCGAATAGAAGAGTTCGTGAGCGGGAAGGTTTTCGGTTTTCTCCGGCGCGGCGACCTGGACTTTCAACATATTGAGCGGGCGACCATCGATCTGCTGATCAGACGGGGTACCGCCGGGAAGATTGCGACCGTAGAGGGTGACTTCCGTCGTTTGCGCGGCGGGGACGGAGGCGGGGAGTACGAAGTCGATATGAGGACCCGTGCTGAGTGAGACCCGGTAACCATGGTCAACCGACCCCAGGAACTGGAGATCGAAGATCTTCACGTAATAGGTCCCATCGGCGGGAAGCGTGACATCGACGAAGGCGTCATATTTTTTGTTGTTGCGGGCGAATTCAATACGTCGACGATTGGCATCATAGACTTCGAGGACCGCATTCAAGCGGGAATCGAGCTGAGCCGCTTTGGCGTATGCGAGAAGGCGTTGCCCCGCTTTTCCTTCGAACTTGAAGATGTCAATCTCACCGCCGGCATGGATGACTCCGTTGGCGACGGACTCGAGCTCCATGGGGGTTGCCTGGTCGAACGAGTTATTGGGCTCGGCTTCAGTAATTTGTTTGAGGTGGGAGACTTCAAAGCGGCGGGGATTGCTGACGCCGAAGAAACCTTGAGCCCGAACCTCATAAATGCCGGGAGGAACATCGGCGGCGATGTTGACGAGAAATTTCTGCGGTACCGGTCGGGCGGCGTCCCCTTCCCCTTCCAGTTTGGGTTGGGCGGTGATTCCCGGATGATTGAAGATCAGCCCAGTGACATCGCCTGCTTCGTCACCGTCGGTAATGGTGACCTCGGTCGTGCTGCCTGCCTGAGCGCCCAGCGGGTCGATCGCGCGTAAGGTCGTGACCGGTAACTGAGCGAACGCCGCGGGGATGACGATGCTGCTGATGAGCAATACCGCAGCACTGCGGAGGATCAAACCGGTGAGGCAGGATTTCGAGCGGGACGGATTCATGAGTGAGCCCATGAGGGATTCCGATATCAGGCTGTAAGGAGAGGAAGCTTGCCACCGTCAGGTTCTGACGAATGCCGGATCGTGAGGAGTGCTTCCATTTGGGGGCAGGATTATTTCGGGAAGGTGCCAGTATCCGGTTGGGGCGGGATGTTTCCAGTTTCTCGAATTGAACCTTCGAGGGCTGAAGTGGATACCGGTAAAAGTGTGGACAGCCTTGTCCTAATATAGCTCCAGTTTACTTTGCAGAACGGGGTGAGAAAACAGCCAATAATGGTTTTTCCCACCCCGGTTCGGTTTGTCCAATAAGCCCGTTCGGGCCGGTTGTGACGCGTGGTCACCGTGATTAGTGGTTGAAGAGAAACTCCTTGGTGTTGATCAACGCCCAGACGATGTCTTCGTAGGCGGTGCGGGGATTCTCCTTATTCTTTTCGATGTGCTCGAGGGCGACAGCAAGTTCGTCCTCTTTGGGTTCCCGGGAATACATCCAGCGATAAAGCTCGCGGACTTTTTCCTCTGCTGTCCGGTCCTCTTCTTTCGCGAGGACGGCCGCTCGACCGACATCACTGGCGACTTTGTTCTGTACCTCGGTGCTGTTCAAGAGATGCAGGCTCTGGGCCAGGTTGGCGTCCTGAGAACGTTCGCATTCGCACGCGGTGTCCCCCTGAGGCTGTCCGAAGACTTTCAGGAAGTATGGACCTGCGTTTGGATCCCGCAGCTCCACCGCCCGGCTGCCGGTCGGCAGACCCGAAAAGTTCTCGGTGGTATTCGTGACCTGATGGAACGCGTCGTAAAGAACCTCGGCGGTTAAGCGTTTCGGGTAATACCGCGAGAAGTTCTGTTTATCTTTCAGGTTGTATTCGTTCGGGAATGCAGTCAGCTGATACGTCCGCGAATTGCAGATCGTCCGTACCAGGTCTTTGAGGTCGAAACCACTCTCGATGAAATGCTGCGACAGGTTGTCGAGCAACTCGGGGTTGGTGGGAGGATTCGTTTCCCGCATGTCGTCTTCGGGTTCAACGATGCCGCGGCTGAAGAAGTGTTTCCAGTAGCGGTTCACAAGTGACTTGGCGAAGAACGGGTTGTCGGGGGATGACATCCACTCCGCGAGATAGACACGCGGGTCGCGGTCATTCGCGATATCAAGTGGAGGCGCGCCGAGACCAGCCGGTTTGAGCATTTGGCCATCTTTCGGATTCTTCGCCTGCGCGGGCCCTTCGTTGTGCACGAGGACCTTTTCCCGCCCGTGAGCGTAGCGGACATCGTCCGTTTCCTTGTAACCAACCTGAGAGAAGAAAGCCGACAGGCTGTAATAGTCGTTCTGGCTCCATTTCTCGAAGGGATGGTGGTGACAGCGGGCACATTGAATACGCACGCCGAGGAACAATTGAGCGGTGTCTTCCACCTGCTCGTTGTTCTCGTTCACGCTGCGATACCAGATGACGGCCGGATTGCGAGTCGGGTCGCCGGCGGCGGTGATCATCTGCGAAACGAACTGGTCGTACGGTTTGTTTTCATAAATGCTGTTCCAGATCCACTGATGGAACCCGTAGGTACCCGCCGCATCGGGGGCGCCTTCGGGTTTGTTACGCAGCACCATATTCCATTTGTTCGCGAAGTAGTCCGCGTATTCCGGGCTGTCGAGTAACTGGTCGATCCAGATTGCCCGTTTCTCGGGAGTCTCGTCAGCAACGAAGGCTTTCACTTCGGTTTCGGTCGGGAGGCGACCGGCGATGTCGATCGTCACGCGGCGGATGAAGGTGTTGTCGTCGCACAGTTCTGAAGGCGGAATGCCGAGGACTTTCAGTTTGCTGAAGACAGCCAGGTCGACGATGTTGTCCGACTCAGGCATGCTTTCGATTTCGGCGCCCAACGGGACGGTCGCGCGGAAGGTGCTGACCTGACCCTGATAACGGGCCATGATCGCGACTTCGCCGGACAGGTTCATCGTGGAGACGAGGCCTCCTTTGGAGACATCGGCCATTTCGGTATCGTTCGGCTCGTACAGAGCCATGCGGGTAACGTCTTCGGTGGTGCCGTCACTGTAGGTCGCCATCACCGTGATCTGCTGTTCGGAGTTGTGATCCATCACGCGTGTTCTGGGGAAACATTCGATCGCAGTCACGACGGGGTCATTCTCCGTACCGTATGGAATCCCCTGCTCGATCCAACTGTAGAGCATCCGGTACTCGTAGCTTTCTTCATCCATCCGCTTACCACCACCATGCGGCGATTTACCGATCGCTTTCGTGAGGAGCAGGCTTTCGCCTGGTGCCGGGGGGAAGAGACGACGACCGCGGTTTTCTTTGACGAGGTATTCGTAGTCTTCATCGGGATAGAAACCGAGCAGCGACAAACGGAAACCGCTCTGGCCGCCAGATTTTCCATGGCAGCCGCCACCGTTGCAGTTTAGCTTGGAGAAGACGGGGACGATCTGGTTCGTAAAGTTGATCGGGAGCGGATTGGCGATGCCGGAGATCTCGAGCGGAATCTCAGATTGAAATTCGCCGACAGTGGCGATCACTTTCCCGGTTCCGTCGCTGAGTGGCTTGATCAGACCCTCTTCATCGATCTCCGCGAGTTCGGCCGGTTCGATTTTGTAACTGGCTTTCCGTGTCAGGTCTCGAAGTTTGCCATCGCTCAGCTCGCCCGTGACCAGAATCTGTTGGCGGGCATCTTTGCCCCGAATGGTCAGCTTTTCGGGAGTCGCAGATTCGAGCTGGATTGCTTTAACTGCGGCGGCTGGCGCAGCAGCCTCGTCGCTAGCGGGTGTGGTCGTTTCGGCCTGAGTGGCTGCAAAAGAGATCAGCAGTCCAGACAGAACGAGAAACGGGATTCGCGAGATCTTCATTATTCGACTCATAACAACTTCCTGAGGTCATCGGTCTGTCAGACATCGTGCCTGAAGAGACGATAAGGATGAGAAGAAATCGGGTTGGATAAAAAGGTGGGTCGACGGTGGTGTGATGTTACTTGAAGAAAGATCACACATGAACGGTGGGAAAAAAACTGATGACGTGGAGGGCACGCGTCGAGGCCGGTGGCAGACAGTCGTGGGAGTGATTGCACAGGGGTGCGTATATCGGGGTGTGTATATCAAGGCGGGTCGAGGGAGTTCGAACAGCGAATTCAGAGTGCTCCACAGTCGAAATCCTTACCTTCCAACATATCAATAATTACTGTTTTGTCAATAAGTTACAGTTTCAGGTGAACCGATTTATGAAATAAGGAAAATGCCAAAAATCAGCGCTGTTCGGCCACTTGACCGGGGGGAATCGGGTGATCTTGAAAAATCCCCCGGCAAATTCCGGAGCTGGAAATTGCTATGTGACGCCCCCCCCATAAAATAAAGGGTGGATCCTCGCGGAAGATACCCGCCCCGCTCACTTTCGGATGAATACATTATAAGCCACAGACTCTCGAAGACCCTTGGTTTCTTGAGTCGGGTGTTCATTCTTCACTCACAAGGACACGAAACGACCCACGCATGTTAGAGCAGGAACGAGAACAACGAAGTTTCGACACGGTAGAAGAGGCGATTCAAGCGATTAAAGCGGGTCGGCTCGTCATCGTGATTGATGACGCGGACCGCGAAAATGAGGGGGACTTCATCTGCGCGGCTGAGTCAATTACACCTGAACAGGTGGACTTCATGCTCTCGAAAGGGAAAGGTGTCCTCTGCGTACCGATGGTCGAGGAGACCGCGATCCGGTTGCATCTCCAGCCCGCGGTTCAGGCGGAGAACAATACGGCTCCGCACCGTACCCCGTTCCTTACCCCGGTCGACCATGTTGACGCCGGAACGGGCGTGAGCCTGCGCAACCGGGCGCTGACAATTCGCGAACTGGCGAATCCTCACGCGGACGCGACTCATTTCGTTCGACCGGGACATATCAATACACTGCTCGCCAAGGATGGGGGCGTGTTACGACGCGCCGGACATACCGAGGCGACGATCGACCTCATGCGGTTGGCTGGTCGCAGTCCGATCGGGGTATTGATTGAAATCTGCGAACCTGACGGCGAGAACATGGCGAGTATCGATCAGCTCGTCAAAATCTCCGAAGAGTACGATATCCCCATCATCACCATCGAAGACCTGATTCGCTATCGCCGCATTCGCGAACAACTGGTGCATCGCGATGCCGATGTAGTGATTCCAACTCGCGATTATGGCTCCCCTCGTCTGGTGGGCTACCGTGTTGATCATGAAAACCAGGAACCGCTGGCAATGGTCTGGGGTGACCTTTCGTCCGTGGAGGCCCCCTTGGTCCGCATGCATTCCTCCTGCTTCACGGGTGACCTCGTCGAATCGCTGCGCTGCGATTGCGGCGACCAGCTGCACATGGCGATGGAAATGATCTACAAGGAAGGTGTCGGCGCTGTTGTCTATCTGCCGCAGGAAGGTCGGGGAATTGGTCTGCTTGCCAAGCTGAAGGCGTACGAATTGCAGGACCAGGGAATGGATACCGTCGAAGCGAATCTGAAACTCGGTTTCAAAGCCGACCTGCGCGACTATATGGTAGGTCTGCAGATTCTCAAGGATCTCGGCTTATCGAAGATTCGTCTGCTGACGAATAACCCCAAGAAGACTTCGGCGTCGGTGTATGACGGTGTCGACATCCATGTCGTCGAACAGGTTGCCATCGTGGCCCCGCCCGAGAAGCACCGCGAGCATTACATGAACACGAAGCGCGACAAGATGGGGCATGCGCTGCCGTAGCAAATGCGAATAACGTCGCACTCAGATCGTTTCCAGCGACTTCGTGCTCATGTGACCGCATAACGCTCAAAATGGTCGGTTTGGGGACAAAATCTCCCGATTCGGCGCGGATATCATCCGCCTCACGCTCTTTTTCCGCATTTCCTGTCGCAGGTATGAGGTTTGCACTCTTCAAGATGTGGACGGGTTCCGTCCTTGCCTTTGAGATGACAACTGAGATTACCCGGCCGACATGGCAATGGATATGAGGAGATGTGTGATGGCACAGCGGATACGAATTGATGAATCCCTTACGATCGGACCGCAACCGAGCCGCGAACAGATTAAAGATCTGGCGAGGAGCGGGTTCAAGACGGTCGTGAATTTTCGGACGACCGGCGAAGAGGGAGAACCACACTCGCCCCACGAAGAACGTGGAGTCGTGGAGAGCGAAGGGATGCAGTATCTGCACGTCCCTGTGTCGATGAGTTCGATGAACGCGGAAGTGGTGGATCGATTCCGCGAACGGATAGAATCATTGCCAGAGCCGATTTATGCTCATTGCAAAAGTGGCACGCGCGCTGGCGCGATGTTCATGATGCATCTGGCCGCCGAGAAAGGGCTGACGGGCAGGCGGACCCTTGAGCAGGCCGAATTACTCGGTTTCAAATGCGATAAGCAGGAACTTAAGGATTTCGTGAAGCACTACGTCGACGATCATTCCAACGCCCGCCGGTAATAATAAACGTGATAAACTTATTGAGCGCTGGTAGGCTGAATGTAGATACCATGATGTCGATGGACAATGTCGATAAAAATTCATTTTCGACAGGACATACAGAAAAGGAGCAGAATAATGACCTGCACGATCATCGAAACCGATCAGGGAAATCTGGTCGAACTGGAAATCACCGGGAAACTGACGGAAGAGGCTTATGAGACGTTCGTTCCGTTGATCGAACAGAAGATCCGCGAACATGGCAAGATCCGTATGGTCGTGATTCTCACGGACTTCTATGGATGGGACGCGGCCGCGCTCTGGGAAGACCTTAAGTTCGATGCAAAGCATTACTCCGATCTCGAACGCCTTGCGATTGTCGGCGATTCAAAATGGGAAGCGGGGATGGCGAAATTCTGCAAACCGTTTACGCGTGCTAAGATCAAGTACTTCGACCTGGCGGATTTCAACGAAGCGCGTGAATGGATTCGAGGATAGAGTCGAGTTCCGCCGAGGAGTTACCGGAAGTTGATTTTCTGAAACGGCTCTGTTTTGATTTCCTGTTCGTCTTGGCTCGCCCTTTCCGCCTCTTCAATTTTTTGGGCTACTTTCAACTTCGCGCGTTCGATTTCTGCGGGCGTGTCTTCGGTCTCTCCTGTGATCGCAACGGTGAACAGCGCTGGGATTTGATTGAGGGAGACAATGTTGATGGTCTCGATGCCCTTCTCCGGGTGGGGGTTCACCCAGACAGAGTGATATAACCGCAGTTGGTATTTAACGCTGCGGATCTCCGGATCGGGCCTCGCTCGCAAGTGCGCGTTCGATCCGCGCCAGACAACTTCCCACTTGTCACCGCTTTGAATCCATCCCATACACCCCACCAGTCGCGGACATCCACTACGTAAATGACGAGAGTGACCGCTGTGCTGTCAATTTTCAAAATGGTCTTCGGCACCGATGACACCCGAGAGGAAGTCTGCTTCGACTTTCGCGTGCGGGTCTTCACTGTGTAACACCGAGACATCTCCCGTTGTTTCGAATACGACGGCGAGCACTTGATCGTATCGGAGGGCGTTCGCTTCGCGCAGCTTGGCAGACAGGTCACTGCGCGTCACATTGACCCGTTTGAGATTGTCATCGAGAATCGTGCCTCGATGCATCAGCAGGACCGGTTGATTGTCGATCGTCCCACTCACAAGTGCCGATCGCTGCCGTAGGGTCGCAAGAATCCACTGTCCGGCGAAGAGAGACGCCAGGGCCGTCGCGGCCAGGACAACGGTTGGTTTGGGATTCGCGATGGAGGATCCGAAGAGAGACCCGACGGCGACCGTCATCGCGAAGTCGGCGGCGGACATCTTGGAGAAACTGCGTAGGCCGGCGATGCGTGTGTATAAAAGAATGAGCGAGTAGATGACGACGCAGCTCAACAGCACCATCGGCACCTCTTTCCAGCCGGAGGTGATCCATTCGGTGAGCATGAGCGATCTCCCTTGAGTTATCGGTTACGGAAAACAGAGTGGGGTTACTCTATCTTTGACCGAATGAACTCATTGATCAACTCCCCAACCCGAGCGGGTTCTTCCAGATGCACTTTATGAGCGGCACCGGGAATCCATGCGAGCGCGATATTGTCGCGGTCGGGAATGTGGAGTTGGTCGCGCGTCGCCGGCGGATGGTTACGAGTGCCGTAGATTTCGAGGACGGGAAGTTGCGTGGTTCGAAGAATGTCCCCCCCATCCCAATTCCGCCAGAGAGTCGCGAATTGTTTTTCTTCGTCCTTCGTCCACTCTGCGAGTGTATCCGCCCGATATCGTGCGGACTCCGCGAGTTCTTCTTCGCTGAGTGTGGATTTCATATCGAAGTCGAACGCATCCCGAGCTGCCTGCCAGTTGGTCCAGCCTTCCAGGGAGATCACCCCCTGAAGTTTTTCCGGGGCGGTTTCCGCCAGTTGAATTGCAATCATCCCTCCCAGACTGTGTCCTCCCACGAAGAAGGTGGACACGTTGAGTTGATCGGCAATTCGCACGGCATCTTCGGCACACGTTTCGATCGTAGCGTCGATCCCTGGTTTAGGATGGCTTTTTCCGAGCCCCCGATTTTCGATCAGCAGCAGGTTCAGCTCGGTGTCGAGATGAGGGATCAACTTCCGAAAGACGCGGCTGTCCGAGAAGGTCCCCGGAATGAGCATCAATGTTGCCCCCTTCCCCGGCCGCTGCACGCAACAGAGTTCCCCACCCTCAATCGGAATCAGGTGTTCGATGAAGCCTTCAGAAAGCCTGGGGCCATCAAGTGGGATGTCGTCGGCGTGAACTGTCGTGATGAGCGCGCGTATCACAAAAACGGTCAGGAGGAAGGAGCGAGCTGAAACGGCATTCGACATGGGTCATTTCCTCCGAGGATGAGTGACGTCACTTGCTGACTGTCCAGCTCATCCGTTTGGCGAAGTCAGCCTGATATTCGGGACGCCAGCGGGCGACTGTTTCGCGGGCATCGTAGCCGGGTTGGCCATCCATGTACCAACCGGAGTCGGCTTTGCGGAATTGTCCGCCCCAACCTGGTTTCGTCGGGTCGTCAATATCGTTTCCCCCGGCGGGGAGGAAGAAGAACCATGAGGGTGTGTCTCCCTCTTTCAGGCAGTTGTGTATATTTGAGTGGGTCGCGGTGCGCAGCGGATACAGCGCGCCGAGCGGTCCTTTGGAGGAGACGTGTTCGGTCACCCATTTTTTTGAGGTGAGCGCTTCATCGCCAGTCAGATACATTCCACGGAAAGCGGCGGTGCCGGAACGGCTGACGATGTAGAACATCCCTGGGAACTGCTCTCCCATCCAACCGGCGATGCGATCCTGATCGGCGAATGGTGCCACTTG
>PABD01000088.1 GCA_002702685.1 Planctomyces sp.
GGGGCAACTTTTCTCGCTTGGGGGCTTCGGTGGATCCGGATCAATAGCCGTGGAACACCTGCCCGCGGGACGATATTTCCTGCAACTGTCAACCAGCTTCGCGTTCCCCCCAGACACCAATATGAACAGCTCTTATCTGCTCGCGTTGTCTCAAGAGCCACTTGCACTGAACTATCCGGAGCCCGGAAGCACTGTTGGAACCGCTCGAAATCTCGGAACGATATCGTCGCCAGTTGACGTTTCGTCACTGATTTGGGGAAGTGAATTAACTCACTATTACCGTTTTCAGCTTTCGGGCCCGACGAATATCACATTGACCGGATACGAACTGAACGAACTCATCGGGGTCAATGTCTATCGTGACAGCAACGGCAACGGCGTTCCAGAATCTTCTGAGAGTGTGTATTCCTTTTTCAACCGACCAACCTTTTATCCCGGAACCGTAAACACGAGCACTTTCGCGGCCTCAGCGGGGACGTATTTCATTGAAATGACAACCTCATCAAATGCTTTTTATCGCCTCAATCTCGCTCAAACGACTGCGTCCACAATACCGTTACTCAGTGACAGCTTGTTTTCCGATGAGGAATCGTTCGATCTGGTTTGAGTGAAGATATTCGATCCTATTTCTCGATGGCAGCTGAGGCAAGAAACTCATGAAGAATTATGCTCGAAGCAAGTTGATACGTATTCTGATGATTACCGTTCTCTTCGTTCTGTGCATTTCACGAAATGCGTTTGCCGCGCTCGATCTGGAGAAAGTGACTACAACTTTTGATCGCGAATGTGAGGCTGCGGCAAAGAAGCTCAAGGACTCGATTGATCGTGCAGCAGAATCGATTCGGCGGAGAAAAGACCTGGATGGAGTGACGAAACAGCAATATGTCGACTATGCCAACGAAATGAAGGCGAACTTTGAGAAACACGGGTATGTGCCAATGGCGGCCTTTGTCAGAGAGTTTACGATCATCTATTTAAAAGAGCACCGACAGGCTCGAGCGAAGGCGACTCAAGCGTATAGTGTTGCAATTGACTTGGCAATCAAAATGAACGACCAGCAGCGTGCATCGAAATTGCTGTCTGACCAGAAGGAAAAGATGGGCCCTCCGGTGATCTGCAAAATAGATTGCACGGGTCAGTCATTCCGCAGGCGTTGGAATTGGGCGCTGAAAGCCGATGGTTCTATTGAGGGTAGCGCGGCAACCTGGAACTTCGAGGACAATGAACTTGTGATTCGAAATCGCAAGTACATAGACAAATTCAAAGTTCACGAATCTGGAAAGTCATTCATCGCACGAAATCAGTTCGCGGGGATTTATTCCGGAAACATGATCTATCCGTGAGCCACATGAAAAAACAGGTAAGTGGCTAACAACATGTTGGGCGTTGAACGTTATTGAAAGAAAGAGATCCACTGGGATGACTGGAACAATAGAACGACAAAAGAGCCAATAGTAAGGGCCTCGACTGGATAATACATCCGCCACCTTCCTGGATCGTTTGCGGATGCCGGAACCGGATGACGCGGATTGGCGGATGTTGCATGAAATGTATCATCCACTGATTCGACGTTGGATCCTCCGTGTTCCCGGCATGGCCGGAGATGCTGCGGATATTGCTCAGGATGTCTTTGTCATCCTAATGAGGGAATTGCCCACCTTCGAAAGACGACGCGACGGTTCCTTTCGCGCCTGGCTCAAGCAGATTACGCTCAACCGCATCCGCACCCATCAGCGACGTACTCGACGGAAGGCTACCAGCGGCGGCGACGATCTCCAGGAATTCCTCACCCACTTTGCTGATCCAAGCAGCCAGCTGTCCCGGAGATGGGATCAGGAGCATGATCAACACGTCCTGCAGAAGCTGATGGCCATCGTGCAGCTCGATTTCGGCGAAAAAACCTGGGAAGCGTTTCAACTGTTTGCCGTGCAGGGGCACCCGGCATCGGAAGTCGCTTCCAAAACAGGACTTACGCTAAACGCCCTCATCAAGGGCAAGGCAAGAATCCTTAGCCGGCTGCGGGAAGAATCCCGGTGTTTTTTGGAATAAGAGCACGTTTTCACGGCATGTTGGGGGAAGAGGACGCCTTTAAATTCAGCGGATGGGCTGGACACCCTCGCGATTGTCATTTCCAACATGAATTTCAAAGTCTTTACGAGGGCTGACCATGACTCAGGATATTATGTCCCATCCCGAAAGAGAGCTACTGACCTCCTATGGCCTGGGAAAGCTGGAGCCGGAGGAAGCCGCCCGTATCGAACAGCACGTCACCAAATGCGAATCCTGTCTGGAAATCCTCGCCGCTGTATCATCTGACAGTTTTCTACAGAAAGTCCAGGAGGTTCCGGAGTCGTCAGCGGCTTCGGAACCGAACACGCAAACCGGGACAGGTTCCACTGTTCCTGAAGAGGTGAAATCGGAAAAGGATTCGTCCGGCGAGCAGCAGGCGCTCAAGGAGACCGTGATCGGTGATTGTTCCGATACCCTCCTGGATCACCCGGAATACCAGATCATTCAGCGGCTGGGCTCCGGCGGGATGGGGGAAATCTACCTGGCCCGGCACAAACTGATGGGGCGTCTCGAAGCGTTAAAAACCATCAAACGAGACTATATCGAAAGTCCCGGCGCGATTGACCGGTTCATGCAGGAAATTCAGTCGGCCGCGAGGCTGAACCACCCTAATGTGGTCTCCGCGAATCACGCGTTCATCCACGATGGACAGCTCGTTTTCTCGATGGAATATGTCGACGGCAGAGATCTGGGCGAACTTCTGAGGGAAGGTCGTCCCTTTTCTGTAAACAGAGCCTGTTTCTTTTTCATGCAGGCCGCAGCCGGGCTTCAGCACGCGCATGAGAATGGCCTGATCCATCGGGATATCAAACCGAACAACCTCATCGTATTTCGTCATGGGAAGAAGTGGGGGTTGAAGCTGTTGGACTTCGGTCTGGCTAAGGCGATGAGCGAACAGGAATTTGATGGGCGTTTGACTCAGACCGGAGCTGTGATTGGCACACTGCTGTATATCGCCCCGGAACAGGCGCGTGGCGCGGAGCATGCTGATATCCGATCGGATATCTACAGCCTGGGATGTTCGCTGTATCACGTCCTCGCCGGACGTCCCCCGTTTCTGGCAACGAATAAACTCGGGTATCTCGAGGCGCATTTGATACGGACGGCGGAACCACTGCACACGCTTCGGCCGGATGTTCCGGTGGCGTTATCGGATGTCATCGCAAAAATGATGGCCAAAGAGCCGGAGAAACGGTTTCAGACGCCGAAGGAGGTAGCCGCTGCTCTGAAAGAATTCGTAAAGCCGTCGAGTCGCACAGAACCGCAGGAATTAAACCTGAAAACCCCCGAAGCGACACTGTCCGGAACGCTGGACTTTGAGACGCTGACAGAGAGCCAGATCAACATGATTCTCGTTCCGGACAACGAAAGCAGTGCCACCCTGGAGCGACTTCGTGCAGGTCGATCGCAAAGGAAGTCCGTGGGTTGGGGGAATATCGCTCTCGTCAGTGTCGGCTTCTGTTTTCTGCTGGCGTCTGTTCTGTGGTCGACCGGAATATTCCCGCAAGCGGAATCGACAGGAACGATCGTCATCAACAACATCCCCCCCGGTTCCGAGGTCTTCGTCGACGGTGAGCGGATTGACTTTGAGGCAACGGATATTTCTACGCAAACGGAAATTGATTCGTCCGTTGGCTCACACAGTGTATTGGTGAAGAAGGATGGTTTCCACGCATTCGGAGAAAACATCCGTGTGACTTCGGGAGAACAAATCGAATTAGATGTTCGTCTTGCTCACATCGGCTCAGGAGAAGCCGATTCATCCGGGTCAATGACGCAACAAGAGACGTCGGCGAAGCCGCCAACCGAATTGGTCGCTGTTCGCGATGAGAAAGGGGGGGCGATCAGGCGCGATCCAACATCAGTCGGCAACACATCTCCCTCAGTATTTGAGGAAAGTCAGGAACTTCCGATAGTTACGCCTTCTTCAAAAACGCATGAGAACTCCGGATTCGTTCAGCTATTCAACGGTAAAACCCTCGACGGCTGGGAAACACATGAATCGCAGCCGGGGGACTGGTTTGTCAGTTCCAATGGTACGCTGACAGGGACCTGGCGGGGACCAAGCTACCTCTATTCGCAAAAGACGTATTCTTGCTTTCACCTGCGTTTAGAAGCCAAAATAAATGAAAAGGGCAATAGTGGAGTCTATTTCCGATCAAGCTTCGGACCGGAACGGCCTGCTGATGCGCCGATCACTCCCTGGGGCAACGAAGCTCAGATCTACGCTGGCAGTGGGCCCCATCCCGTTACTGGAACATTGCATATCCCTGACGAAAACGATCAGGTGCGAACTACCAGAAAAACGACCTATCCTGATCAATGGTTCGAAATGGAAGTCTTTGCTCATGGACGACATATTCAGGTGACCGTCGATGGAGAGATCGTCGCTGATTACATTTACCCTGATGATGATCAGCAGGCGGGAAGAATCGCTCTGCAGGTTGCGAATGAGGATACTGTCGTTGAATTTCGCAAAATCGAAATCAAAGAGCTTGCTTCCTCAGTAATTGCGAATGTTGATGATCTGCCGGAATCCGTGACAACGATGTCTGTTGCGGAATTTGATTCACTTTTTACAGGCGTAGATCCTGCGAGTACCGAAACCAAACATGAGTCCGAAACAAAATTTATTTCACTCTTCAATGGCAAAAACCTGGAGGGCTGGGAGACGCATCCATCGCAGCCTGGAGACTGGTCGGTAACACCATCCGGGATTCTGGTTGGGAAAGGGAAAGACGTAAGTCATCTCTACACCACACGGTCTTACACGGACTTTCATCTACGCGCCGAAGTGAGAATAAACGAGGGCGGCAACAGTGGAATTTGTGGTCGGGCAGTTTTCGGCCCGGCATATACCACTCAGAGACCAACGTGGCTAAAGGCTTATGAATCTGAAATCTACTCAGATAATGCGGGACGCCTTTTCGTATTCGGGGAAGGATATAAAGGTAGCGGGGTAGCCCGACCTGTGGCGCCGGATAACTGGTTCGAAATGGAGATGATTGCACGAGATAACCACATTGTCGTCAAAGTGAACGGCAGAACGACCGCCGACTATCGCGAGACCGGAGAATATGTGAAATCCGGACGCATCGCATTGCAGATGCATGATGAAAATACAGTCGTGGAGTTTCGAAAGATTGAAGTGAAGGAACTGTCCTCGCCGGATTCGAGAAATGCGACTGCCCAAGTGAATTCGAGTTCCAATGATTCAGGAGGGTTGTTCACCGAGCCAGGCTCACGTTCCGAGAATGAAACCGCGAAAGCGTCCGGTGAGTTCACACCTCTCTTTAACGGTGACACTCTTGACGGCTGGGAAACGCATCCCTCGCAGCCTGGCGGCTGGTCGGTAACATCATCCGGAATTCTCGTAGGGAAAGGGAAAAACGTAAATCAACTATACACTACGCGTTCTTTCACGGACTTTCATCTACGCGCCGAAGCCAGGATTAATAAAGGCGGCCACAGCGGAATTTGTGGTCGGGCGTTATTCGGTCCAGTTAATTCCAAGCAGAGACCAACACAGCTGACAGCTTGCGAAACGCAGATTTATTCTGATAGCGCGGGGCGGATATTTATGCTTGGGAAGGGCTTCAAGACAGGTGGAGAAAGCCAGCCTGTAGCCCCGCAAAATTGGTTCGAAATGGAGATGATCGCGCGTGACAACCACATCGTCGTCAGAATAAACGGTAAAACGACCGCCGACTATTATCATACGGGAGAATATTTGAAATCGGGACGCATCGCATTGCAGATGCACGATGAAAATACGACCGTGGAGTTTCGCAGGATCGAAGTGAAAGACTTGAGCAGTGAAAACGCGACAGTGGATGCGTCCGAGGAAGTTGATCTGCTCACCGTAGGAAGCGTCTGGAAAGGAAGCCGAACTTATCAACAAGGCAAGCTGGCCGGATTGATTGTTCCCCACACCCTGACAATAACAGAACGCAATGGCAATGTTTTTAAAGGAGGGATACAGGATCACGGTCCGGAAAACAATTTTTCTCCCGCAACTGGTGTGATAAACGGAGAACAACTTCAGTGGACACAATACCCGCAATTCCGGAAGGGCACCACGATCACTATGACTGGGACACTGACAGATAACGTTCTACAGATGACATTTCATTCAACATACGTGAGCGGCGCAACATCTGAAGGAACAGCTTCATTCACCAGACAGCAGATGTGAAGTGTTTTACAGTCAACGGCTTCGGAATTCATGGAGATGGTCCCGTATCGTGAAAATATTCAGCCGACGTCGAAAGCTAGTGAGTCCAAATGGTTACCTTGCTGACGAGTATCGGATTTCGAGCGCGTATCGAAAAAATACTCAGCCGATGTCGGAAATGAGTAGTCCCAAGTGGTTGTGGTGCTGACGAGCGATGGAGTTCGGGCGAGATTCGCAGAAAGCGGATGTGAACATCTACCTTGCGATGATATCGCAATGGTTATTCAGTTGGAGCAGGCAACTTTCCGTCATTTCCGAAGGTGAAAGTGTCTCAGTATGGGGAAAGCCCTTTTTAACATGAACGAAAGTGCGATTGTACCGGAGTCGAACGAAAATGCAGCGGATGTCCGATTCCGTCTGCGCAGCAAACCGCGTCCTGACCCATTAGAGCTCACAATTAATCCCTCAGGAAAGCGAAGAGGCGAAACAATCTGGATCCGAAATCCGAACTTCGTCATTGGTCGGAAGCATGGCGATCTGAGAATTGGGATTGATCAAAGTATTTCAGCGCGTCACGTCAGGATTTCCTATTCAGCAAATCGTGTGGGGACCGGTTGGGGATTATTTGATCTGGGCAGTCGAAATGGCACATTCGCGCGGGCCGAGAATTTTGTGTTGGACGGTAATGCCGAGTTCTATGTAGGTCAAAACCGGTTTCGTTTCGTCGTCTCTCACTCTTATTCGTTGCCCGCTGACGGAGAGAATCCGGACTCAATGCTGAGTGACTCAACGATCGCGCTGTCCCAGCCTCCCGCAGTAGAATACGCGGCGTGGCTGATTCAAATGCAGGGGAGCATGGAAGGGACAAGAATTCTGCTGACGGAGAACGAGTACCACATCGGCGGCAACCGTCGGACTCTGCAGATACATCCCGGTACAGGATTCCACGACAAGAATTGTATACAGATTGTACGGAACACCGGCAATCTCTGGTGTATCGAACGGAATCATTCATCGCTTGGCCTGTGGCGACGTGTATCGCGTTTTGCAGTCAATCGCCCGGTTCAATTCAAGATTGGAAGTCATTCGTTTCTGATTCGCCCGGCCCGCGGGTGAACATGCGGTTCCGAGGCCTCGGAGGCCACGGTGACACTTCATAAGAGACTCGACGGAAGATTTTCAGTATGCCCAACGGGAGAAGAAAAGGGATGAGTGGTCACCCAGAAAATGGATACCATCCGGAGTTGTACGACTTCTCAGAGAAAAAGTTCTATTCATTGAAGGCTGATGCGGAATTTCTGACAGGTCGCTCTACCTCGGCTGATATCCGGCTAGCAGACATGCGATACTCCCGAAAGCAGTTTCGTTTGTATCAGGAGGAAGGAAGTTGGCACCTGGAACCGATGTCGCACAACACTTCAACGTTTCTGAATGCAAAGAAAATCACGGCCGCTAGACGACTCGAGCATTGCGATTTGATTCAGGTAGGAAAAGCGAGATTTGCCTTTGCCACTCGAAAGGACGCTGCGCTGAAACAGGTGATCCGTGGGAGGAATTCTCATCAGAAGTTGCCGCTGGCGGGAGTCGACAAGTCAGAGCCACCGGAGGCGATGACCGTCCTGCATAACGAGGGGCTGACCGCCAGCCGCCAGACCGAATCAATTGACCATATTATTCCACTGACCGGCACACTGATTCTTGGTCGCGATCGCCAGCGGGCAAATTTCACCCTTCCACATGCGCAAGTATCGCGCCAGCATGCATTAATTGAATCGGGAACTGATCGTTGTCGGATAACTGACATGAACAGTGCGAACGGGACCTATGTAAATGGGAAACGTATCTCGACTCCCACTGTTCTGGAACCGGGTGATCGGTTGGACATCGGTCCTTATTCCCTCACCTTCGACGGAAAATCACTTCTTCCCCAGACTCGATACGACAACGTGGAACTGGCGTGTCGCAACCTGAACAAAGTTGTGAGAAGCAATTCAGGAAATGGCCTTACCAGGATTCTCGAAGACATTAATATCGTGATCCATCCGCGGGAGTTTGTCTGCATACTGGGTCCGAGCGGCTCCGGAAAATCCACCCTACTCTCTGCCCTCAGCGCACGCCGCCCTGCAGAAGGGTCGGTCCGGTTGAACGGTGAAGAACTCTATCAGAATTTCGAAATGTTCAAGCGTGATATTGCAGTTGTGCCGCAGAAAGACATCATGCACGATCACCTCAAGTTAAGTGTAGCCTTAGAGTACACTGCGAAACTGAGACTTCCTCCCGACCTCAACCAGGAAGAGATTGACTTCGCTGTTTCAGATATGCTTGAACGAATGGGTTTATCAGAACGCTCAGAGACGAAAATCAAGGACCTGAGCGGGGGGCAGGTGAAGCGAGCGAGCCTCGCGAATGAAATTGTCAGCAAGCCCAGTTTATTATTTCTCGATGAAGTGACTTCCGGATTAGATGACCAAACCGATTCCGAGATGATGAAGTTGTTCCGACAACTGGCAGATAGTGGAAAGACGGTCGTTTGCGTCACCCACAACCTAACCTACGTTCCTGATACTTGTCATCGTGTAATCGTGTTGACTCGCGGAGGGAAGCTTGCGTTCATCGGAAGTCCGCGAGAAGCCTGCGAGTACTTCGAGGTAGATCGACTGGGTGCCATTTACGAAAAAATGCAGACAAGATCACCAGAAGAGTGGCGTCAGAGATTTGCGAGGGATACTCGATACACCGAAGGAGTCCTGGCTCATCTCGACATGACCAATGGGTTGCGAGGCAAAACTTCAACGGAGTCTTATAAAGGTTCATTTTCAGATACGTTCATTGTATTCATACGGCAGTTCTATCTCTTGACCCGCCGGTACTCCGTAATCATGCGGTCTGACTGGAAATCTCTGTGCATGATAATGGGGCAATGCAGCCTGGTTGGGTTGCTGATTGTGCTCCTGTTCGGTGATGTAAGCGATAAGCTCCTTCCACTCAGAAACGGCAACACGGCTCAGATTATGTTCCTCATGTGTATTTCGGTGCTCTGGTTCGGATGCAACAATTCAGCAAAGGAAATTGTCAAAGAAAGAGAGCTGTTCGAACGCGAGCGAGCCGTTAATGTTTATGCGACAAGCTATCTCGGATCCAAGTTTCTATTATTGTGTTCAATCAGCATGCTCCAGACTGCATTGTTGTTCGCAATCGTGGCTGTCGGTACGTCGATAGAGGCAACCACACTGACTTTCCTGATGCTGATCTCCTTGTCTGTCTACGGTGTCACATTAGGGCTGTTGATCTCATCTGCCTCACAGTCGACGGACATGGCAGTAACCACTGTGCCTCTCGTGTTAATTCCCCAGATCATCCTGTCAGGATCGATATTCGAGGTGGAAGGAGCGGCTCTCGTGCTCTCTGAGTGTTTTGTCGGTGCCTATTGGGGTTATGGCGGACTTGAGGCATCTCTGCCTGAGGGGCATATCCTGGAGTATTACGATGGCTGGACATTTCAGGGGCCGTTATTGGTGATCGGACTTCACGCGTTCGTGTTTCTCACATCAGCGTTGATTGTTCTCCTGCTGACCAAAAGTAAGGAGGCGTCGTACGCGAAAGAACTTGAAAAGTGGCTCTTCAAAGGCAAGGCAGGCCTTAATCAGTCGCTGAGAGTGGTTACGGGAGCAAAAAAATAAACTGTCCGGCCCAACTGCATGCACTCTCAGCTGGACACCACAATATTCGCATTTACCTCACACACTTACATTCGAGCGGAGTGATTTCTCAAACGAATTGGAGGGGCATTCCAAAACTGAATGCTCAAGACCATTCGCTTGTGAGGTGGGTTGGGGCGTTTACGAAACGAGCAGGCGTTTCGAGCTTTTGCGGATGCGGAGCGCTGCTCCGAGGAGGTTACCTGCCCGACACAGCTTTCCTTCAACACTGAACACTAAGCTTCATCACCTTTTTGAACTTCTTGTGGAATAAATCCAGGAAAACTTCTGCAACCCCATCGTTTTGAGGCATATCCTCCGCTTTTGCAGCCTTTAAAGATAGCGTTCCGCAGCTTTCTGAAAGCCACCAGATAAAAGATCACCCTATGGCAGCGATCATCGCAGAACATCCCGAACGGGAAAAACTAGTCGCTTACGGACTCGGTAAACTTGCCGATTCCGACTCCGTCCAGATCGAGAACCATTTAGATGCATGTTCGCTGTGTCTCGCCTTCCTAGCCAATTTGGACTCGGACAGTTTTTTGCATAACCTGCAGAAGTCCCATCGGATCTTGAATATCGCTATGAAATCTACCCGGACCGGGGTGAATTCAACCGGAACCGACGTACTCACCAGTTCTGAAGCCTACTCGGCCTCATTCGCAACTTCAAGAGTCGGATCAAGTATTGGAGATGATCCACTTAACCACCCCAACTATGAGACCAAACACGTTATTGGCGCCGGAGGAATGGGCGAGATCTATTTAGCGCGACATAAATTGCTGAACCGCTGGGAGGCACTTAAGACGATCAGGAAAGAAATCGTTGAAAAGCCTGGAACAATGGACCGGTTCAAAAGAGAAATCCAATCTGCTGCGAGACTGAATCATCCGAATGTTGTTTCTGCATACAACGCTTTTGAACACAACGGGCAATTGATCTTTTCGATGGAATTCGTTGATGGGAGTGATCTGGCGAAGCTGATTCAGCCTGATCGCCCTTTCTCGGTCAATCGCGCGTGCTTTTTTTTCGTGCTGGCGGCAAACGGACTCAGCCATGCACATGAAAATAAACTCGTTCACCGAGACATAAAACCGAGTAACCTGATTTGTTTTCGTCAGGGGAAAAAATGGGGACTGAAACTACTCGATTTCGGCCTAGCCAAGGCAATGAGCGAAGAAACCTTCGACGGCCATGTAACTGCGAAAGGCGCTATGCTGGGAACGCTGATGTACATCGCTCCCGAACAGGCACGTGGCGCCGAACATGCTGATATCCGATCAGACATCTATAGCCTCGGATGTTCGCTCTATCACGTCCTCGCCGGACGCCCTCCGTTCGTTGAGTCGAATGCCATTGGTTATCTTGAGGCACACCTCTTAAAAACTGCAGAACCACTACACCTGATCCGAAACGATGTACCTGTTGAGCTGTCACAAATCGTCAGTCGTATGATAGCAAAATCACCCGCAGACCGTTTTCAGGAACCCAAGGAGGTCGCCCAGGCATTGAAAGGATTCGTCAAGCCGGGTTCAAAAAAACGCCATCACCATTCTGAAGCACCTCGGATTGACTCTGACTTCGACTTCGGCAGAGATCAATACGTCATTCTTCCAGATGACAACTTTTCGTCGCATGTAGAGGACGCCGGCTCTTCCGCGAGAATTCGCAGGGGCACTGTTCGAAAGAAAAACGAGGGGATGCAAATCAGGCTGCTCGTCGCACTCGCATTCGCAGCACTACTGTTCTGGGTCATGTTGAGTCCCGGAATTACGACGAACAGCCATTTCAATGGAGCTTTCAGCGGAGATCAAGGTACGATCATTCTGAATTATGTTCCGGCTTTGTCGGACATCATTATTGACGGTAAAACAGTGCAGTCTGTTCCTATCGGGAATTCTGAGCCAATTGAAGAATCAATTGCTACCGGGTCTCACAGTGTAATAGTCAAACGTGCTGGTTTTACAACATTTGGACAGCACTTCGATGTGAGGTCGGGTGATCGGATTTCTGTGAATGTGGAGATGGAACCACTCGTTGCCCCCCTGCCCGTTCTCTCAAAGACGGCGACTGAGCCTTCGTCAATGAGCGACGGAGAATTGTTCGTCAGTGACATCGGCACTTCCGTTTCAGTGGATGGCTTCGTCCCGTTATTCAATAGAAAGGATCTTAATGGATGGACCACACATTTCTCACAACCTGGAATATGGCGTGTAAGTGATGACCATACAATCGTCGGCTGGAGTAACCGGGGAGCTAGTCATATGTACTCCGTGAGGGAGTACGGGAATTTTCATCTACGGGTCGAAGCCAGAGTCAACGACGGTGGCAACAGCGGAATCTATTTCCGATCTTCTGCAAGCCCCGAGTTCCCGAACGGCGAAAACCTTTGGCCTGACGGGTATGAAGCACAGATTTCAAATGTATTCCCGGTACATGGTAGTTTGCTGGTGCGCGACGAAGGAATCAAAATAGGTCTCGGAGATACAACTGTGGGTGCCGATGAATGGTTCTTGATGGAAGTCGTCGCTGTCGACAATCATTTTCTCATTAAAGTGAATGGAATCGAAACTGCCCGCTACGAAGACAGAGGTTCCGCTCTCGCAAATGGGCGTATTGCCTTACAGGTGTTCCACGACAAGACAGTGGTCGAATTCCGAAAAATCGAGATTAAGGAACTGCCTCCCGAATTCGTGACACTTGACGACGTCGAGAAACGAGAATCGTCAAAGTAAGTCATTTTTTGAAATAAACCCGTCTTGTCACTTCTGACTCCATACGGCAAACGTGATGACGACTTTGTTTTACTCCTCAGTGGACATGACCAGTACAGTGACACCTCACGTCCAGCGTGCAATCAACGCTAGAACTGTATCTTCAATAACCGGAAGGGACTGGTCGCGAACACCGAATGTATTCGGAACTTGTTTGATCATGCGATGAAAGAATAAGAAATGAGTTTACCGATAATTGACTCTGAGACTGAATATGATGACGACCATATTCATACCGTGCTTGAAACCGAAGAAGAAGTTCAAAACGGTCTGATGCATCGCTCGAGGCCTTCAACGGAACGCCGGTCATCCTTCCCACAGGAACTAGTTCTCCCACGACAACGCCCTCCGATTCTGCTGTTGACCGTGTTTGACGACGGAAGTGAAACGGGAGAACTGATCCGCATCCGGAGCCCGAGGTTCATCATAGGTCGATCGGCAGGACACCTTCGCGTTGGAATTGACCGACAGATCTCTTCACGACACGTAAAGATAAGCCATTCACCCGATCGTAGCGGAACAGGCTGGGTCCTGAGTGACTTAAACAGTCGCCACGGAACTTTCATCCGGATTAAAAAATCCGCAATGACGGTTCAGACTGATTTTTTCGTTGGAGGTTGCCTGTATCGTTTTCTCCCCGGGAATCAACATACGCGCATCATGCCCCGTCCAATTAATGGAGAAACACCGGTAAGCGTCACTGCTGGACTGGAACCTTCAGAGTCAGGTTCCTCCTCTGCGGTTCTGTGCGAACTTCGAGGAAAGGCAGAAGGAAATCGACTTGTGCTGACACAACACGAATATTGGCTGGGTCCCGACTCTGTCATCCATTTTGGCAGTGACAATGATCCTCAACACATCGAACGTTCCATCCGACTCTATCGGGACCCCCGCGGTATTTGGAACATAGACCATAATGGCTCTCGTTCTGGTCTCTGGCGGAGAATGAAACGAATACCTGTAGATGGTGCAATTCAGTTTCGAATTGGAGAGCAGTTCTTTTCGTTAAAGCCCGCGTAAGAAAGCATTTGTTCAGTCGGATGTAATCGCATGAGAGCACTTCTGCAAATGAAATTCCCCGATGGAAGGATGATGACACTGGATGTCTCCTGTCAACAGATCTGCCTGGGGAGGGATTCGAATTGCGAGATTGAGGTCAACGGAGAATTATTCCCGAAGGTGTCTCGACGCCATGCTCTGATCGTACCAGCGAAAGATGGGTTTGAGATTCGACATTTAAGTCAAAGCAACCACACGCTGCTCAATCACGAGATTTTGGCTGCAAGGACATCAATAAAGGAAGGGGATACCATCCGGCTGGGCGTTACTGGACCCGAATTCACCATCCTGGAACTGAATCATCGAGAGGCTGAGTTCGATTTTCGGCGGTTTAA
>PABD01000089.1 GCA_002702685.1 Planctomyces sp.
GCCAGAGCCCTTTCGTAGTAGGTCCGCGCGACCGCCCAGACGAGTTCATTGGCGAAGGTCTCATGGGAAAAACCGCGGATATAAGCCGGATCGGCCAGGTCTTGCAACATCGCGATCGACAGCTGTGGAATCCCCAAGTCCCAGTCGTCGGACTCGGCGCAACGCATGGCGAACTCGAGCGAATTCTTCAGCTCCCCACCCCAGCGAGGCTGCATCGCGCGGAAGTAAGCCTTCCAGGCTTTACGACAGCGCGGGCGTAATTCAATCAGGCTGTTGAAATGCTGCCGCGCAATCTCCTGTCCGCCCGCCTCGGTTCCATACTCGATTCCCATCAGGTGAGTCTGCCACCCCTCGGGGTTGATCTGCAACGCTTCCTGCGCGTAACCGTAGGCTTCTTTGCTGCGTTCTCCGAAAACCAGCATCGCTTCCGGAGGAGTCTGGGCAACGGAACCTCCTCCGCGGACGTTCCACCCCAGTCGCCGCACCGCGCGAGAGAGCACATGCAGTTCGGAGTAGCTGTCCGCCATCCCGGCCCACACAGAGATGAAATGGTCATCCACCTCCGATTCGCACTCCATGAACAGGTATTGCGACAGGGACCGCGAATAGTCGACGTTCGATTTGAGTTCCGGCGCGCGGTTCAACATCAGCAATAACTGGTCCGTTTCAATCGCTTCGAACGCAAACGAATTGAAGTAGATGATCAGATCGATGTCGACCTCATCCTTATGTTTCACCAGTTCTTCAAGGCACGAATCCTTTTTGATTTCGCTGGAGATTGTCGTCATCCACGCGGCGAAACAGGTCGGGTTTTCTCTCAGCAGGTCCAGCATCTCATCTTCTTTGAGACTTCCGTCGGAGAGTTTCCCGAACTGATCCGCGGCCTCACGGTCTTTCAGCTGCGGCCGATCCAGATAAGCCTGTTCTTCCGGCGTCAGCTTCGCCCCGCGATCTTTGAACATCTCGGCAGCGATCCGGTTCGCCAGGCTCGGGTATTCGGCCTCGGTGAGCGTGCCCCGGTAAATCTCTTCCTGCTCAAGCTCCCCTGCGAAGGCGCGCTGGATAACCAGTTCATACCCACCGGCAACTTCGGTCAGCATCGGAAAATAGTAGTAGTCGGCATCGAGGGAGGCGGCGTACAGCTCAATTTCAGCCTCGTCGATTTCAAACCCGGCCAGGTGTTCCCCACCACCGCGAAAAACCACGTGGTACCAGAGCGCACTCGTGTGCGACATGCGATGAGGACAGAACTCATACAGATAATTAGCATGCGACGACACCCCCAGCCCGTTCTCACAAATCTTCCCTGTCTCATCGACCATCGGGAAGACAGCGGCCGAAGGAAGCAACTCCTTTTCCGGAGCATCAAAGGCATCATCAATCGCCTCGATCCAGGCCTCCGTCGTCATCTCCTGCAACTGGGCCGACGACGAGGAAGACAAACAGATCAGGCCAACGAACAGACAGACCGGGATCGCAATCCGATGCCGGGAGGGAAGGGGCAATCGAGACATCAGGAACTCCGCCGTGAGGGGCGTCGTCTTTGCGGGAGCGAATCGACAAAGACAGACAGGACTGGACGCCATTTCGAAACCCGATTGTGGCTGTTCTCGAATCTACACAGCAAGATTCGACGCAACCCATCAGCCGGTTTTGAAACTACAAACAGGTTCGTACGGTGATATTCCGGTGCGTCGCGTCAGAAGTGGCCCACAATTTGAACAGCGGTGGCGACGGAAACCGTGCGAAGTTTTTTTAACAGATGCTCCTCAGTCTACCCGTCCGACTCGTAAATTTCTATCAGTTCCTCGCCTCTTCATCTTCTTTTCGAAATCCTCCCCAGTCAGCCAACGCGGTCAGGGTTTTCCCTGCAGCGGGCCTGTCTACTTGATCTTCTTATAGATACCGAGCGCCGCATCCCGCGCTTCGAAGTGATCGACCATCGGTTCCGGGTACGTCTCACCCAGCGTCACCCCCGCCTTCTCGAGGACTTCGTCCGGCGCTTCCCACGGTTTGTGAATCCATTTGTCCGGCAGGTCCGCGAGCTCCGGAACCCAGCGCCGGACGTACTCCCCCTTGGGATCGTACCGCTCCGCCTGCAGAATCGGGTTGAAGATGCGGAAGTACGGCGCGGCATCGGCTCCACTCCCGGCGACCCATTGCCAACCCAGCGTGTTGTTTGCCAGGTCCGCATCGACCAGCGTATCCCAGAACCACTGCGCGCCCTTCTTCCACGAGAGCAACAGGTCCTTCGTCAGGAAAGACCCGACAATCATGCGGACCCGGTTGTGCATCCAGCCCGTCTCCCACAACTCGCGCATCCCGGCATCGACAATCGGATAACCCGTGTTCCCCTTCTGCCACTGCCGCAGGTTCTTCTTGCTGTACTTCCAGGGGAAGCCTTCGAAGTTGGACTTCAGCGCCTTGTCGGTCGTCTTCGGGAAGTGATACAGAATATGATAACCGAACTCCCGCCAACCGATCTCGCTGAGATACGAATCCGCCCCCGGTTGACCATCGTTCTTCCGCTTCCGATTCAGATGCACTTCCACCGCATGCCAGACCTGCGTCGGGCTGATCTCTCCCAAGTGAAGATGTGGTGACAGGCGGGACGTTCCGCGTCCAGCAGGGAAATCGCGCTGCTCTTTATAATCATCAATCCCGTTCTTGATGAACTCGCTCAACTTCTCGCGCGCTCCTTCTTCCCCCGGCGTCCACGTATCGGTGAACGCATCCGCCCAGTCCAGCTTCGGCAGCAAACCAAAGTCATCGAGCTGGCACGACTTCACTTTGATCTTCGCCGACTGCATCTCCTTCGGCGCATTGAGCGGCTTACCCGGTTTGATCTTCTGCCTGACGCTCTTCCAGAACGGAGTGAAGACCTGGTACGGATCCCCCTGTTGCGTTTCCACTTCCCACGGTTCACACAACAGCGCCCCGTTAAAACTGTGCACTTCAATCTCGCGGTCCTTCAGCGACTGCTTGAGTTGCTTGTCATGCTCCACCGCGGCCGGTTCATAACGACGGTTCCAGTAAACCGCCTCAACATCGTTTTCCGCGATTAACCGATCGACGACCTCCGCCGTCTTCCCCTTAAAGAAGAGCAGTTCCACGTTCAGCTTCTTGTAAGCCTCCGCCAGGCGGGAGAGTGAGTGGTGCAGCCACCAGCGACTCGCCGCCCCCGGCGACCAGTCCCCCTGCTCTTCCGGGGCCCAGACGAAGACGGGGATCACAGGTCGCCCGGAATCAATTGCCGCTGTCAGCGCCGGATTGTCCTCCAATCGAAGGTCTTGCCGGTGCAAGTACAGACAGGGCTTCGAGTTGCTCGCCATCGTCGTATGCCTTCCGCTCCAGAGTGCCATTTTGTCCATGTGTGTCGCTTTTGTATTTTTTGGACGTTTTGCACGTTTCGAGTATTGTTATTTGTTCAATATGCCGTATTATAACAGCACACACAGTCGTTTTGAATGTTTTTTAAGGCAGAACCCATGACCGCGACCATTGAAATGTCCAACATTACGGCGAACGGCAATGTTTTGACCAACACCGCTTGTAGCACTGCCGACAAACATGACTTCATTTCCACGGGCGACGATAAGGCCGCCTGGGAGCCGATCCTGATGCAGGAGATCGGATACATCTATAATAACTGCTTCGATTCACTGACTCGTGATGATGTCGAAACAGAGATGGAGCAGACCGCCCTGTACGAAGAAACCGAAGCTGTCTCCATCTCGTCGAGCGACTTCCCCGCTTATCTGGCGAGCCTGTACGAGATCCCGCTGTTGACCGCCGAAGGAGAACGGGTTCTCTTCCGCGGCATGAACTTCTACAAACACATCGCCAACCAGCAGCGTGTGACCGTCCCACGCAAACGCCGTAAAGCGATCGCGCTCGAGACCTTTAAAGAACTGCTGAACCGGGCGGAATATCTCCGACAGCAGATCGTCCGGTCGAACCTGCGACTGGTCGTTTCGATCGCCCGCAAATATGCTCACAACCAGCAGCAGCTCGAAGAGATGATCTGCGAAGGGAACATCATTCTCATGAAAGCAGTCGACAAGTTCGACTACGCTCTCGGATATCGCTTCAGCACCTACGTCACTCACTCGGTGCAGCGACATCTCTTCCGCTACATGAAAAAACGTCAGCGCATCCGCAAAACCGAAGTCGACTTCCCCGATCTGCGTGCCTACGAAAACCTGGGCATGGAAGCGGAGGAAGACGTCCTGCGGAATGCCACTGAAGCCGCGAACAACCTGATGAACTCGATGGAAGAAGTCCTCGACGAACGCGAGCAGTTCCTTATCCGCGAGCGATTCGGTTTCACCAACGGTGGTAAGACCCGCACGTTGAAAAGCCTGGCAGGGGACATGGGGATTTGCAAAGAACGTGTCCGGCAGTTGCTCAACAAGGCGTTGGTCAAATTGAACGAATTCGCTACCGAACACCCGCGCGTTATTCATCCTTCCTGAGCGTCAGTCATCACTTATGATGGGACGACGATGTCGTCGCCGCTTTAACAAGGGAAAGATCAGTCGAGCCATCACATGAACGGCATCTTCGCGCTGCATTTAGCCTCTACGGTTTTCATGACCGGCCTGATCTGGTTCGTGCAGATCGTTCATTACCCCCTGTTCGCCCGCGTGGGTGAGCCGGGGTTCGTGGGATATTCGCTCAGCCACCAGCAGCGGACTTCCATCGTCGTGCTGCCTGCGATGCTCACCGAACTGGCGACCGGTTGCCTGCTTTGGGCGTTGCCGATCAACCCGATCCCGGCGACCCTGTTTACAGCGAGCATGATCGCACTCGCGGTTATCTGGGTCTCGACGTTCCTGCTGCAGGTCCCCTGCCACAGTCGTCTGGGTAAAACCTTCTGCGCCGATTCCTGCCGCCGCCTGGTACTGACGAACTGGATACGCACCTGCTGCTGGAGCGTGCGTTCGCTTCTATTGCTGATACCGCTCATCGAAGGGAACTGGATGTCATGATCGACTCACGCACGCCACACCAACAGTCTCCAAATCAACAGTCTCAAGAGAAGTCGGCTCAACTGGAAGTCTTCTACGACGGCGACTGCCCCCTCTGCCGCCGCGAGATCAACTTCGTTCGCAGCCAGGACGAACACCAACAGCTCCGGTTGCTCGACATCGCGTCCGCCGATTTTAGCGCAGCGCAACACGGTACGACGGGCGACGCCCTGATGGCCCAGATGCATGTCCGTCGCGCGGATGGAGAATGGGTCCGCGGAGCCGACGCCTTTCGAGAGATCTACGGCACCCTCGGTTACCGCAAACTGGTCGGTCTCTCGCGGCTGCCGGTACTGCGCACAGTGGCCGATTGGGGCTACAAAGTCTTCGCGCGCAATCGCCTGTGGATCACGGGCCGAAGAGGACACGCCGCATCGAACTCCGATGCCTGCGATCGCTGTCAGCATTAAAAACTCATCGCTCAGATTGAGGTGTGGTTAATCTTATCCGCTTACCTTTCACCACTGCGAGAGTTCCATCTCTGTCCACCGCTTGTCGAACGGGAACGACGCCTTCCGCAGAACGCGTGCCCCGGAGCAATAGAAGTTGTGTTGCGTAAAGCGACACCAGACGAGCTTCGCCAGCATGAGTTCCTGACGCTTGGGTGTAAACGGGAGCAGGATCGCGACTTTGCGATGCACGATCGGCTTCTGATGATAAAAAGCGAAGCCATTGTTCGAGACGTCCTTGCAGAGGACGAGCCCCGGATCGCCATTCGGCATTTCATCCTGATCCGCGACCGGCACCAGCAACAGATCCGCTTCATGCGGAATCCGATGGTCGCGGCGCTGATCGTAATGATGAAACGACTTGCTCCAACTCGCCGTCAATTGTTCCGTCGCGTCGAGCAAATGTTCGATCCGTTCTCCTACCTCAGCCGAGGTGGGCACGTAATGCGCACTTTCCCGCTGCACCGGATTGGAGGCTTCTGGCTGTTCCACCTGAGAATTCTGGTCCTCAGTGGAATTGGTTTCACTGAACATCAATGTGATTCCTGAGAATACCTGTCCTGAACCTGAGGCAGCGCGAAATGAATTTCGCGGGAGGTGTCGCTCGTATGTCACAAGACAAACACATACGGCGGGCCACCGCGGGCAAAGGAGAGTCGGACCGGTAGCGATCCTGAGTATCCTCAAACTTAGGTCACAATTTCAGTTGAAGCAAATCGCAATTGAGCGAAGGTCAGTTCCACAGGAAATAAACAGCCGGTGAGAAATGCAAAAAAGCCACCCGCGCGTCCAGTCGCACGGGTGGCTTCGATCATGTCAATTATAACGATTGCAGCGTCTCGGCTCAGACGTCGAGCGACCAGCCTTCGCGGTACTCGCGGCTGATGATCGCGTCTGCTTCCGGTGCGTTCGTGGCTTTCATCGCTTCCGCATCCCACTCGATCTCTTTACCGAGGCGGTAGGACATATTCCCCAGCAATCCCCCTTCCGTGAGGACCGCACCATAGCTGAACGGCGAACCGGTCGTCCCATTGGTGCGGATTGCTTCCAGCCACTCGGCGTGATGCCCGATGGAATCGGCGATAAACGGTTTGACCGGCACAGCTTCGGAACCATCCTGCAGCACGATCTGGTGATTCGAATAATCAGACCAGAGTCGTCCCTTGTCCCCTTCGAACAGCACGCCGTTCGGTTTGTCGAGCACTTCGGCCCCTTCGGGTTTGAACTTGCCGTGCGACCAGATCAGTTTCACCGGCGGTTTGCTGCCGCGGGCGGGGAAATCGTAGGTCACCTGCAGATGCTTCGGAACTTCGTTCGCGCCATCGTGCCCTTTCTCGCCCACCGCGGAAATACGGGTCGGGTATTTGAGATCGAGCGCCCAGTAGGCGAGGTCCGAGTAGTGACACCAGAAGTCGGCCAGCTGTCCACCGCCGAAGTCCCACCAGTAACGCCAGTCGAAGTGGAAGTGCGAAGTATGAAAGGGCCGATAAGGTGCGGGCCCCAGCCACATGTCGTAGTTGACCGTTTCCGGCGGAGTCGATTCCTCGACACGCGTGCCAACGGCAAAGTGTTCCACCGGCGGCATGAAGACGAGCACCTGGCGAACATCGCCAATCACGCCGGACTGAATCTGTTCCACCACCCGACGGTAGTTACCGCTGGAGTGAATCTGGTTCCCCATCTGCGTGATGTTATTGTGCTCTTTCACCAGCTTGAGAATCTTGCGGGCTTCCGAGATCGAATGCGTGAGCGGTTTCTCGCAGTAAACCGGCAACCCGCGTTTGAGGGCTTCGCACACCACGAAGGCATGCATGTGGTCGGGAGTGCTGCAGACAACGGCGTCGAGCTTGTGATCGAAGATGCGTCGGTAATCATCGTAAAGCGCGGCGGACGGGAAGTCGGCCGCGGCTTCATTCAATCGGACGCTGTCGATATCGCACAGGGCGACAATGTTCTCACCGGCAACCCCGTTCAGGTTCGCGCGACCACGAGCGGCGACACCGACGACGGCAATGTCGAGCTTTTCGTTCGGGCTGATCGCATTGTTTGCCAGGGCCGGCAGGTGGGATACGGCGGGATAAGCAACCCCGAGGGCCGCCACGGCCTTCAGGAATTCACGTCGACTCTGGACGTCATACATAGGAGGGTTCCCCTCATCTGCGCTGGAGCTCTTCTACAGGCGGGACGAACGTCTTTCGCAATCAGAGCTGGAATGAAACGATTACCGAAGGGAGCCAGCGGCTGCTCCTTGGTTCCAATACATCTTCATTTCATTAACGCAGGCGGGGCAGCCTGCCGCAAGCCCAAAGCCGGTACGGGCCCACAGGTGGAGCAAAAGTTCCGACACGGACTGCCTGAAGGACGAACGGAAGCTACCGCAAATTCCAGATAACCCTGGCGTGTTCTGGCGGCGCAGCCTGCTACTTTCAAGGGATTTTCGGGTACGATAGCCGCCACACTTGTCCTGGACAGGATCTAAGCGGCGACCGCTTCGTCGCCCGCCATGATCTTCTCGAGCAGGTTCAGCGACTGTTTGGCCGAGGTCGTCACCTTGTACTGTAACCCGGAATGGCGGTCCGCCAATTCAAACCGGAGATAATCGAGGGCGATCAGATTCCCGTGGATCGCCGACAACCGCGCGGTCGGCACTTCTGCAACCTCAAGCAGACGGGGAACGGAGGCCTGATCCTCGGGGAGATTCTTCTCCGCTTCGAGGTAAGCGTTCAGCACGCGGACATAGTCCGGGTGGGCCTGCAATGTTTCGAATTCGGTGGCAATCATACACAGGCTATCGTCCCGCAAAATGAGAAAATTCACCTCCGCGGAACGAAGCCGTATAACCGTCACATTTTAACACGCACTTGCCGCCAGCGAACGGCGTCACGCATTTTCCACTAAACTTCGCGACCGAAGCTTCTGTAAAGAACAGCAGGTTCGCGAGCGTGTTACTTCAGCAGATCGTCTTCCTGGAAGACCGCATGCATTACCTTCACCCTGTTATAGGTGAAGATCACGTGGATATCTCCGTTCTTCGCCTGGATCATATACGGATACGCCATACCCGCGTCATCATCCAGCAGCACCTTGAGATTCGGGAAGGTCTTGCCACCATCGGTTGAGCGGGCAACCGTCAGCTTGCGGCGTTTGAACATGTGATCGTTATAGATCAGCAGCAGGTGCCCATTCGCCAACTGGGTCAGATCGATCGCCGAGTTGGGATTCGGGAAGGGAGAATCCGTTCCGGGAGTCCATGTCCAGCCCCCATCATGAGACTCGGTGAAAACCATCCAGCCATCATCGGTCTCATTATAATCCCCCCCGCGACGGCAATAGGCGATGAAGTGTTCGTCGCTCAATTGCACCACCGCCGGTTGCTCGACCCCTTTGCGATAACCAAACTCCTGTGACTTGGTGAAAGTCCGTTCTTCAACATCGTAGTGCAGAAACAACCCGGTATTGCGACCATCAGAGACTTCCGTATCGGTGCCGTACTCGTGGTAGATCGGAATGAGATAGTTCCCGTCGCGTTTGACGATCGGTTTGTTCCGCACCATGTACCCGATCTCTTCGGTGACCAGCATCGAATCGGAAAAGGTCCGGCCGCCATCCGTTGAGATCTTCAGTTTGATCCGCGCGGTGCTCCATTCCTTGCCGTAACGGGTGACATAGAGCAACCAGACATCCTGATGCGGCGTCTGCCAGATGACGGCGTTCCCGTCCATCCGTTCCGGTGTGTTGGCCAGCATCACCGGCTCACTCCATTTTGACTCCCCTTTGGCAAGCCGCACGCCATAGATCGCCGTCCCCGGTTGGTACTCTCCATCGCCACCGAAGTAGACGACCAGCAGATCACCATTGTCGAGTTCGGTAATCGAAGCCGGGTGCTTGTACTTACCCGGAATCTCCGGACCGACCACCTGCTGAATGGGAATCTCTGCCGCGGCGACTTCCACGATGAACGCGGGCGAAAACAGCATCAGGGGCATCAGCACGTTGAGCCAGAGGCGGAAGGTATTCATGACATTGCTTTCAGGTCAGAGGGAACTCATCAGAAGTGGAATCGGAGCCGCAGCGCGATTGCATTCCGTCAGTCAAACAGATTAACGGAACCCGCTATAGATTCTCATCCCGGGGAATCGGACGCAACCCATTCATATTCCGCTTTGCCTGCCCCGTTTAACATTCGTGCAATGGAAATCCGGTCCGCTACGCGTCACGCGACAGCGAATCGCGCCGACCTGGAAGTGAGAACCTGCAGAAAAGCAGATAGCACCGAGGTCTTACAAATCAAGAGATCGTTTCTCATCAATGAGAAATTTTCGAAAAGGAGTTACAGGTACTTTTTATTTTACGATAGAGGAACTACGATGCTCGCGGTTTGAATACCGACCCCCGGACCACCTCAATTCGAGTTGTGATGGGAACTTAAGGCTGCTGCATTTTATCTCCTTGCCTCAGCTTTACCTTTCTATGTTCTCCGATTTAAACACCTTGAGAATATCTTCAGCCCCTCTGCTCCAACCAGACTTCGCACTGTAAACAGACTGAAAGCTGAAATCAGACTACACGCTGAAATTCAACTTCTCATCGAGACCCCATTTCACCATGGGGACTGATGTCACCAGGGTTCCTGGCGTTTAAGGAACCCACTGTTCGTGACGAATGTGGATTCAACAACAGGTTGATCTCATTCAAAGCGAGTTACGCATCGGAATGGGAAGTACACAGTGATTTGATTCACAGCTTTTTGATTCACAGCGTGTTGCTCGACAGTGTGAGTTCAACAGCTACGGGTGTTCTGAAGAATTGGCAATTGCTTCCTGGACCAATTCGCTCGCGATTTCGCTATTGAAAATTGTGTGACTTGAATCGGTCCCGGATGCTGCCGCGGCAGGGTTCGAATCATTCGAACAGAACCGACCCCGCCGTGATACCAGAAACCGCCTGAGCATGCACGGGCTTCGACCCGTCCCGTTTTCCGGCTAACAGACACTTCATATCGAAACAGACTCTGCAATGGAAAAACGAGAGTTATTTCAGTTCCCGGCCTGGACGAACAAAATCCTCACCCTCCTCGGAGGCGTGGGCACGATCGCCGTGATTTACATCGGCCTCATCGTGAACTACGGCGCGTCCCCGAAAACCATCAACGCCGGTTATGCGCCGCTTCAGGAAATTCCGTTCAGCCACAAGCTGCACGCGGGCGAATTGAAGCTCGACTGCCGATACTGCCATAACACCGTCGAGAAAGCCGCGCACGCCGCCATCCCCCCGACCGGCACCTGTCTCAACTGCCACACCGGCGCCGATGGACGCTTGAGGCGACTGGCTTTTGCAGAAGTGAGCAGCGTGCTGATGCTTTACTGCCGGGCAGCCTTGAGTCAAAATGGCTACGGACTTCAGCCAAAATGCCTACAGACTGCTACTACAAATGCCACTACAA
>PABD01000090.1 GCA_002702685.1 Planctomyces sp.
CCAGTTCCTCGCCACGGTCTGTGCGAATGACCACCCGCGCTCCGCGAGGGACTTCCTCCGCGATGAGACTGGTGGTGCGTTCCACCTGGGGAATGGTGCCGTAACGGACCAGAACCTGCGTCGTTCGGCTGGCGTCAATGGTGCTCATGGAGATACCTCCCACCTGTTCTATAGTAACTGCTCGGCCTTCCAGAATTGGCGGAACAGGGAATTATGGAGTGACGGGCAGACGTCCTGACCAATCGGAGCCACCCTTCTCTCTATTATTCCGCGCCGCACCGCGAATTGAAATGCGCGGACCGGCCAAAAACGGATTCGTCGCCAGTTCCTTCAGCAATAGAACTGACAAAATCCCCCATTTAAACGCGCTACGCGCGGCTTTCACTCTTCCGGGTGGCACCGTCTGGCTCGCCCAGCAGTCGGAGCGCAGGAGTAACAGGGATCGCTTCCCCCATCGCACAATCAGGTGAATCACCCGCAAACGGGCGCGCCCGAATTGGTGATCGAGCACGAAATGCGGGGCGAGTGTCACAAGCCGGGTAGCCAATCGGCCCCATCCCGTGCGTAGACAAGGTAAGCCTTCCCTACTCCACATTCACGAGGGCTTCAATATCCCCCGTCGAAGACACATGCCCGAGGACTGTTTCGTAGTTGGTGTGCAGCCCCAACACCGCACGCGGCCATTCCCAGCCGGATCGCAGCCCCCGATAGAACATCCATTGCCGGTTCTTCAATCGGACCCGTGCCGCAAAGGCTTCGCCGGGAGCGACCACGCGGCGGTTCTCGGTGATCGTGAGGTTTCGCCATTCGACCCGTTCCCGGTTGCGGCGGGGGTGCCAGTCGAGGAAGAGGACATTGATCGCTCCCCCGATCCCGGATTGACGTTGCTCGAGCATACCATCCCGGATCAGCATTTCGCCGTCGGTCTTGTAGGTTTTGAACTGCGGTTCGTCGAGCGGAAAGATGCGGATGGCCTGTTTCTTAACATTCAGACGCCACTCGCGTGTCGGCTGGTCGGCGGTCGCTTCGACACCGGTGGCCAGCGGCAAACGGGAAGAGATTTCGACCTGTTGTTCGCCCGCCGGATAGCTCGATTCGACCAGCATCGCAAAATGATCCCCGCGCGACAGCACGATCTGGCGATTGACGGTGATCTCGTCGGTGATGGCGAGCGCGAGTTCAAGGTAATCGCTCTCCTTATCCGAATACCAGCAGGCGCATTCCCATTCGTGGGTCAACTTGCGTTTCTGCCCACGGATTTTAACTTCGACTTCCCACGCACCCTGGAACAACCGCTCGCCCAGCGCGCTCATTTCGATCTGAGGCGCCGCCCCTTCGTGATGCGCGACCACGATCGAATCGGCATCGAGCGCCCAGTTCGACCGCATCAGTGCCAGTTCCGCCCAGTCGGATTGAGTTGAGATCGACTTCTTGACCTTCCCCCATCTGCGACTTTTGACCATCAGCCCATTACGGCTCGCCGCCGGGATCGACGCCACGTTCGTGACGAACTTCAGTGCCTTACTGTTATTGGCGAACTCCGACTGGCGCAGCGCGCTCTCCAGCATGGCGGCATGATTGGACTCTCCCTCGGCCGAAAGCATCAGGCGGCCCGAGGGTCGACACAGAAGCGACGCATGTTCGAGCAGATCTTCGTACAGCTCCACCTGTTTCTTCTTCCACACATCCTGTCCGAAGAGTTTCCCCCAGAAGTGACCCCGAATCAGCGGGGCCAGCCATTCGGCGAGAAAGTCGATGATCGACGCACTCGGAGTGCCGTCGTTGTCGAGGGATTTTTTGAGGGCCTTGCGAAGCGTCTTCTGTCCCGATTCCCCGTACTCGCGGAAACGATCCGCCGATCCGAACAACAAACCCGCCAGCCAGGGAAGTTCCCCTTCGAGAACAAGCATCTGTACCGGGGTCGCGTTCGTTCCCACGAGGGTTTCGCGGGATGCGAGCAGATGCAGAAACTGCGTAGCAACCCAGCGATAGATCTCCCAGAACTCGGCGATGGACCAGATCGCCCCCCCTTTGATGAAAATCTCGACGACGCGGAGTAACTGGTAGGGTGTCGCCGGAGTGAATTCCGACTGGCTCGACCCGAGAAAATGGAGGCAGTCGTACAACTGTTTGGATAGCTGGACCCGCTTCTTCGGACTGATCGACCGGGGGGAACTTGTCAGCCGGGTCAGTTCATCCACCGTCTTCAGGAACTCGGCTTCGGTGGAGACATCGAGAACCGGCGGCAGCAACGATTCCGCCGACCAGGCGACCATTCCTTCGGGCAACAGACGGAGCGCCCGTTTCACCAGGCCGTCGTCGATCCATTTCTGCTGGAGACGTTCCGCCAGCAGTTCCCCGAGAGGTCGTTCCGCTTTGCTTTTCTGTTTGGCGGTTAAGGGCTTCATAAGACCGGCGTCGAGCAGCGCCTGGGCGTACTGCTCATCCGGCAATTGATGGAGCGATTCCACGGCCAGAAGATCGGTGGGTGATGGTGAGGCGGCCATAATGGGTGCAGTTCCGGGAAAGTCGCTAGCGATGGGGACTCCGCCGCGTGTCGTGGGACGGCCTGACAACAAGCCGTCCGACACGAAATTAGTGCGACACGATATTAGTGCGACACTAGATCGTCCGACACTGAGCAGTGCGGCAGAGAACCAGACTGACTATTCCCCGCATTTTACTCCAATTGACTGACAATTGGAAACGACCCACTCACCGAACTCACGCAACTCCGGCCATTCTCGTTGAACCCGGGCTCGGCTCGCCCGCCCCGTTGGGGTGTTCAGGAAATCCAGCCGTGGGGACCATCAAGCTGATGAGTGGGAGGCACCTTTTTTTGGTGTTTGATTTCTTCGCAGAGCTGCAGCCAGGTTTCACGGTGGTGTTCGAGCACTTCGAGGGCCTCTGTGATATGCAGCGGATTCCGTTCCATGTCCGCCTCGACCAGCCGTTTGTAGACGAACGCAAACATCGACTTGAGTTGCAGGATGAGTTCCGTGTTCCCCACGTGCTTCATCCCGGTGATGATTTCCATCACGAAATCACGGCTCTCATTCAGCGCGTTGTGGCTGGCTTCGAACTCCTTGTTCTCCATCGCCATCTGTGCCTGCTTCGCTTTTCTGATCGCACCATCCACCACCATCAGGTGAAGTTGCTCCGGAGTGGCCGTCATGACCCGGTTTTCGAGATATTCGTTCGCAGGATTCATCCGCTATCCTTCAACTGAACTGATACAAAGTTAACTGGCCACCGAGTGTGATTGCCGGGTTGAGATAAAGATCGATTGTGTAGTTATCGATCGTCATCTCACGTCCTAGGAACTACTCGCTGGCCGTTTGACTGCTACGATCTGGGACAACGTCTGCTGCTGTGACTGTAATTGCCCCAGGATACTTTCCATGTTGACGAACTGGGTCAGTAAGCGTTGCTTGCGGACTTCCAGAATTTCGTCGAGTTGTTCGATACGCACATTCAGGCTGTCGATCGATGTCTGCAGCGCCTCGTTCTCGAGAGTCGCCGCCCCTTCATCCCCGATCAACGCTTCAATCACATCTTCGCCCGCTGCGGCGAATCCGTTCGTGGAATTCAGGAAGAAGTCGGTCACGTCCTCCGGGTTGGAGGTGACCATGGCGTCAAAGCGGGAAGAATCAAATTTGATCTTTCCCCCTTCATCGAACGTGATCCCCAACTGCGACAGATCGCGAACATTCGTGTTCTGCCCGAACTTCTTCGTCAGCATGGCATCCATTCGCTGCCGGACACGCAGGACCAGACCACTTCCCTGCAGAATCCCTTTGGTGTTCGCCTCGACATCGAACTTCGTCAGTTCCTTGGAAGTCGACACCAGTGTATTGAATGTGGTGACAAAGGTTGTCAGCTGCGTTTTGATGTTGTTGGTATTGCGGGTCACGTTCACTTCGGTCGACGTCGTGGCGACTTTCGTCACGTTAACATCGAGTTGCCCCGCTACCTTTTCGAATGAGTTCGTGCTCGACGACAGAATAAAGCCGGTATCGACTTCATCCCCCAACCGCAGGCGGGCGTCCTTCGCGACACTCGTCTGATCGAAACTGAAATCAATGCCACTCGTGCTGATCGCCACCCGGTTCTTGAATCCGTTATCGGTCGTCAGCGTGAGGTGATAAGGATTGAAGCTGGAACCACTGTTGAAGACGGACGCGGTCGCGTTGCGCGTGTCCTGCCCGAGTTTTTCGAGGACATCGTCGAGCGTATCGTCGGCTTCCACATCAACCACGGTCGCCAGGCGACCATAGATGCGCGACCGACCATCCCCACCGGTGCTGCCATCGCCCAGAATGCCGAGGTCCTCCGCCGTATCGGCGTCGATATCTTCAATGCTGAGCTGGCCCGCCCCTCCGGAGTAGTCAACGAACTCAAAACCATCGCCATAAGAGTTCAGCACCACACGAACGGACTGATGATCGAGGTCGCCACTGTTGACCGAACTCGTCGCCACATTCGCGTTGATATTCAGTCCGGCCGCCAGGGTCGAGCCACCGACGTCCGAGATGATCAGGTTACTCGCGGTGGAACCCGACGTGTCTTCGATGATGATCCCTGTCCCCGCGTCGTTGATGCGGGCTTCGAGCGCGAGGTCGTTCAACCCGGCGTCCTGCGCGTTGTTAATGGCGTCGATGACATCATCCAGTGTCGTCGCGCCGGAGAGGTCCAGTGTCGCGGTCCGTCCCGCCCGGTCCGTCACATCGATCGACCCGAGAGTGCCGACGCCCGCTCCTCCGTTAAGGTTCGACAGCAGCACGTCCGCATCGCCCGTGATGTCTCCCTGCTGCAGGGCGACACGCTCGATCAAACCGGCGATGTCGGTGACCGCGGAACTGACAGCGACTGTGAAATCCCGTCCGGCGGCATCGGTGACTCGAATGGTGCCGTTGGTAAGTGAATTATCGTTTGTGAATTGAGAGAGCTTCGTCGCGTTATTGGCGTACTGCAGATTCAATGACCCGGATTCGACAGAGGTCTCGGCCGCGTCAACCGTGATATTCAGGTCCGCCGCGATCGTCCCCCCGTTGTCGGCGATGATCAGGTTAGAATCGGTCGCCCCTGAGAAGTCCTCAATCGTGATTCCCGTGCCGTCGCTGTTGACGAACGCACGCAGCTTCAGCTTCGTCCCGCCGAGAGTTTCCGCGTCGTTGATCGCCGTCAGAACTTCATCGAGCGATTCGGCGTTGGATAAATCGACCGTGGCGCTGTTCCCCGCCCGGTCGGTCAGGTCGAGACTCCCCATCGTCCCGATGCCGGAGCCCCCGTTGAGGTTCCGCAGCAGGACGGAGTTCATCCCCCCGGCCAACTTGCGCCCGGTAATGACTCCCCCACTCTCGCTGACATCGAGGCCCAACTGCGCAATGACATCCGCATTCTCTCCGTCGGCAACCGAGAAGCTGCTGCTCCCCCCTCCGCCGGACAGATCTTCCAGCTTGAGGCGACCGTTCTCCAGGCTGGCGAGGAGTTTGCCCCCGTTGTCGTCGTGATTGTTGATCGCGTTCAGAAAACCCTGAATGTTCGTGATCTCTTCGAGATCGACTTCGATCACGGTGTCGTCGGTCAGCGTGATGACGAGATCCTCGGAGGCGGAGTTCAGGCGGAACCCGTTTCCGTCATTGAGGTCACTGAGTTTGAATGCGCTCGTCAACGAAAAGATACTGGAACCGGAAATTTTGTCGGCGCTGACGGAACCGGCGATCCCGAGGTCCGCAGCCGCCTGTCCACCGCTCAAATCATTGACGATGAGGTTACTCGTCGTGCTGCCGGTGCGATCGCGCAGCACAATCTTGTCGCCTTCGGCGAAGGCTTCGACGTCGATCTCTTCATTGCTGTTAATGGCGGTGAGAATTTCGTCGACCGTGTAAGCGGAGGAAATATCGATCTCCGCCTTAGCGCCGCTGCGGTCCGTGATTTCGAACTTGCCCCGGCGAATCCCCGCTCCGGCGTTCAGTTCTTCCACCAGAGTCGGTTCATTGAGAAAACCGCCGGAGGCAATCGTGATGCTGCCGGTTCCCAGGGTGGTCGTATCACGATCGGCAAATCCTTTGGAGCGATACTGATCGTTATCGCTCATCTGCAGCGTCTGCAGCGTGTAGGTCCCGATGGCATCGAGGCCGGAAGCAGTGACGGACAACTGAGTGGCGTCGGTCAGCGACGATTTGGTCTGCTCGTGGGCCGACTCCGTATTCAGGGTGCCGAAGAGCCCCTTGAATATCGTCAAATTGGACGACAGCAGGTCGATCCCCTGTTGGGTGGACTCGAACGTCTTGACGCGCGACTCCAACCGGGACACCTTCTGGCGTTCCAGGCTGATTAGCTGGTCGACCAGATCCTTGATATTGATACCACTGATCAGGCCGACATTTGACGAAATACCAGTCATTCACTCAACTCGAACGAAAGGTTCAGGGGCCTCCTGAAATCCAATTAAGAAGCGGCGCGCCTCCGGAACTAAGCGCAGCCATTCGTCTAATTTCGGCAGAGCTCGCACAGGGACTTCATGAATTGTCCCGTCCGAGTAAGCAACCTGAGTAAAAAGTGCCGAAAATGCCGAATTTACCACCTCGTTCCGAATCCAGGCCCTGGAGTATGAACATCAGCCCACTGCAACCAGCGCTGCTTAATTGAATTTTCAGTCAGAATGGGGACAATGCGCCTCCGGCAATTACCATTATTGAACCTGACATTCCGACCCCCGATCCCCTCCTCCAGAATCGAAGCCTACCCGCCATGTCCTCACAGCCTGCCGACTCCGAACCGACCCCCGACGCCAATGACGACATCGTGACCTCCGCGGGAACGACTTCGTGGAGCGATCTGTATCGCAAGGAGGACTGGTGGGCGATCTGGCTGGGCGCGATCATTCTGGCCGTCGGTTTCCTGGCTGTTTACTCGTCGCGACCGGCGGATATGGACGATCAGGTGACTCGGATCGAAACGCTGAGATCAGAAATACAGGAACTCAAACAGGCAGATTCACCCGACCAGGACCTCATCGAAGCGAAGCGGGAGGAAGTGACCGAGATTGAGACGGCGGTCACTGAAAACCCAACGAGCAAATGGATCACCAAGCTGCAGAAGTGGGAGTCCTCTCCCTTGGATGCGTACTTCAAGCACGACAAAGCGGGTGAGAAGCCTCCCGCCAATCTCGTCCCCCCGGTATTCGGTGTCTTCCTCGTCAGCCTTGTCCTCTTCGGAATCGGCGTGCAGTGTATGGAAGGCAAAGGCAAACAGTTTCTGATCGCGTTTCCGGTGATCTTCATCCTGACGAATATCGCCTACATCCTCGCGTCACAGGCTTCGATCAAGGCGTGGGGAATCGAGTACCCCGTCTGGGCACTGCTCGTCGGACTCCTGATCAGTAATATTCTCGGCACTCCGGAATGGCTGAAACCGGGGGTGCGAACAGAGTTCTACATCAAAACCGGCCTCGTCCTTCTGGGCGCGGATATCCTGCTGGAACGACTCCTTGTCCTCGGCGTCCCCGGTATCTTCGTCGCCTGGGTCGTGACTCCGATCGTGCTCGTCACGACTTATCTGATCGGTCAGAAACTGCTCAAGATCAGTTCTCCGAGCCTGAATATGACCATCTCCGCCGACATGTCCGTCTGCGGTGTCTCCGCCGCGATCGCCACCGCCGCCGCCTGTCGCGCGAAGAAAGAAGAATTGTCGATGGCGATCGGCCTCTCCCTCGCTTTCACCGCCGTGATGATGGTCGTCATGCCGTATGTCATCGACGCCACCGGCATGAGCAAAGTCCTGGGGGGTGCATGGATGGGCGGCACGATCGACGCCACCGGCGCCGTTGCCGCGGCCGGCTCCATGCTCGGCCCTGAAGCAGAGCAGGTGGCGATCACGGTGAAGATGATTCAGAACATCCTGATCGGTGTCATCGCGTTCTGTGTCGCCATCTTCTGGGTGTTGAAAATCGATTCGAAATCGGCCGATGCCCCGAAACCCACGCTCTGGGAAATCTGGTACCGCTTTCCCAAATTCGTCATCGGTTTCATCGGCGCATCGCTGATCTTCTCTTACCTCGCCAGTACGCTTCCCGTCGGCGACAAGATGATGGAAAGCATCTACAACGGAACAGCCAATACGCTGCGGGGCTGGTTCTTCTGCTTCGCGTTCGTCAGCATCGGTCTCGAAACCAACTTCCGGGAACTGGCCAAACAGATCGAAGGGGGCAAACCCCTCGTCCTCTACATTATCGGCCAATCCTTCAACCTGGCCCTCACCCTCTTCATGGCCTGGCTGATGTTCGAAGTCATCTTCAAAGACTCCGTCGACCAGATTCTCGGTTAACCTTAGTGATCGACGAGTTGCCCCGTGCAGTCTTGAATCCACGGGAAGCCCCGTACAATCCTTCTCCTACGGGTAGCCCCGTACAATCGCGCCAGCGTCGTGCGGGGTGCGTGTCTTCGTTCTTTTTTTGAACCACAGATGAACACAGATTTGCACAGATAACAAAGAGGTCATTCAAATCTGGAGTTCGCCACTCAAGATGCTCCCCTCCGCACGCCACTCGCGGCTTGCACTCCCCCGGCTGGCACTCTCTGGCTCGCCCAGCAATGCGAGCGCAGGCGTGATCCCGAATGCTCCCCACAGCGACCGGCCGCACGAATCACGAGTGAGGCTCTTCTCTCACCAACAGACAATCCATGAGAGAGGACTGAAGCGGTTCTCCCATTCGTTATTGGCTCTACGAGCAACAGACATAAAAAAACAGATCGACCCCATCCGGGTCGATCTGTTTTACTTTGTTCTATATCAAAGAAGCGTTCGGCTCATTGCTTCGCAATCCGGACAACTCGTTCCGAGATTGTCCGGGCTACCCACCATCGGTGGATTCCGATTGCTGTCCCGAAAACCCTTCCCCCCGCTGGCGGCGCAAAACCACGCGTCAACGACGTTAGGCGCCCACAAGCCGCCCCAAGAGGCCGGACGGCCTAGTCGAGGATCATGTCTTTGACGGTGCCGCCGCTGGGGATCATGGGGAGGACGTGTTCCTGGTAGGTGCACAGTACGTCCAGGAGGTACGGGCCGTCACTCTCGATCATTTCCTTGAGGGCTTCGGCGTATTCTTTCTTGCTGCGGACCTGACGGGCCTGAATGCCGTAGCCTCTGGCGATCTGGACGAAGTTCGGATAGGTCTCTTCATAGTGGCTGCCGTCGCCATCACCCAGCCATTCCGGTTTGTCGATCGGGCCGAGATAGGTATGGGCACGACGACCTTCCATAAAGCGGTCCTCCCACTGCACCACCATTCCGAGGTGCTGGTTGTTGAGGAGGAGAATCTTCACCGGCAGGTTTTCGCATTTGAGCGTGGCGAGTTCCTGGATATTCATCTGGAACGAACCGTCACCATCAATGTCGATCACGAGCGAATCGGGATGCGCGGCCTGCACTCCCATGGCGGCGGGAAGGCCAAAGCCCATCGTGCCGAGTCCCGAGCTGCTCAACCAGTGCTTCGGTTTGCGGAACTTGTAGTACTGCGCGGCCCACATCTGGTGCTGTCCGACGCCGACGGAG
>PABD01000091.1 GCA_002702685.1 Planctomyces sp.
CGCCGCCGCGGGACGCCCCGGTCTGGTCTATGGTGACTTCCGTGCGAACAACAGCCAGATGCCCAAAGCGGGTGGCTTACCTACCGACTATAAATTACAGGAACAGGATATCTTCCTGCTGGACTATTCCGTCGTGCTGCACGGATACCGTTCGGACTTTACGAATGCGTATGCGGTCGGCGAACCGACGAGTGATCAGCAGAAGGTTTTTGACATCTGCCACGCGTGCCTGAAAGCGGGCGCGGCGTATCTGAAAGCGGGCATCTCCGCCAGTAGTGTTTACGAGACTGTCACGCAACCGATGCTCGACGCTGGTTATCCGGCACTGGGGCATCACGCGGGCCATGGTATCGGTCTCGGTCATCCCGAATCCCCCATTCTCGTTCCAGAAAGTACGGATACTCTGCTGGCGGGTGATGTCGTGACTCTGGAACCGGGAATGTATATCGAAGGTATCGGTGGTGTTCGCCTGGAACACAACTACCTGATAACCGATTCGGGATTCGAGCAATTGAGTCACCATGAAATTTCCCTCAACTGACGATGAGTCGCCTGACAATGAGGTCTGTCCGTGAATAGTGAGCGCTCTGTGAGTCCGGCCAACGGGGTCAGTTTTCCCTGGATGCCGACAGCGTTGAAAGAACTGGAGTCGGCCGGACTGAAACGGTCCCGGCGACGCGTTACTCCGCACGCCGATGGTACGTGCGAGATCGACGGTCATCTGCTCAAGAACTATGCGTCGAACGATTACCTGGGCCTGGCGCATGACCCACGTGTGATTCGGTCCGCTCGCACGGCAATGGAAAATGCCGGAGCAGGGGCGCGGGCCAGCGCTCTGATCTGTGGGCGCACCGACTGGCATGTATTGCTTGAAGAGAAGTTGTGCGAGTTCGAACGCGCCGAAGCGGCGATCCTGTTCCCATCCGGTTACGCCGCAAACCTGGGTGTCGTCAGCGCATTAACAAACGAGCAGGACCTCATTCTCAGCGATGAACTCAACCACGCCAGCCTGATCGATGGCTGCCGGTTAAGCCGCGCCGAAGTCGCCGTTTATCCACACAATGATATGAACGCGCTCCGGGCGAAACTCGAGAATGCCTCCGGCTACCGGCAACGGTTGATCGTGACCGACGGTCTGTTCAGTATGGATGGTGATGTCGCCTCTCTGAACGAGATCTGTGATCTCTGCGACCGTTATGATACCGCGCTGGTTGTCGATGAAGCCCACGGTACGGGCGTTATGGGGATACACGGACGGGGCGCCGCGGAATGGATGGAAGTGGAAGACCGCGTGGCGGTCCGGATCGGCACTCTCAGCAAAGCAATTGGCTCGCAGGGGGGCTTTGTCACTGGCTCCCATCAGTTGATCGACTGGTTGTGGAACAAAGCCCGCACGCAGATTTTCTCGACCTCGCTCACCCCTGCCGCCTGTGCGGCCTCCATGACGGCTATCGAGATCATCCAGAACGAGCCCCAACGCCGAGAGCAACTGCTGACCGCCGCACATCGCTTTCGCAAGCAGCTGCGGGCTGCCGGAATCCCGTATTGTGAAAACGCGGTTGGGCCCATCATTCCAATCATCCTCAATGATCCGTTCCGGGCGGTGCAGATCGCGGCGGAACTGGAACACTACGGATTTCTCGTCGGAGCAATTCGCCCACCTTCGGTCCCGGAGGGTACCTCTCGACTGCGAATTGCATTAAGCTTTGCCCAGGCGGACAAGGTCAACGATCAGCTTGCCGACCTCCTCGGAGAACTGATTCACAACCGCGGCCTCCGCAAGACAGGCACGCCGAAACCCCGGTAGAGCCCGGAACATGCTGTTCGCTCCAGACTGGTTCTGATTGATGCATCAGTGAGGATATCTCTGCAATTTTTTGGCGGAGCAGTCCCCCGGCGGCTTCCGTTTCCAAACCCTCCAGACAACCATTCCCTCATGACGTCTCCCGATCGCAGTGGTTTTGCTGATGAATACCCGTTCGCTTCGCATTACTTCGAGCGGGACGGCCACCGGCTGCACTATGTCGATGAAGGTTCTGGTGAGGTCCTCGTCTTCGTGCATGGCAACCCGACCTGGAGTTTCGCCTGGCGTAACTTGATCAAGGACCTGTCCAGTAACTATCGCTGTATCGCGATAGATCATCTGGGATGTGGTTTCTCTGATAAACCGCAGGACTATCCGTATCGCCTCGAAGACCACATCGAAAACCTGATCGCATTGATCGAGCATCTGGATCTGCAGCAGATCACGTTCATCGCCCACGACTGGGGCGGAGCGATTTCCATGGGGGCCGCAGGGCGACGTTCCGAACGGGCGAGCCGCTTTGTGCTTTGCAACACTGCGGCGTTCCGCTCACAGCTCATCCCGAAGAGCATTCATTCGATTCACATGCCGGGGTTTGGCGCGGTAGCCGTTCGTGGTTTCAATGCGTTTGTCCGATATGGACTGCGCTGGACTACCGTGGATAAATCGGTAATGCGTCCCGCAGTCAAAGCCGGCTATCTCGCACCGTACGGCAACTGGCACGATCGCGTCGCCGTGCTCCGCTTTGTGCAGGACATCCCCCTGAAACCGGGCCATCCGAGCTATGAAACACTGAAAGGGGTCGAACAAGGACTGACTCAATTCAAACATGCTCCGATGCAGTTCATCTGGGGCGCGCAGGACTTCTGTTTCACAACGAAGTTTCTCGACGAGTTCCAGAAGTTCTTTCCGAACGCCCAGTCCACTGTCTTTCCGGACGCGGGGCATTATGTCTTTGAGGACAAACCGGCGGAGATGATCGGCATCATTCGCGGATTCCTTAATGACAATCCGCTCGCTTAATCGAGCGGCATCCCCGATGCCTGCAGGACGGTCTTCTGCACGAGGTAATCGTGTTCATAGGTGAAGGGCGGATCGGCTTGATGACGGATCCAGCGGGCAAGTTCTTCCACGTCCTCCTTGTAACGCTTGTAATTGCCGATTTTGATATCCTGATAGCCCTTCTGATAGGGAGGATGGGGCTCATCCAGGGCAAACCGAACATTGGGCGCGTCGAGAGGCTCGATATGGAATGTCCCCCGGGTGCCGCAGACGACAAAGTGCCGCCGCTTGAAGCCTTCGACCTCCAGTCCCGCTGACTTCACCGAAGCGAACGCATTGGGATATTCGAACACCGCCAGCGTGTTGTCGTTGAGACCGTCGTCGTATTGCGTCGACGCATGCTGCAGGAATGGCGTCACTTTTTCGGGGGCCCCGAGGATACCGACGACCAGGTCGATGAGGTGACACCCGAGTTCGAGCATCATTCCTCCTTCGAACTGCGCGAGTTCCTTACGTGCATCTTCCGCAACAACTTTACTCATGACGGCATGGATCTCGAAGATCTCGCCGAGCCATCCTTTCTCGATGAATTTCTTGAGCATCTTCACTGCAGGGTTGTAGCGGTACATGTATCCCATCTGCACGATCAGATGTTTGGACGCCGCGGTCTCGAGCAACCGTTTGAACTGCGGTAACGATGTTCCCGCCGGTTTATCGAGGTGAATGTGAAAGCCCGCGTTAACGCACTTCTCGGCTGTATCGAGCAGTTCACCGACATTCGTTTCGACGCCGACGATCTCGATCTCTTTATTGTCGAGGATTTCCTCCACGCTCAGCCATTTCACATCCTTGAAATTGCCGGAGTCCATCGCGAGCAGCTTCAATTTTTCGTCGGGTTCGGCAATGCCTACGACCTCGAACTCGGGCGAGGCCTGGTAGTCGGCGATCTTGCCAGCGTGTCCGTGACCGGTGCCGATTTGTGCGTATTTGATCGGTTTCATAATTCACTCAGCAGCCTGTTCGAGAAGATGAATACTCAACGGAAATGAGACAGTTACGGATGGAGCGGGCGTGGGACACCATTTCTGTTTGAGTTCCGTCCCGGGACCTGTCATCATAAATGGTCCCACATATGTCCTCTATCATGCAGGGCCACCGGGCCAAAGGCAAGCACGCACACAGTTCATCGCTTCCTTCCACCGGACTCTGCGAATATCCTCCAGCGAGTCAAGGAATCCATCCATGCAGAAAAAGTATCGAGTTGCCATCATTGGCCGAACGGGCAAAGGAAACTACGGGCATGGTCTCGACACCGTCTGGAAGGAAGTCACGAACATCGAAGTAGTCGCCGTCGCGGACGACAACAAAAGCGGCCTCGCGGAAGCCCTGGAGCGCACCGCCGCTCAGCGGACCTATACAGACTACAAAGAGATGCTGACCAGAGAGAAGCCGGACATCGTCTCCATCAGTCAGCGCTGGATCGACCAGCATTATGAAATGGCCATGGCGGCCGCGAAGCACGACTGCCATATCTATATGGAGAAGCCGTTCGTACCGACGCTACAGGAAGCGGATGAAATTATTACCGCTCTCGAGTCCAAACATCTTAAACTCGCCATCGCCCATGTCACCCGTTACTCACCCCTCATTTCTCATGTCCGGGAGATGGTTGCGGCGGGAGAGATCGGTGAGCTCGTAGAAATGCGCGGGCGTGGCAAAGAAGACGACCGTCGAGGAGGGGGGGAAGACCTCTGGGTCCTCGGTTCGCACGTCGTTGACATGATGCGGTATTTCAACGGCGATGTTGAAGCCTGCACCGCGCGCGTCTTCGCGGATGGTCATCCCGTCACGAAGGAGGATGTGTTCGACGGAAATGAAGGAATCGGTCCGTTGGCGGGGGATACTCTCTTCGCGACGTATGAATTCGATAATGGCATCCCGGGCTACTTCAATTCGACCCGGACCAAAACGGGCTCGCCGGGACGGTTCGGGCTGACGCTCTACGGCAGCAAAGGGGCGATCCACATGACCACCGGCTACGCGATGAATGCCTGGATCCTCCGCGACAGCACGTGGGTTCCCTCCAATGGGGAAAAATCCTGGGAACCCATTACGGTTGAACATAGCGGCGACGGAGGGCACAACGGCGGGAATCACATGGCCGTGCTCGACCTGATCCGGGCGATCGAAGAAGACAAACAGCCGATTTCGAGCATGTACGACGCCCGCGCGGCGACCGAAATGATCGTTGCGGTCTTCGAGTCGCATCGGCAGGGTTCGCGGGTGGAATTCCCGCTGGATAACCGCGAAAACCCGCTGACGATGCTTCCTTGACGGGAGGCGGAATATTTTCGTATCTGCTTCTCTCCCAACGTGAAAGTTGGTTTTTCAACCGGGTTGAACTGTCTAGAATAGGGCAGCCTTGTTGTTAACATCGTCTTAACCACCGCGAACACCAATTTAACCGAATGGACGATGGGGTACGCCCGCCCGGAAGTCGGAATCGATTTCCGGGATACTGGTGGCGTGCTCCTTTTTTCGTTCCGCCCTGATTTAATCCATCATGGCGGGTTTTCCGGCCCCCTTTCAGGATGAGCAGGGTTCCGTCGGTTTTCACGATCTCGGATTGAATTGCCTTAAAGGAATATTGATGGATTCTCCTTCTTCGAAGCCTGAGCCTTCCGACAAAAAAACGCCCGAACAGCGCAAAACGGAACCGGGTGAAAAGAAAAAACGTCCGACGCCCGGGTTTCCCGGGGGAATCTGGATCATTCTGCTCATCTTCCTCGGCTTGATGCTGCTCATGAGCATGGGAGATCCCGCCTCCGTTGAATACAGTTTCTTCCTGGAGCAAGCCGAAAAAAGTAATGTAAAGACCGTCGTATATGATCCACTCAATACCGTCACCGGTGAGTGGGTGGAACCACCGGACAATCCCGACGAAGCCGGCAAAAAGCTTGAGAAAAATTTTACTGTCTACATTTTCGACGCGCAAAATCTGGTTGAAACCCTGGAGCGGTTGAAGGCGGAAGGAAAGATCGAAGGGTATAGCGCCAAGCGACTAGATACAGGCGCGGGGCAGCAGTTGCTGCTGTATTTCCTGATGTCGCTGTTTTTCCTCGGTGTGATCTGGTTCATCTTCCGTCGCAGTTCCGACGCCATGGGGCCGGGCATGTTCGGGAACTTTATCCGCAGTCCCGCCAAGCGATTCTCCAAGAGTGACAAACAACAGACCTTCGACGACGTCGCCGGGATGGAGCAGGCGAAACTCGAACTCGAAGAGATCGTCGAGTTCCTCAAAAACCCGGAAAAGTTCCGTAAGATCGGTGCGGAGATTCCGCGTGGTGTCCTTCTGAAAGGGCCTCCGGGTACCGGTAAAACATTGCTTGCCCGTGCCACCGCTGGTGAAGCGGGAGTGCCGTTCTTTTCGATCAGTGGTTCCGAGTTCATCCAGATGTTCGTGGGGGTCGGTGCCAGCCGCGTCCGCGATCTGTTCCGCACCGCCAAAGAAAATTCTCCCTGTATTCTCTTCATCGATGAGATCGACGCCGTCGGCCGTGAACGGGGCGCCGGACTTGGTGGTGGTCACGATGAACGTGAACAGACTCTGAACCAGATTCTTTCGGAGATGGACGGTTTCGAAAAGAACGAAGCCGCGATCGTGATCGCGGCGACAAACCGCCCCGACATTCTGGATCCGGCGCTGCTTCGCCCCGGTCGTTTCGACCGCCATGTTACCGTCGACAAACCCTCCAAAAACGGACGCGTCGGCATCCTGAAAGTCCATACGCGGAACATCCCGCTCGATTCTTCGGTTGATCTGGAAAAGATCGCGGCCAACACGATCGGGTTTTCCGGTGCGGAACTCAAGAACCTCGTCAACGAAGCGGCGATTCACGCGGCGCGACTCTCGCGCAAGGTCGTGATGATGGACGACTTCGATTCCGCGCGCGATAAATTACTGATGGGCCCTGAACGGGAGAATATTCTGCAGGGGCACGAGCGTGACATGACCGCTTACCACGAAGCGGGTCACGCCCTCATCGCCTGGTTGCAGCCCGAGGTTGATTCTGTTCACAAAGTGACGATCATTCCCCGGGGATGGTCACTCGGCCTCACGCAGCTGGTTCCCGACGAAGAGAGCTTCAGCATCGGCGAACATAAACTGCACGCTCAGCTCGCCATGATCATGGGAGGGCGCGCTGCTGAGAAGCTCGTCTTCGACGAATACACGGCGGGTGCACAGGATGACCTCAAAAAGGCCACAAAGCTCGCGCGTCGCATGGTCGGCAACTGGGGGATGAGTGAGAAAATCGGCCCGGTCGCTTTTGACCAGCGCGAGGTTCATCCCTTCCTCGGTAAGGAGATGCACGAGTCGCGTGAATACAGCGAACAGACCGCCTACCTGCTCGATACAGAGACTCAGGGAATCCTGATTGCCGCTAACCAGCGGGCAACGGAACTGCTCACCCAGCACCGGGACAAGCTCGACAAAATTGCCCAGGCCCTGCTCGAAAAAGAGAGCCTGGGGTACGAGGAGTTGACCGATCTGATCGGCGAGTCCGCACAGGCAAAGAAGCGGAACGGGGAAAACGAAGAGGATGGACTCAATATCTCGCCCCCGGAACCTCCTTCTGGCGATTTACCGCCGCAGAAGGGGGTTTAGCCGCCCAATTGTGAAAAACTGGTGCAGGATCACGTTGATCTGAACATGCGACGAGGAATCGATGTTGACTCTGCCCTGGTTTTTTCTGTATCTTGGAGATCAATTCAAGACGATTCCCACCTCAGACCCACTCTGACTACACCCCCAATCTGACAAAACCAGGTAAATGGATTAGCCTGAGTCAGGTCTCGGATGACCTTGAGCTCTCCAACTGGATCTTAAGTGCTCTGTATCCAGTGGTTCCGTTTCATTTCATCTAGCGTGCATCAAGCTGATTGAAACCGGCCGGTCGAAATTTGCCCTCCGTGAAAAATGGGGAGGGAGAGAGCCAGTCGTAATCTATCACACGTCGATTCGTTTCGCCGGAGTTGATCACGCTCATTTGATCGTTGTCGCGAGTTCATGGTTAGAAGAACTCGCTCCGCGGGAACGACAATTTTCTGTCAGCCCGTCCCGCATCACATGAAACGCCTGGAGCGCCCAGTCCTGGGGTCACCAACTCATCGGCCACAAATCCGTGGAGATCATTGGTGCCCAGACTTGTGTGGGAAGTGAAAGCCTGAAAATTTTGTAAACGCAACTGGTCATTGTTTGTGACCAACTCCTTCCCCGGAAAACGTATCTTTGTTTCCTTGCCGGCTGAAAGTAGAGATAGAGATGCCCGAAAATACCGCTCCAGCAGAGCTAGAATGAAACTGTGAAGACTAAAGAGAAAAACAGTCGTTCCGACAGAAGCCCTCGTTCCGATAAAAAATCCAGCAGCAATTCCAAGTCCGTTCCCCAAACTGAATTTGCCGCCTTGGGACTGAGCCCGAAGGTTCTCGCCCAGCTCGACAACATCGGATATCAAACCCCCAGTCCAATTCAGAAAAAGTTTATCCCCATCGCGCTCACTGGCCGCGATGTCACCGGTCAGGCCCAGACCGGTACGGGCAAGACCGCCGCTTTCGGCTTGCCGATCCTCGAACAGATGGATCTCCGCCTTCCCGGTCAGCAGGCACTCATTCTCACGCCGACCCGCGAACTGAGCGAACAGGTCGCCAACGAACTGGAACGACTCGGTCCCAACACGCTGAAACTGGCTGTCTGTGTGGGTGGTCGACCGATTCGCAAACAGATTCAATCGCTTGAGCAGGGGGCCCAGATCGTCGTCGGAACCCCCGGTCGAGTGATCGACCTCCTCTTCCGGAAGGAACTCAACCTCGATCAGGTTAAGTTCGTCGTGCTCGATGAAGCCGACCGCATGCTGGATATCGGTTTCCGTCCCGACATCGAAAAGATCATGAAACGCTGCCCGACGGAACGGCAGACGTTACTGCTATCGGCGACCATGTCCGATGAAGTCGAACGGCTCGCGAAGCGGTTTATGAATGAGCCCGAGCGAATCGACCTCTCAGAAAAAGATGTCGCTAATAAAGCCATCCAGCAGTACTACATCAGCGTCGATGCCGATCGGAAGATTTCATTGCTGGCCAAGTTACTGCTCATGGAACGCCCCCAACAGGTGTTGGTCTTCACCCGCACGAAACGGGGAGCGGAACGACTGCACAAGACGTTCGCGAAGAAACTCAAAAACATCTCCGTTATTCATGGCGACCTGCCACAACCGAAACGCGACCGGGTCATCAAGGACTTCCGCAGTGGTAAAACCCGGATGCTCATCGCGACGGACGTCGTGGGTCGCGGCATCGATATCAGCGGCATCTCGCACATCATCAACTACGATGTGCCCGAGTTCTGCGACGACTATGTACACCGCATCGGTCGCGCGGGGCGATTGTCCTCTGTCGGCAAAGGCCAGGCCTTCACGTTCGTCACCCGCGAACAGGGACCGCAACTGACCGAGATCGAAAAGCGGATCAACATGCTGATCGAGAAATACGAGATCGGCGACTACAACCCGATCCGCCCGCGTCCCCCGAAGAACTATTGATGGCCCGCGGGCGCCGCGGCGTCCGCCGGGTGTCCCGGTTCAAAGAGCGGTGACTTTTTGATGTGCCAACGATGCATCAGGTAGCTTCCGAGTACGCCCAGCGTGGAGAATCCGTACTTCATGCTGCGACGGAAGTTGATGCTGGAGGCCTCGGCGAAGTAACGAACGGGAACCGGGATGTCTCCCATCCGAAAGCCAAAGTGCACGACCTGCGCGAGAAACTGGCTGTCGAATACGAAGTCATCTGAGTTCCGTTCGAACGGAATCGTCTCCAGTACTTCCCGGCGGTAGGCGCGGAAACCACTGTGAAAGTCACCCAGGTTCTGCCCGAGGACGCTGTTCTCCACAGTCGTCAAAAAGCGGTTGGCGAAATACTTGTAGAGCGGCATCCCCCCCTTGAGCGTTTCGCGACGGGTGCGGATGCGAGAGCCGATGCAGACATCGAGAATGCCGAGTTTCATCGTTTCCACCGCGAGCCCGATTACGCGGCTGTCGTACTGATAGTCGGGGTGGATCATCACGACATATTCAGCGCCTGAATCGAGCGCGCGGCGGTAGCACGTCTTCTGGTTGCCGCCGTACCCTTTGTTCTGGTCATGCACGATGACCGTGAGCCCGAGCTCCCGCGCCACTTCAGCCGTGTTGTCGCGACTGCAATCGTCCACGAGGATCGTCTCATCCACCACTCCGGGCGGAAAATCATCCAGCGTCCGCTTGAGTGTCGCCGCCGCGTTATACGCCGGCATGATGGCGATCGTTTTACCTTCCCGCCGCTCCGTGGTGATCGGGAGAAAAGGTGTGCTGATCTGGCTGGAGGGGGTTGCGGGATTTGACATGATACTGGACTCGTTCATGAACGGATCATTTCTTCCAGGCAAAAAACTTTACCAGACAGTTTAACGAACGGCCCGATTTTCACCCGCTTTTTTCGGCGCGCAGCGACTAGGAGAGAAAAACTCCTAGTCACCATCGGAATAAATGGTTTCGCCCTTCCAGACTTCTTGCCGAACGATGCCTTGCACCAGTGCGTACGACTTTACCGGTCAGGCACGTTGGGAAAGTTGCGTGAAGAATGCCTCTCACTTCGCCACGGGCGAGTAGTACGCAACCGGTTTCGCGTGCGTTTTCGCCATGAAATGTTCCTGCAGCGATCTGATCTGCTGTTCCGCCCGGGCCACCTCTTCCGCAGTTGTGTGGAAATGAAACTGCAAGGTGATATCCCACGACGCACCGGGTTGGAGGGTGATGAGACGTTCCTGCTGTCGTTCGAAACTGTTCGGATTGGGGAAGCTGGTCCCCGGTTCGAGGCCGGTGCAGTACCCATCGGCGTCACTCTGCTCATTCTTCCACTGCGTGAACCAGGGAAGTTCTCTCACGTTCCAGTCCAGTCCCGCCGCCATAGTTCCAGTGGCATTTCGCAGAAGGGCCTGCGTCTTTCCTTCCGAGTCCGCGGCGGGCTTCATGAAATAACATTGCTCAGGGCGTCCCGGTTCGGGCGCAATGTATTCGGACCAGGTATCGATGTCCTCGCCCGCCCATTCATCGCGAGGCGACACTTCCTCGTAATTCATGACTAATCGAGCACCGGCCTCGAGCAGAGGAGCACCGAAGTTGGTGTGATACAGAATTTCGAACTGCTGCGGTGTCCCTCCCTTGTTGGTGATGCGATCGTGGATCGTGAACGAGCTGCTACCCGGAACAGTCGTCAGACTGCTTTCGAGTTCGAAGGCGGGCCAGAACAACATGGCCTCTTCCACACGACCATTCACTTTGATTGAGCCCGCTCCGGCGGTATCGGTTTCCACATCAACGTAATGAGCGGGCAGGTTGGCGATGCGGCCATGCAGCGTGCGGAACTGGCCAGTTTCGGGATCCTCTTCCGGAGCGCCATGCCACATCAAACCACAGCGGCACATCATCTCATTGAAGCCCGATAGCCAGCCGAGACCGTCGCGCTCCGCGAGATTCACGAATGATGGATTAACCGGTTGTTTGACGGGTGAACTCCAGCCGAATTCGGTATCCCCCGATTTCACTTTCCAGATCCCCATGCCACGCGTCGGCAGAAGCGAAATGACGAGTTTACCGTTGTCGATTTCAATGACATCAACCCCCGCGGATCGTCCTCCCTGCAGGGTCTGTTTGCGGACCGAACAGTCGGCGAGACTCCCCGTCAATTGACCACGGGCGGACGGAAGTACCATGGATTGGTGCCAGATCTGATTTTCCACGTTGGTCAGGACAAATTTTTCCGTAGCCATGGGGCGCGTACCTGTGAGTTGAGAGAGAAGAGAAGAAAGTCCGGTTGTGAAACCATCGCGCTCTGCTCCGGCGAGGATTTGGAGAGGAGCCGGGCAAAACTCTTGACTTGTGCAGAATGACCGTTCAGTATCGTTGCAGATTGTGCGATCCGCGTTCGTCTATTCTACCGCCCCTCATATCCGAATTCACCTGTTTCAGCGCGTCTGACCCTCCCGCCGATGAATTACGCCGAATCTCCCTCTGAAAATATCGACTCCCCGTCTGCCGGGTGCGAATCGCCACTCTACAGCGCGAAGTGGTATAACCAGCAGGTAAAGAATCTCGGCCGGTCTGTCTGCGAGCAACTTGGCATCTATGCGATCCCGTCGGATCTGGTGCTCTCCATTGTCATTCCGGTCTACAACGAAGAAGCTTCGGTCGCGTTCCTGGTGGGACAGGTCGTCCAGTCCCCCGTCCGCAAGCAGATCGTGCTGGTGGACGACTGCAGTTCTGATGGCAGCTACGCGATTCTGGAATCACTCCGCGATCAGCATCAGGGCGAAGGTTGCGAGATCATCATCGAGCGGCATGCTGTTAACCGGGGCAAGGGAGCCGCCCTCCGCACGGGCTTTGCAAGAGCGACTGGTGACATCGTCATCATTCAGGATGCGGATCTCGAATACAACCCGGCGGAATATCCACGACTGATTCAGCCGATTGTTGAAGACCGGGCAGATGTCGTGTACGGCAGCCGGTTTCTGGGAGACCATCCGCATCGCGTGCTTTACTTCTGGCATTACATCGCCAACAAGTTTCTGACTCTGCTATCCAACTGCTTCACGGATCTTAATCTGACCGACATGGAGACCTGTTACAAGATTTTCCGGCAGCGGGTCGTCCGCG
>PABD01000092.1 GCA_002702685.1 Planctomyces sp.
ATACCTCCGTTACCATTGAAGATTAAGTGACTGGGCGTGAGGATATCAATTGAAGAACTGGACGAGTAGAGGGAAAATCAACGGGCTGTTAAGGCTCCTGCTGACCCTGAACCATCATCCGATACCGCAAAGAAGGAATAGCGAACCGGTCGTCATTCTTCAGAAGAGAAGTCAAACTCTTTCGCCAGTCTGCGTGGGGCTATCTGGATTTGAGCAACGGCCAGCCTTAGGTTCTAGGTTCGTTTCGCCCTGACGTGGAACCTCGCTGCGGTATCCACATCCAGGTTGGCTGTATGGTCGCCTCTGAAAATGCTACGGACAATCATCTCGCTGAATAGATTATACAGTTTACCTGGTGCAGCGAATCGGAAATGGCCTTAAAATTGACAATGCCCCCCCGTCACCGGCATCGTGTGATAAATCCCAGCGACCAGCGAGATTCGAGAAGATCAGGGATGGTCAGTGATTGGGTTTCAAACTGACGATGAGAGGCAGCTTGCCCTCGTTTTGATCGTTTAGTTAAGATTCCTTGATCTCGAAGTCCATCGCCCGCAGATTGCTATCGCATTCCTGCAGAACCCCTTTAGGGCGGTCGCTGATATTGTTGCGACAATGGATCTGTTCGCTCCGATGTTCTCATGCCGCATCGAATCTATGGGGCGGAATCACTCCACGCGTCCCAACTGACCACCACGTATTGACAGAAGGTTGACCTCCATGAAGCCACTCTTTCTCGTTTTTGTATTTCTCGCTGCTCTGGGGCAACATGTCGTGGCCGAACCTTTGAGTGTCATGTCATGGAACATTCGTTTCAACAATCCAAACGACGGAATCAATGCCTGGCCGAATCGCAAAGAGTGGGTGGCAGAGATCATCACCAAAAACCAAGTGGACATCGCTGGCTTTCAGGAGGTTCTCTCCGAGCAAATTGTGGACCTGAATAAGCTGCTGCCGGAAATGGACTTTTATGGCGTCGGCCGGAGCGATGGTCAGAAAGCAGGCGAGTTCTCCCCGATCTACTTCCGGAAGGATCGGTTCGAGTTGACTGATAAGTCGACGTTCTGGCTGTCCTCGACCCCCGACAAGACTGGCAGTAAGGGATGGGATGCAGACCTGCCTCGAATTGCAAGTTGGGTCAAGCTGAAGGATCGTCAGACTGGAAGCGTCTTCTATGTGATGAACACACACTTTGATCATCGTGGAGAACAGGCAAGAGCCGAGAGCGCGAAGCTTTTATTACAACAGCTGCGAACGCATTTTGTTGATCATCCCGTGATTCTAACGGGCGATTTCAACACAACCCCCGATACAACTCCCTATAACACTCTCACTGGGAAAAACACGGAAACAGGTCCCGTGTATTTTGATGCTTACCGGCATTCAGCGCAGCCTCCAAAAGGCCCGAATTCGACTTGGAACGGATTCAATGCCATTGTCCCGGATCGCCGGATTGATTTTCTATTCACTACGAAAACGATCCAGGTCGAGCAGTTCAAGATTCTTGACGATCAGCGTGACAATCGATTTCCCTCGGATCACCTGCCAATCGTCGCCGAGCTGGAATTCCTCGAGAAGTAATCGAAAGTTGTATCCCGGTTTTTGATTACCCGTTCAGACTCCAGTGCCGTACTGCATTCTCTTTCTTAAGAGTAGTACGGAACCTGCTGAATATCTTCGCCATCCGCGTATTCCAGATGAGTAAGCCATTGACGGTCGACCGTCGGCCACGTACGTTGAATGGATGGTAACCTCATCCTCCCAACAAGATTCATGCCTTGTTCCAACTGAATTTTTCAGGCGTTCCGGCATCGACCCCATCGATGGACAGGCAAGAAATACGACCTGCGCGGGAACTGCCGCTTGCGGGTTCAGGAGTTGGCCATGAGTAACGACCACTCCAGGAGCTGGCCGAAAGCGTTGAATGTAACTCCTCATGTCTCGCGGCAACTGTTTGTTGTCGTATTCAGCCACAGCTTGATCCTGCTCAGTCTCCAGTTTTGGGCGTTCAGCGCAGAGCAAGACACGGAAGACTTGTTTGAAAATGAGATCCGCCCCCTGTTGTTGAAAAAATGTATCGAATGTCATGGTGCTAAGAAGTCCGAGTCGGGACTGAAACTGAATACTCTGGAGGGCATGCTGGCGGGAGGTGACAGCGGACCGGCGATATCTCTCGAACAACCTGGCGACAGCCTGTTGCTGAAGGCCTTGAATCATCAGGACGGCTATGAAATGCCTCCCCGGGAAAAGCTCGGCGCCAACGCGATAGCCGCTGTTGCACAATGGCTCGACCAGGGGGCCAACTGGCCCAGTGGCGTCGTCCTGGATAGTGGCGGCCCGAAAATACGGGGAGGAGCGATTACAGCGGAAGAAAGACAGTTCTGGTCGTTCCAGCCCATCTCTGATCCCGCCCCTCCCGTGATAGAAGGGGCTGAGGTTCGGAATGATATCGACCGTTTCATTCAACATAAACTCCTTATGGCCGGCATTTCGCCCGTCGCTCCCGCTACGAAATCCGTCTGGCTCCGCCGCGTATCGTTTGATCTGACGGGTTTACCACCGACGCCGGAAGAAGTAGAGGCATTCGCGGCGGATACCTCGGACGACGCCTACGCAAAAGTCATCGAGCGACTACTGAATTCACCCGCGTACGGTGAGCGCTGGGGACGACATTGGCTCGACGTTGTCCGTTACGCGGATACGGCAGGCGAAACATCGGACTACCCGGTTCCCCTGGCCTACAAATATCGAAATTGGGTCATTAACGCGTTCAATATCGACCTTCCGTATGATGAATTCATCCGGCAGCAGATTGCCGGCGACATCATCTCCGATCAGGATCCGGTGCCCACCACAAAAGAAGAATTGGACCGGTATCGAGAGCTACGCATCGCAACCGGCTACATCGCCATTTCCCGGCGGTTCGGTTTTGACGTCGAGAATTATCACCATCTGACGATCCAGGACACAATTGATGTCATGGGACAATCGGTGCTTGGACTCACTCTGGGCTGTGCGCGCTGCCATGACCACAAGTTCGACCCCGTGAACATGACGGACTACTACGCCCTGTACGGCATCTTCGACAGTACGCGTTACTCCTTCCCTGGATCGGAAGAGAAAAAACGTCCCTACGACCTCTACCCTGAACTCCCCCCTGCAATGGTTGTGAAAGCTCAACAGGAACACGATCAGGAACTGAGCATCATCGAGAACAAACTTGATGAGATGAATCGCCAACTGGCAGAACTCTACATACATCTTGAAGCGATTGCAGGTTCGTCACAATACTTTGGTTTTGAAGACGCTGAACTTGGAACCGAGCATTTGACAGGCTTCGTCAAATACGGTTCCGTATCCGTCGCTGAGAATTCGCAGAGTCCATTCAACAATGTATTCCCACATGGCACACGAGGAATCTCCTTTCCCGGGAATGCGGACAATAATGCAATCCTGATCAAATTCGATCCGGCTACCGAACCGGCCTCGGTCCTCTATTACAACATCGATTTCCGCAACAACGCCGAAGCGGAAGAAGCCACGCGCGCCTATCGTTTTTATGTCGGTCACGGACCGGGGAATTCGGCCGCCATGGAAATCGCGGTCAATGGGACACAACTCCTCGTCAAAGACGGGACGGAATACAAGGAAATCACGCGAATCGCATCGGGGGAATGGTACAACCTCCAGGTGGCTTTAAACCTGGAAACGCGTAGCTTCGCAGGAACGCTGACCACTCCCGTGAAATCCGTCTCATTCCAGAATATTCAGTTTAGCAGTGGTTGGGACGGCACGATCGACACGACCTTTGTGGATAACTTCGGTCCGGGGGAGGGCAGGAGTCCTGCCCACGAGATCGACAACCTCTCGATCGCGACAACTCCGTTCTCCGCAGCCTCACTTTCAGAGAACAATGATTCGGTATCCGCCTCGCAATCCAATTTGCTAGTGGAAAAACTGCGTTTGAAACGAGACCTGCAAAAGCAGATCGACGACCTGTATCAACAAAAGCAAGTGCTGCAAGCGCGTGGCGCGATCCCTATGGCCGAGCGCATCTACGGGGCGATCGAGAAAGAAACGGCGGGTAACGCTCGCATTCAATTAAGAGGCGACATTACTCGATTGGGAGACGAAGCTCCCCGACGAAACCTGGATATCCTCGGTGCCACACCGATACCGGATTCCTCTCAAAGTGGACGACTGCAGCTCGCCAGTTGGTGGACCGACGACGAAAACCCTCTCTTTGCGCGAGTGATGGTGAATCGGATCTGGCAGCATCACTTCGGAAGTGGTCTGGTGAGAACAGAAAATGACTTCGGTGTTCGTGGCGAGAAACCTTCTCACCCGGAATTGCTCGACTGGCTCGCCACTCGATTCCGGGAATCGGGGTATTCAATTAAAGAGATGCATCGGTTGATACTGAACTCCGGGGCTTATCGCCGCTCGTCCGATTTCAGCGAGAGCGCCTATCAGGAGGATCCTGACGCACGCCTGCTCTGGCGAGTCAATCGACGACGTTTGAGCGCTGAAGAAATCCGAGATGCGATGTTAATGGTCAGCGGAAATCTGGACCGCACCGTGGGAAGCGAACATCCTTTTCCCGAAGTTGAATCCTGGGGGTTCACCCAGCACAATCCGTTCTATGCCGCCTACCCCACGAACCGCAGAAGCATCTACCTGATGCAACAGCGTTTAAAACGGCACCCCTTTCTCAGCCTGTTTGATGGTGCGGACACGAATGTAAGCACGGCACACCGCGATCTCACCACCGTCCCGACACAGGCTTTGTTCCTGATGAACAATGAATTTGTCCACGAACAGGCTGCTGCATTTCGACTACGATTATTCGAATTCGCTGACGATGAAGATCAGCGAATCCAGAACGCCTTCGAAATATCGTTGTCTCGAATGCCATCATTGACAGAAACCACTGAAGCCAGAGAATTCCTGAACGGCTATCGCGCCTCGGCACGCGAATCTGGAGTTTCCATCGATGAGGCGGAGATACTTGCCTGGAACGGGTTGCTGAGAACGTTGCTGACCCGGAACGAATTCCTGTTCGTCGACTGACGGCGTGAAAAAACACTGACTGGGAAAACATGTTTCTGGAAATGTGAACTATGAGTAGTTTTAATCAACGCCGACAATTTCTGCGACAGACGTCGAGCGGATTGGGAGGCATTGCACTCGCCGCACTGCTCTCGGAAGAATCGCAGGCCGCCAGGTCGACCGTGGCAGACGATCCGCTCGCAGAGAAATCGCCCCATCTCGTCCCCAAGGCAAAACGGATCATTTTCCTTTACATGACCGGGGGTGTCTCTCACGTCGATTCCTTCGATCCCAAGCCGGAGTTAATTGCCAATCATGGCAAGACAATCACCGTTGATAACTGGCAAGGCAAAGTCGGCGAGTTCACCCGGTACCTGAAAAAACCGAACTGGAAATTCAGGCAGGGAGGCGAAAGCGGGATTGAGGTCAGTGACCTCTTCCCACACCTGCGCGATACGGTCGACGATCTGACCATCATCCGCTCGATGGAAACCGATCACACCAATCACTACGAAAGTACTCTAGGAATGCATTGTGGTTCCTGGACCTTCGCGCGTCCGAGCATCGGCTCCTGGATCAGTTATGGCCTGGGAACGGCCAATCGAAACCTTCCCTCCTTTGTGGTGGTGGCGCCGCACGCTCCCTACGCTGGCACACAAACATGGGGAAGCGATTTTCTTCCAGGCTGTCATCAGGGAACGCAGTTTCTGCCGGGAGAAAATCCGGTGCCGAATGTGAATCCGCGTGTTGCCTCGCAGTTTCAGCGACGGGAACTCGACCTGCTGAAACGGGCAAACGAACGCCATGCCAGCGACCGCCCGGAAGATGCCGCCCTCGAAGCACGGATTCGTTCTTACGAAACAGCGTTCGGTATGCAGTCAGAAGCACCGGAGGCGCTCGACCTGTCTGAAGAAACGGAAAGTACATTACGCGCATACGGAATTGAACCTGGACAGAAGACAGGATTCGGATGGCAATGCCTCGTCGCGCGTCGACTGGCCGAACGCGGGGTGCGTTTTATCGAGCTGATCGATGTCGGATCGGCCAATAACTGGGATGCCCACGGCGACATCGCGACGCATGCGCCACTCGCCAGAAATGTGGACCAACCGATCGCAGCCCTGATCGCAGACCTGAAACAGCGTGGCATGTTCGACGACACGCTGGTCGTATGGACGACAGAATTCGGCCGGACCCCCTATCACGAAACAGCGAACCACCCGGGAAGGGAACATCATCACCAGGTATTCTCATCCTGGCTGGCCGGTGGCGGTGTCAAAGGAGGCATTGTGCATGGTTCGAGCGATGAATTCGGGATCGCCGTCAGTGACAATCGCGTTCACGTTCACGACTTTCACGCGACGATCCTGCACCTACTGGGCCTCAACCATGAACAACTCACCTTCCGACACGCCGGCAGAGACTATCGCCTCACCGATGTCCACGGACACGTCGTCAAGAATGTCATTGCCTGAATTCGCAATCGCGGACGAATATGGAAGAACATCTCATCTCGCAATTCAGTAGAACGATACGAGGTTCTATTCTCAGGCTCCCTCGCCGAAATGAGAACGTGCCATTCTGAAATGACGTCAGCAAATCGCATTGCCGGCACGTCCCGAGGCAGGATAGGATAACATTGTCATCCCAACCACCGACGTCCAGCTTTGCCGAAGTCGTTATGAAGTGCCAGCTCAGCCTGCCGGGGATATTCGCGAAGAAGATATTGTTTGTCTGCGCTTGTCTGGTTGTTTCCGTCTGCTCGGCTCAGTCCCCCGATCAGCAGGACATACCGCGAGTGCCGAACAAAGGCGCAGGAGTTTCGGAGGAAATTGTAAAGGCGTTTGAGTCGCACGAGTTCGACGGGATGCCATACCGTCTGCTGCTACCCGCGGATTTCGAACCGACGAGGAAGTACCCTCTCATCGTGAGTCTGCATGGAGGGGCGGGCGTGGGAGATGATAACAAGAGCAATCTGCGCAACTGGTGCGCTACGTTTGTCGATACGGATTGGCGGGCGAAGTACCCTTGTATCGTCGTGGTCCCCCAAGCACCCGGCCGTTGGTTAATTACGGGCGAGGAAATTCCGGTACTCTCGGAATCCCTCAAGAAAACGTATTCCGCAGCATGGCAAAAACGGATTGAAGAGCGACATTACCCGCCGGGGCCAATCATGGACGGATCGCTTACCAAGGCCCTCAAGTTAATCGATCATCTCTCCAGAGAATTCAATGTCGATACGAAGCGCGTTTACGTGCTCGGTCATTCGATGGGCGGGTTTGGAACATGGAACGCCATCTGGGCAGAACCACAGCGATTCGCCGCAGCGACCCCCAGCTCGGGCGGAATGCTGCCCTGGAAGGATCCCGCAGAGTTCAAGAATGTCCCCATCTGGGCATTTCATGGTGGACTCGACCAGAAAGTGCCAACGGACTTTACTCGGGAAATCTTCGCACGACTGCGGCAAGTCGGCGGGAATGTGAAGTTCACCGAACTGAAGAACCTGGGCCACGGCACCGCGCAAGACGCCTTCTCCTTCAACGGTGACCGTCTCGAGAAGGGCTACGTCACCCAATACAGCAGCGAGAAGTGTGACAAGACGGAAAATGTCTGGGACTGGCTCTTCGCTCAGCGGCTTGACAAGCGGTAGTTGCTGATCCTGGGTGAAGGCACATGGCTCATGCAGCGCACGTACTGTATGTTTACGCTGCCGTAAGCAATCGTAAAAACCTCAGCCGAGTTCACAACTCTACAAAACAAAGTATCTGCGAGATACTGTCGGCGTCGATTCTCAAACGACCCGGCAATGACGCTTGCCGCTTCCATTGCCACTCATCTCGTTCGGTAAACGGGAACAGCGGTGGCGGATTTTCCGCTGGACGGGGTTGATTCCGTCGCGAGCCCCGGAACTCGGCTTATTGACGTTTTTCCCGGACTGGCGTTTCAGGAAGATCTTGCTCGGTAAACGCTCACTCGAACGAGCGCTGAAAGAACGAGTTGCCGGTTCAGTCGATTGTCACGAACGTCTCGGCGGTCTACTCAAGTACTACTATCGCGACGCTGCGTGAATCGACTTCGCTCGCAGAACTTATTTCTTGTTACCACCCGCAATGCCGCTGCGCTCGGATAGTGCTTTACATGTCGAATCCGACATCAATCTACGGATCGCAGAACGAATCTCGTTTGAAATTTGCCGCTCGCCGAAAACATATCAGCTTGAAATCGCTGGTTTTCGAAGCCAGCTGAATGTTTTACGATACCGGTTATGTTTTCTGAAATTCGTAGGTTTTTCCCTCACATTTTACTTCTCAACGGCGTAGGTCTTGGTAGCATAAATTGCAGTTGCAATTAACTTGCATGTTGTAGTGATCGGAAACACAGGTCCTCCAATGCTCCTCCGCAGTCTCTTCATTTCAGCCTTTCTCACCGTAGCCCTGTTGGGCAACGCGGGAACGCACACGGTGCAGGAATGGTTTGGAGTCTGCAATCATTCGTCTTCGGAAACTGTCGATTCCAGCACTCAATCAGCTTCACATGCTCACTGCTCTCATGGCCATCACCACCACCATGGTGACCAGTCCCACCACGACTCGGCCAAAGATGGTTCCTCTGAACAGTTGCCCGTTGGCTCCTCACACGAAGCCGACAACTGTCTTGTCTGTCAGTTCTTCAGTCTGTCTGCGGAACAGACCGCTGTTGTAGAGCTGCCTTCGCTTATTTTCACAGTCACGTACGACGCCCTGCCCGCTTGTGAAGGGGATCGCCAAGGCGTCGACACTGCTTTTGACCGTCGTGGACCTCCCGCTCTGGGTTGAGCGTCCGCTCTGAGACCTGCTGTCTGATCATCTAGTTAAAGGCTGCGCCTTCCTGACTCGGAAGTCATTATGGGTCGTTCCCACCGAATCCCGTTGACGTAAGTAAACATCGTCGCGCTCCTGCCTCAATCAGAACCGCGCGGATTCGATCAACACGACCCGAACGATCAACGCAGACGCCACCGTCTCCGCTACAGGACGCCTCTCGCTTCACAGAACATCCCACGCATGCTGCGCATATTTTCGGGGTCGTTCTGTGACATGCCCTTGATACGTCGTTTCCGTAGAGCGATGCGTCGACTGACGCGCGTTCTAATCTGAATTGTATCGTGCTTCCCTGTACCGACTTTTCATCAGGAATGAGGTCCGCCATGTCCGCGTGCGCCGCCAATCAGAATCACACTGACCAGAATCATGCTGAACAGAACAGTTCATTTGAGAAGCCCACTTTTTCTCAACGTCTGCAGACGATCCTGACGAGTGACTTCTGTCCCCAATTCAACAAGTACATCTACTGGATGAAGCATCCCCTCGCCCTGGGCGCCTTCGGGATGATCAGTTCCCTGCTGCTCGCGCTGTTCATGAATCAGACCGTCTTCCTCGCTCTCCTCGGCATTGCGGCGGTGCTGTTGATCGCGGTCGTGTGGCCCTGGATTACGGTACGTGGTCTCCGCGGCGAGTTAATCCTCGAAACACGTCGCGCCCGGATTGGTCAATCGGTCACAATCCAACTCAAACTGACAAACAAATGGCCCTGGCCGCTTTGGGGCTTGATGGTGTCGAAAGGATTCTTCGCTCTGTCCCGGAGTTCAAGCGGTTTGTCCCTGTCACGGATGCCAGCGTGGACAACCGCTGTATTTACCTGGAATTTCACGCCCGAACACCGCGGGGTTTATCCCGTTGAACTTCCACAGCTCGAAACCAGTTTTCCCCTGGGCCTCTTCACCTGCCGTATTCCCGTCGAATGTCGGGGCGAACTGATCGTCTGGACGGAAACGGTACGACTGGAAGGGTTGCCCGACTCTCATTCGCTGCATTTCCAGATGCAGAACCTGACCGACCGCAAGGCGGGCGACTTTGGTGATCTGATCGGAACACGCGCGTTCCGCGAAGGGGATTCCCTGCGACGCATTCACTGGGGCCAATCAGCGCGTATGCAGTCATTGATCGTCTGCGAAAGACAGGCCCCCGCCTCGGCCTCGGCGGGGCTGATTGTTGATGCCCGCTCCTATGGTGACCGAACGCCGGAAAGCGACCGCCAGCTGGAACAGGTTCTGTCGATCTCGGCGAGCATCGTCGAATCACTTCTGCGGCAGAACGCTTTCGTCAGTTGCGAACTCAACGACTCCAGCTGGCAGATAGGCGGAAACTACCGCGATTACGAACGGTTTATGGATGCCCTCGCGCGCATTCCGGTCGGTGGCGAGAACGGTCCCTCGACAGCCCGGACATCCGCCCGGTCTCGATGCGAGACGGCAATCGTCGTAGCGACCTGGGAATCTCCACTCTTCGCCGGCAGTCTGGAACAGCACAAAACTCATTCCACGACGTGGATCAAAGTCGGCAGGCCGAAATCGGAATCGATGGAACACCCCCCCTGCAGTCGTGCCGGGGCCGCCGCTCGCTGGCAGGACGCACTGCAGGCCAACTGGCGAAAAGGAAAACTCTGCCATGTCGGCTAAATCGACCCCGGTCACATTGAGAGAGCACCTTGAGCTGGGAGTGATGGCACTGCTGGCGCTGGGACAATACGCACTGGTTGAATCGGGCGTTCGCAGTCCACTCTCCCTCGGGATCAGCATTCTGATCAATGCCACCTTGTTGTTCGGGGGGATTGTCTATTTCCGGCGAGTACAGGCACAATGCGAAGACCAGCCCGTGTTGTTGCCCGTGATCATCGTAATCGGAATTCTCTCGCTCGCGCTGGAGCCTGTCTTCCGTTTACTACCGATCGGGGGTTCCGCTCTCGAAGTCGTGCTCGTTCGTGGTCTCAAAAACGAAATGCTGCTCTTCGCAATGGCCTGTTGCTGGCGACAGTGGCATCCGTTAACGGTTGTCTCCAGCCTCTTCCTGTTCCTGTTTTCGATGGCGCTCAGCCCGAGTGGTCCGCTCACCCGCCTGTTTCTGGGTCTGTACTTGTGCGCGACGACCTACTGGCTGATTGCCCGGTATCTTCGACGCTACGCCGGAACCCTGCATGCCTCACACCATCAGTATTCTTTAAAGCGGTTCCTGGTGCTCGCGCTGATTCCCCTGGCAGTGATTATCGTGCTCGGACCCTTTGCCTCGGGGCGAACGATCTGGTCCTTGCAGGGATTCTTCGCTACGTCCGGAGGTGAAGGGGGACGTGATCAATACGCCATGGGAGGAATCGGTAACGGGGACGCGTTAGTACCCGGCAAGGAAAACGTCCAGACGTTCGCTCCCATTGATGATGCCCCTTTTCGAGAGGATCACAAACCGAGTCTTTACGATTCCTTCAGCGAAGAGTATGGCGACGCCTTCAAGCCCAAAGAGCAGGATCGCATGATCGCACTGCCTCCCCAGAAATCGAAGGACATGCTGCCGGAACTGGCAAGGGAAATGAAGACAATGCAGCAATCGGGGCGACAGTTTTCGACGCTCCGCAACAAGACCGGAAGAATGCGGGCCGACATTGACGACATGAACTCCAAAGCGCTGTTTCATGTCGTCGGTCGGGTTCCCCTGCATCTGCGTATGGACATTTACGACTTCTACGACGGTGTCGAACTGATCCCCGGGGAGCCGACAGACGACCAGATTAAATATAAGCTCGTCGAACACGATCAGTTTCACTGGTTGGAAGCGAGCGAGAATACCGTCTACGACTTTTTCTCGGCTGAAGAGTCGCATGTCCTGAAGATCGTGGGCATCGATACGAACATCATCCCGACTCCACTGCATTGGACCGGAATCGCAATCAAAGACCTGGAGATGCGGAACTTTTACAAAGAGGGCCAATACCGGGTGATTCATCTGGATCGAGACGCCCTGCCGGAATTGATACCAATTCATATCCGGTCACGCGTACTCGACGAGCGCCACTTCGATTCCGCACAAGTGCTCTACTCGGGACGACAGATTCGGTACCTGTCCGTCCCTGATTCCCCTGACATGGTCAAGATCAAAGAACTCTCGCGTCAGATTACCAGAGGACATCGACGCCAGCGCGATCAGGTCGAAGCAATCGAACGGTATATGCGCGAGCGATATCGACATCTTGATAAGCTTCCCGAAGGGATCCCCGACGAACTTTCTCCGGGAGAGCTTTCGGTTTCCAGGTTTCTGTTTGAGCGCAAGGGTGGAACAGACTACGAGTTCGCGACGGCGACGATGCTGTTGCTTCGCTCACTGGATATTTCCTGCCGTGTCGTCAGCGGTTTCTATGCCGACCCGGAAAACTACGATCGCCGCAAGGATCACACATCCGTGTTTCAGGAGGATGTGCATTTCTGGTGCGAAGTTTACCTGGGCGGGAATATCTGGAACACACTCGAACCTACGCCCGGATACGAAAAACTCGCACCGCCGCTTTCCCTTTACGAAAAGATCGAGTTCGCTCTGTTGATGGTGGTCGGCTGGATCGCCGCGAACTGGATCGGGTTCCTGCTGACAGTCCTGCTCGCCAGTCTCCTCGTCTGGCAACGACGACCGGTACTCGCGTTGCTCTGTTGGGTTGACTGGAAATTACGCTGCGCGTGGCTGCGACTTGTTCCGGAACATGCCGAACGTTCTCTTCTTTTCACGCGAGTTCTGGTCGACCGATTTCTGCGATTGAGTGGACACAGTCGACCGGCTGGCGTTCCTCTGCGGAAATGGATCACCGACAGCTATCAGCTTTCTGAGAAGGAACGACAGCAGTTGACTGAATTCCTGCGTTCGCTCGATGCCGCCGTCTATGGCACCAGAACCGTCGACCAAAACGCCATTTCACCTTCATTCTTTCCGGATCCTCTTCGTCTTTCGTCTGACACGATACGGCATTTTTCGTGGTCACGGTTTCGGCGAGTTTGATTCTGAACTCAATCCCTGCCTGTCTCACTTGTATTGATTCTCTCCGCATTCTGGAATTTGACTTTGATGACCACCTCCACTCCTCCACATCACACACAGCATTCCACTTCGGTGGACGATCACCTTCAACAGCTTGCGCAGTTGGAAGAGACGCTCAATTCCGCACTGAAAGGGAAAGCCTCTGTGGTGCGGATGGTTTTGATCTGCCTGTTGAGTCGCGGGCATCTGCTGATTGAAGACAAGCCCGGCCTCGGCAAAACGACCCTGGCGAAAGCGCTGGCGGCAGCCATCGGCGGGCAGTTCGCCCGCGTACAATGCACTCCTGACCTGTTACCGAGCGATATCACCGGGTTCAACATCTATAACCAGAAAGATCATTCATTTGAGTTCCGTAGGGGGCCGGTTTTTTCAGATATCTGCCTTGCGGATGAGATCAACCGCGCTACTCCCCGAACCCAGAGCGCACTGCTCGAAGCGATGGCCGAACGCCAGGTCACGATCGATAGTCATTGCCATAAACTGCCGGAGCAGTTTCTCGTGATCGCCACGCAGAATCCATCCGAGCAACACGGCACTTTTCCGCTTCCCGAAGCCCAGTGCGATCGATTCTCGATGAAACTATCGATTGGCTATCCCGGCCAGAACGACGAAGTCGCGATGCTTAATTCTGCAATTTCCAAGGGAGAGCACGACGAAAAGAAAACGAATCGGACGTCCATTTTCGACCTCGCTACTCTCGCCGCTATCCAGAAGGAAGTCGAACAGATCGATATGCAGAACATTCTGCTCGACTACATGGTGCGGTTTGCCCATGCGACGCGCGAGCACCCCGGCCTGAGCCTGGGAATCTCACCGAGAGGTCTGTTGATCTGGCAACGAACGGCGCAGGCCGCCGCCTACCTTGCACGCCGTTCTTTCGTAATTCCCGATGACCTGCAGGAGACAGCGATTCCCGTCCTCTCTGTGCGTCTCGGCTTTGAATACGAACAGGGAGATGCGCTGCTGGAAGAATTGCTGCGCACTGTCCCACTACCCGAGTTCACCCAGAAATAAACATTCTTTCAACACATCTTTGCCCCCTTCCTGTTGAGAACCGCGTCATGAACATCTCCCTGAAATATACCCTGATCTTTCCCGCTTTGGCCCTGACTCTGCTTGTGGCCGGAATGACTGGTTGTCAGTCATCGGCCGATGCAACCGCCTCCGCCGCGGATGAAAAGGAACACGAGCATGAGCATTCCCATGCACCCGGTTACAAACCCGAAACATTTGAGGCGGCGGTAGTCGCGATCGAAGAGCAGCTGCGACATCTTCAGGATGAGATCGAGCATGGGCATCTGCATCACGGCGAAGAAGATCTCGCACTGCTGCGGGAGTTCATTCACTGGCTTCCTGAACTGGCGGGTGATACGGACATGCCAGAACCGGAATGGAATCAGGTACAGGCAGGCAGTGAGCAAATGCTCGAGCAATGCAGCCAACTTGAGCAACAGTTCCGTTCCGGGAAACTGGAAACGGGCATCATTCCGCCGCTCCTGGCTGAGATCGAAAAGCAGCAGGCCCTTACTCCCTTCGCCGTCGACAAGCTGACGCGGCTTGGTCCCGCCCAAGTCAGTTCGGAAGATTCTCAACCAGAATAACTTCGTCATTTCTCGTCCAGTCAAATTGCTTCTTCGGAACACAAGCCATGCTCATACTCATCATCTCCGGCTTCATCGTTCGATTCGTACAATGTCTCGCCCAGGCTGCACCTTTTATTCTGACAGGGTTGTTTGTTGCAGCCATTTTTCAACGGATGCTGGGTTCCGCCCATACGCGGGCGCTCTTCGGAGGTAATTCCCGACGCTCGCTGGCGCAGGCGTGGGGAATCGGTATGCTGCTTCCGGTCTGCTCGCTGGGAGTTATTCCCATCGCCGGGCAGATGAAACGCGCCGGCATTTCCGGAGGAACCGTGCTGGCTTTCGCCATGGCGGCCCCCCTCTTTAATCCGCTTTCCGTTCTGTATGGCCTCACGCTGTCGGAGCCATTTGTCATCATCGCCTTCACGCTCTGTTCGCTGGTACTGCTGACGCTCACGGGCAGTCTGTTCGATCGCTTCGTCCAACCCATTAATGACACCCCGACGGAAGAAAAGATGGTCGATCCGGGCGTCAAACGCATTCTGTCCATCGGCGTCACAGCGGCGCGCGAGTCGGTCGGATCGTCTTGCAAGTACATCCTGATCGGACTGGTGGGAGTGGCGTTACTCGGTGCGTTTCTTCCACACGCCAGCCTCCAACGTTCGATGAATTACGACAACGTCTATGCCCCGCTGCTCAT
>PABD01000093.1 GCA_002702685.1 Planctomyces sp.
ACCCAGACTTTGACTTCGGTTTTGATTTTTTCGTGGAACTCGAGCTTCACGGTGTACATACCGAGTTCTTTAAGCGGGCCTTCGAGTTTGATGTGCTCGGGCTCGACATCGTAGTTGGCCGCTTTGAGGGCTTTGCTGATTTCCGGAGCGGTAATCGAACCGTACAGGTGGCCTTCCTGGTTGGCGTTCGCTTCCATCGTCACGCTGTATTTGTTGACGTTGTTGGCGAGATCTTTGATCGATTTGAGACGATCGGTTTCCAACTGCTCCAGACGGATGCGATGCTGTTCAACCATCCGTTTGTTGTGGGCGGTGGCGATGGTCGCCAGGCCCTGAGGGAGCAGGTAATTGCGGGCGTAGCCCGGTTTCACACTGACGATTTCGCCCTGCTGTCCCAGATTGGGAACGTTCTCGGCGAGAAGTAGTTCAATGTTTCGACTGGGAGAAACAGCGGTGGGCATGATTCCAACTCTCTTAATTAATGCTGAAACCGACTCTTGAAAATCGTTGAGTGGTAGTTCTGGTTAAATGAATTTTATTCTGTTTGTATGGATACAAACGAAGTCGAAAGACGCGATCAAATCAGAAGGGGACATCGTCGTCGCCGCCGGGAGAATCGTAGAAGGAGTCCACGCTGGGCGAGGGAGCGTCGTGACCACCGCCGTAGCTTCCGCCACCATGATTCTCTCCGCCGGAGCGACCTCCACCGCCGCCGCCCGGTCCACCTCCGCCCGGTCCACCGCCGCCCGGTCCACCGCCAGTGGCGCCGACCATCGTCATGTTTTCACAGACGACTTTCAGTTTGGATCGTTTCTGGCCAGATTCTTTGTCGTCCCATTGATCCAGGGTCAACCGTCCTTCAATCAACACCGCCCGGCCTTTACCCAGATATTCGCCGGCGACTTCGGCCTGGCGTCCCCAGAGGGTGACGTCGATGAAGGTAACCTCTTCTTTTTTGCTGTTGGACTGCTTGTCGAACCACGTCCGATTCACGGCGAGGCCCAGGTCGGTAACAGCAGTCCCGGACGGAGTGTAACGCACCTGCGGGTCGCGCGTCAGGTTACCCATCACAATCACTTTGTTGAAACTGGCCATGATGCTGTACTTCCGGGAACACGGTAGAAAAGGGGCTGGTGGTCGACACCATCCGAGGATCAGCTGGGATTATGCTGGTCAACGTCCAATAAGACATGGGGTGTATCGCGCGAAGCGGGCGAACCCGCCCTTGCATACACCCTGAGCCGAATCAGGAAGCGACTTCCGCTTCTTCCTTCTCGGTGGATTCGGCTGTTTCCGTTTCTTCGCTGGCAGGCGAACCATCGTCTTCGCTGCCCTGGATCTCATGACCACTGAGCGTTTCGAAGATCGCATCGTACAGGACGCGGGGATGTTTCAGCATCAGCGAACGGATGATGCCATCGGACAGGCGGCATTGCCGGTTGACGGCAGCCATGTGCGATCCATCCATGCGGAACAGGACGAGGTAGTGCAGGCCTTTTTTGTGGCCATCGATTTCATAGGCCAGACGACCATCCTGCCAGGGGCGATGCGCATCAATCTGAGCACCGGCATTCTCGAGGATGTTCAAAACCTGTTGTACTGTCGCTTCCGGATCGGCAGCAAATTGCGCACTGTCCAGAAGGAACATGCCTTCGTAAAGATATTCAGCCAACTCCGGGCTCCCTTGTTCAATCGAAATAAGTTGTTCAGGCTGGGTAATATGCAGACTGTATGGGTGGTCTATCAAACACAGTTTGACGTGTGAATTGAGGTTGAATAGTCAGTTGTACAACATTCGCGAGAAATTGCAATATGGCCAACTGGTATCATTTATGAGTATTTGCGGCACTTGCGCCCGCGGAAACCCGTTGTTTGAGCGATATCCACGATTGGATCGTGTTTGTGACGTCGCCTGTTTGTTGTCATCTCAGGGTGTCAACTGGATGCGTCGGATTCTTCAGAATCCGCTGGTCGTTTCGGCTCCGCGGTCGAGTTGAACTTGTTCATCGTGGTGATGAGGTCATTGTCGACCCAGTGTTCAACGGCGTCCGCCGCCAATCGGACTGCGGGATCCATGATCTCCCGTTCCGACAGGCTGAACTTCTTCAGAACATAATCTGTCACGGACAGATTTCCCGTCGGGCGACCGATGCCAATTCTGAGGCGGGCGAAATCGTTCCGGCCACCAAGTTGGTCAATCGTGTTCTGCAGTCCTTTCTGGCCGCCGGAAGACCCTTTGCCCCTCAGTCGCAAGCGACCGGTGTCGAGATTCAGGTCGTCGCAAATGACAAGGAGGTCTTCCACATCCAGTTTATAAAAATCCACAATCTGGCGAATCGCCCGCCCACTCAAATTCATGTACGTGAGCGGTTTGGCGAGCAATACCTTCTTGTGATTGAGTTGAGCGTCAATGAGTTCGGATTCGAATTTCAGTTGAACTCGATCCACACCACTTCGACGAGCGAGCTCATCGATGACGTCAAACCCGATATTATGTCGTGTCGACTCATACTTCCTGCCGGGATTTCCCAGGCCGATGATCAGTTTCATGAGTCTGTCGTCTTATGTCTATTCAGTAGTTCCGTCAGGAGTTCGCGAGGGACGCCATGGTGAACTCAGCCTTTCCCGATCCGCTATCTCGCAAACAATAAGGAAGGGAGTTCGCGAACCCACGCCGAAGATGAATCTTCTTCGAGGCCTTCTCCAGCCGGAACATGTTTGGTCGCAGCGATCAGGCTTCTTCGGCGGCCGGTTCTTCAGCCACCGCTTCCTCTTCGCCACCTTCACCGGGTACGTCGTCCGGCAGTTCCTGAACCGAAGGTTTGATCACATGCGCGACGACGACCGAATCGTCTTCGAGTGATTTGACGTTGTTCGGCAGTTGGAGGTCAGCAACCGTCAGTTCATCACCCAGTTTGAGGTCGTTGACGCGGATTTCAATTTCATGCGGAATGGAGATCGCCGGGCATTCGATTTTCAGAGTCCGGTGCAGATGCTCCAGGGTCCCGCCATCCTCAACAACGCCGAGCGCCAGGCCTTTGAGAACAATGTTCACGTCCACATGCACGCGTTCGTTGGGGTCAACCCGCTGGAAATCGACATGAATGATGTTGATACCGAACGTATCCCACTGCAGGTCGGTGATGACGGCGGTTTCGGTTTTTCCGTCAATCTGCAAGTCGACGACTTTGTCGTGTACCTTGAGTACATGATCAATGTCTTCCCGTTTTACGCTGACGGGAACGGGTTCCTCTTTGTGACCGAAGATGATGCCCGGGACGAGGTTTTCAGCTCGCATTTTACGGGCGGCACGGGTGCCGGTCGCGGTTCGTTTTTGAACGTCCAGATTGGCTGCACTGGTCATGACTGAATCTCCGATCAGTGCCGCAGATCGGGCACGTGACCGTTAAAATGATGTAACGTGTTTTTGGTACTATCTTTATGGGAAATCATCGGCGGAGCGAACTCAGCCGGAATCAGCTCTTCAGTGAATCTGCATAACGCAGAAAACCGACATCCATACGGACTCTGTCCGCGCGGGTATGCCGGAAAACGACACAAGATAATAAGTGCCGTGCTACACTGCAAGTAAGGGGTAAGGCTTTTTCATCGCTGGAATTGCAAACTTCCTGCGGAAAACCGGGTGTCGTCGCGGGCATCACCTGTCCCGGGACGATGGAATCTGGTAACAGCGCAGGTTCCCCGTCGATTTTCGCGGAGAGTACCACCGAGTTGCAAGTCTCTCGAAAAGGCATCGAAGTGCAGAGTCCGGCAGATCGAGTGGAGAAAATACGGGAAATCGAGTCCTGCGACCGTTATAATTTGACCAACCGCACGGAGTGCCTCCTCCTCGCACGGCCTTGAGCTTTCGTTCTGGTTTCTCGGATTTCGATTCTCTTCTGTTCGGAATCGGGCAGCTTGGTAGAAGGCCGGGCCCATTGATACTACACCCTGCCGGAATACGCAGCGGCGCCGGAGAGATGATATTGATTATGGATAAACGACATAACTCACGGAGCACCCGCGCTGCTGGACGGCGAATGCCTCTCACCCGCAGTCTGGTGCTTTGCACTTTGCTGGCCGCGATTGTGCTGGGGATTTCGCCTTCGGCCGCCTTTGCCCAGAACAGACCGAACCTTTGGAGGGGGCTGCAGAATGGGCTCCAGCGGTTGTTCGGCAACGATCCCGCGGATGAAAACCCGGAAGAGGTACCCGAAGAAGATGCTGGTCCCGACATCGATGTCCGTCGCGATCCGCTCGCCCCGGTCAAAATTGAGGTGGCCGATCTGTGGCGTCGTGCCGAACGGCGGCTCGCTGCGGGCGATGCCGAGCAGAGTTACGAATTGCTGCGCCACATTCTGACAAAAATGCCGGAAGAGCTGATCTATTCACCCGACGGGAAACTGATCTCCATTCAGTTGCTCGCCCAGGAGAAGATGGGCGAGCTTCCGGAAGAATACCGCACCACCTTTATCCAACAGTATGAACAACTCAGTCGGCAGGAATTCGATCGGGCGATTGCGGACAATGATCCGCATAAGATGTATGCGGTTGCCTCACGCTATCTGCTGACGGCATCCGGACAGCAAGCCGCGAACTGGCTGGGCGCTTATCACTTCGATCATGGCCGTTATGGCCTTGCCGCATACTGGTTCGAGATGTTACTCGACCGCGATGCGCCCATGACACGGAGTTACAGCTGGCAGTCCAAGTTGCTGCTCGCGCTGATCGCCGCTCGCAAAGAGGACGAGGCGAAAGACCTGCGCCGACAGATAGCGACAAACTTCCCGGAGGATGCGAAACAGCTCGATCAACTGCTCGCCATGTGGGACAACAAGATCGTTGCCACCACGGGTTCTCAGGAAGCCCTCGACGAGTGGGGCATGCCCTTCGGCAGCGCTGGCCGGAATGGAATTGCGACTGGAGGCGACCCATTGTTGATGCCGCGCTGGCAGGTTCCACTGACGGGTGATCAACTGTTGCAGGAGCGGCTCGAGAAATTAGCCGAAAGTCTGACGGACGATCAGGAATCGCTGGTGATGCCTGCCTTCCCGGTGTTCATCGATGGATACGCCGCGTTCCGAACATTGAAGGGCCTGGTCGTGCTTGATGCGGAAACTGGCACGCTCAAATGGGAGACGCAGGAAGAACATTCGCCCGAAGAGATCGTCGGGATTGCGGATACCGATGAAGCGATTGAGCGAGGACAGATTTTTAATGGGATGCGAGTGAAGATCAATGGCCGTGCCGTCAACATGGGTAACCTGCGGCGGATGCTGGGCAACTTTGATTCAGGGGTGTCGGCTTCGTACAACCCATTGACGCAACTGCTCTTCAAAAATGCGACCTACAGTACCCTCAGTGCTGACGAGCAGCGGATTTATACCCTCGAGAACGTCGCGACACTGGCGGGACCCGACGACAATAACCGTTTTCGAAATGGCGATGAAGGCGATTTACTGCACCGCGATTGGACGTCCAATAATCTCGTGGCATACGACCTTCGCTCGGGGCGCCGCCATTGGACAATTGGCGGTCCGGATCACAACGACGAATTTGACTTTCCGCTGGCGGGATACTTCTTCCACTCGGCACCGATTGTCTATCGCAATGAGTTGTTGGTTGTCGGAGAGAAAAATAACGAAATACAACTGCTCGCGCTGGCGCCGCAAACGGGCGCATTGCTCTGGAAGCAATTGCTGGCCTTTGCCGACACGGATATCTCCACGGACTCGCTGCGTCGCAATTTTGGCGGACAGGTCGCCGTTGCCGACGGGGTGATCGTCTGTCCCACCGCAGCAGGTTGGCTGGTGGGGATCGATGCGATGACGCACTCCGTTCTCTGGGCGAATCGCTACAACAGGGGTTACCTTGATGACGAATCGACTCGCAACTGGCGGCGTTCGCACGACATCGCCCAGGAGATCGGTGACTGGCGCGCGACGCCTCCGTTCATCAGTCAGAATGCCGTCATCTACGCCCCGCCGGAAGCAGACTCGATGGGCTGTTATGATCTGCAGACGGGTGAACTGCTCTGGGGATCAACAGAGCAGGGGAATGGCTACCGGCGACAGGATGCGCTTTTCATCGGGGGCGTCTGGAGCGGTTTCGTGATCGTCGCCGAACGGACACAACTCGTTGCCTACGATCTCAAGCGGGGGAGACGAGTCTGGAAGCACGCCTACACGGAAGCGATGGGGCAACCCAGTGGTTTCGGTGTCATGAATGAGACCAGCTATTACGTGCCGTTCAATTCAGGCCAGGTGGTTAAGCTCCATCTCGAGGATGGTGAACTCGAGGAAAGCTTCAAGATCATCGGTGGCGGCCAATCGGATAACATTCATCTCGGTAACCTTTCGCTGTATGGCGGCATGATGTACTCCTTCAGTTGGAATGGGTTGCAAAGTTTCGAGCAGCTTGCCTATGCGAACGAGCAGATTGCAAAACGCAAACAGGAGAACGCTCAGGATCCGTATGCTCTCCTGAAGGAGGCCGAAATCCTCCTGTTGGATCGAAACTCGATCGAGGCCCTGGAGAAGCTCAAGACGATTGACCACTCTCAACTCGGAGAGGATCTCCGGCCGGAATTCCAAAAGACGCTGCGTCGCGTCTTCCAGAGCGAGCAGATATCGCGAGCGGAAGATCTCGAATGGGGTCTCGGGCTCCTGGAAGGAGACGAGATCGAGGATCAGGACCGCCTGCTGTCGCATCAACTGCGTATTTCCAATGATCTCTTGAACGAGGATTTCACCGGAGCGTTCGCCAACGCGATCGAGCTGATCGATTTCGCGCGGCAGCATCCCGACTTTTATCTCGATCTCGACGGCAGGTATGGACGCAAGAACCGGATCGACATCTGGCTGGCGGGAGAGCTGCGGGAAATCTGGAATGCGGCCAGCGAAGCGAGTGCTCAGGTGGCACTCGCGCAACAGATTGATCCCCTGCTTGCTCAGGCGGATGCAGGCGATGTTCAATTGCTCAAGCTCTACTGCAACTTATTCGACTTCTATCCGCCGATTCAGGTTACGCGAGACCAACTGGCGGAAAGCCTGGCGCCGACCGCCGAGTGGCATGTCGCTGAGTTTATCTGGCGCGACGCGTTGACGCGGCCGGTGACGAAGCGACCACAGGTGGACGACAATCGTTTGAGCTCACTGAGGTCCCGACTCTCGCAACTGATGAAAGATCAGGGCTTGATGGCCGATGCGCTGTATTACGAGGAATTGCCGACGGCGCTCGCCCCGGACGAAGGGCTGACGAAGGCAATTAATTCCATCGCGATCGTATCCGAACAGCATCCTGTCCATCAGATCTGGCGCCCCGCCATGGTGCCGGCGGAGGGAGAGTCGCCGTTGTCGCTCCGGCAACTGGGACAGAATTCAAATTCGTACGATGTCGACGTCGTTTCCACGAGTCTGAATGCCAAGTCCTCGCTCCCCTGGTTCCGTCTCCATCATGTCGCCATCGGCCAGAATCAGCGAGTTTCCGTCACCGATGTGCAATCCGGTCAGCAGGTCTGGTCGGTCCCTCTGCGTAACGGAAAACTGAATACTTACGACAGCCTGAATGAGATGACGGCCGTCCAGCATGTCGTGGTTGCTCAACACGGCGAGATGGTTTCGGCGATCTCGCCCGTAGATAAACGTGTGCTGTGGACGAAGCGTCTGATGGTGAACAACAGCAATGATCTTTATCAGCAGATGGTCGAATTTGTCGAGAAGTCTCCGCTTCAGCATGGGAAAATGGCTCTGCGGGATCAGCGCGTTGTGGAACGCCCCAATGTTACCGGTATGATCGCGTTTGCGACCCCCGAAGTGGTAGGGGTCTACGGCCGACGCCGTCTGGACGTACTTGATCTCATGACGGGAGAGCGCCTCTGGTCCCTGACGGATCTGCCACGCGAGAGCACGGTCATCGGAAACCGTGATATTCTGTTCCTCCGCTCGACCGATCCCGACACCGGCCGCATCCGCTGTCAGATGTTATCCACCCGAGACGGTGGTGAACTCGAACTCGAAGCAGACCTGCCTGAGAAAATCTTCCATTTCAACGACCAGTATGTCGTCACAATCGAGTACCGCGTTCGCACGGTGGAACCGGGAGAAAGTAGTAGTCGTCGGACCGTTCGCGAGAATGTCGTCAGCGCGCTCGATCCGCTGACGGGGACAACTTACTGGTCGCATTCCTTCGATTCTGAAACGGACCTCGGTCTGTTGCCCGGAGGCCTGCTGGTGGGGTTGACTGATGATGGCATCATCACAGAACTCGATCTCAACGAAGGGACCTTATTTGAGTACGAGGCGATTCCGGAAGACGACTTGAAAGGCATTCGGCAATTCTATGCTCTCGCGGATGAGGAACATTTTTACCTCATCGGGAATGAGGGAGGAAGTCGTTATGCGGACTATGTACATGTGCCGGTGACGGATGCCCTCGAATCGCAATTGACGAACGGTAAACTGTTCTGCCTCGACCGCCGAAGAGGAATACGAAAATGGACGCAAACCTTGGAACAGCAGCGATTGATCGTTGATTCCATCCACCGCTCCCCCTGGTTGGTCTTCGCCTCGGGACACGTTTCCAACGACGATATTCCTCACCAGGAGCTGAAGCTGAAAGTTCTGGACCGCCAGACGGGTAAGGAGTTGTTCCGTCACGAGATGTTTCTGATTGATGACGTCGTCGGCTTTCAGGTCTACCCGGACCGGCAAGTCGTGGAACTAATGACCAACCAGTATCGACTGCGGATCGGATACACTCAGCAGGGCGGGGATGCCGCGGAGGACGCCCAATCTCCCACCTCCGCTCCCACAGCTGCCGAGAAGCCGTAACCCCGACAGGCGAAATTGCCCCTCCAAAGTGGCGTCCCACCCGGTCCAGTCGTTAGACTTGGGATAGGGACGCTTCGATTCCTGAGGCGTGGCATCCGTGTCGCGGCGCGGAATTTCGTCGGGAACGCTACCCATTCTTTCGTTGATGTTGCAATCGGAAGCCGCTCACTCAATGATGAATCATTGAAGATCATACAATATTGAAGTCCGGGTACATCAGAAGAAAGCGGTCCCCCGATCGGTTCGAAAGAGCGTGGCCGAGTACTTCAATAGACCTTTCTGTTCTGCATCCTGCGGATTCTATCGACTCATTTGACCTCTCCGGATAAAGCCAGCAATGCGAGATTTTGAATACGAGGCACCGTCGACATTGGCGTCGGCGATTGAGCAGATCGTTCAGGGAAATGGTTCCGTGAAAGCCCTCGCCGGTGGAACGGATTTGATTGACCACATCCGCACGGGACGACTTCGACCGAACCTCGTCGTCGACGTGAAAAAGATTCCCGAACTGAACGTGCTCGAAGTGGGAAGTGAAGGGCTCCGCCTGGGGGCTGCCGTCAGCTGCACCCGCATTTATGAAAACGCCGAAATCTGCGAAAAGTACTCCGCCCTCACGGATGCCTGCCACATCATTGGCGGCATTCAGGTGCAGAACCGGGCGTCGGTTGGCGGAAATCTGTGTAACTCCGGCCCGGCGGCCGACAGTATTCCCGCTCTGATTGCTCTCGACGCGACGTGCGTTATTGCCGGACCGCAGGGATCCCGCGAGATTGCCGTGGAAGACTTCTGTACTGCTCCGGGACGGAACGTACTCGAATCGGGCGAGATTCTGGTCGAACTGAACATGCCCGCGCGACCTGCTCACAGTGGATCGCACTATCTGCGATTCATCCCCCGCAACGAGATGGACATCGCTGTTGTCGGCGTTGGGGCTTCGGTCACCCTTGATGACTCGGGGCAGAATTTCGTCTCCGCCCGCATCGGTATCGGCGCGGTGGCTCCGACCCCTCTCTTCGCCAAAGAAGCGAGCGAAGTCCTTTTCGGGTTGCCCGTCAATGAAGAGTCAATCAACAAAGCGGTCGAAGCGGCCCGCGCCATCGCCACTCCGATCACCGACATGCGGGGCACCATTGAATTCCGCAAACACATTACCGGCGTTCTCACGAAACGCGCACTGGAAAAAGCGATCGAACGCGCTCGACAGTAATTGTTGTGCGAATATTTTCCAGCGACTGCATCCAACTCCTGAATCATTCCTCCGGCAGAGAACTTCCTTTTCCTCCGAAATCTGAGCTTATACAGACAAAGGTGACCTCGGTTATGGCTAAGAAACGTGTCGTCTCCACCAAGATCAACGGCCGGCCCGTTGAATTTCTCTGCGAACCGCGTCAGACATTGCTCGAAGTGCTGCGGGAATCGCTCGATCTGATCGGCACCAAAGAAGGTTGCTCCAATGGCAACTGTGGTGCGTGTACGGTGTTGATCGAAGGTCAACCCGTGGATAGCTGCCTCGTACTCGCGGTCGAAGCCGAAGGAGCCAGCATTGAAACGATCGAAGGTGTGGCGAAGGGGAGTGAACTGCACCCACTGCAGAAGGCATTCCTCGAAGAAGCAGCTTTACAGTGTGGTATCTGCACACCCGGGTTGATCATGTCGGCCAAAGCGCTCCTGGCGAAAAATCCGGATCCGACGGAAGAGGAAATCCGGTTTGCTCTCGCCGGGAATCTCTGTCGCTGCACGGGATACGACAAAATCGTGAGAGCCGTCCAGTCGGCCGCAAAATGCTGTGCCGATACAACTGCCAACTGAGTGGCGCGATGATTGATCGGTATCCGACACATCTTTCCAGATATTAAACAGTGAAGACAACGGTTAAACCGTTTCCCTTGATAAACAGGAGGCCTGGCCATGGCGACTGCTGAACACGAACAAACGGGTGTCTCGACCAACGGCAAATATAAAGTCATCGGTACGCGGCCGATCCGCCCGGACGGCGTTGATAAAGTGACTGGCCGCGCCCGTTACGGGGCCGATATCCGCCTCAGCGGCATGATTCATGGCGCGGTTCTGCGGAGCCCGCTCGCCCATGCCCGCATCAAGTCGATCGACACCAGCAAGGCAGCCGAGCTGGAAGGCGTGTTCGCCGTCGTCACGCACAAGGACTTCCCGGACGCCAAAGATAAAATCGCGGAACTCGGCGAAGGGGCCGTGAATCTCAAACATCTCAGCAGTAACGTCCTCGCCGATGACAAAGTGCTTTACAAGGGGCATGCCGTCGCCGCTGTCGCCGCGGAGACATTGCATATTGCCCTCGAAGCGCTCGACCTCATTGAAGTGGAATACGAACCCCTGCCGCCGGTCATCGATGTTCGCAAAGCGATGGCGGACGATGCTCCCATCCTGCACGACGATCTGCGGATGGAAGACATGAGCCCGGACTCGGTCCCGTCCGACAAGCCTTCCAATATCGCTAAGAAATTCTATTTCGAGATGGGCGATCCGGACGCCGCGTTTGAGAAAGCTAAAGTCGTTGTTGAACGCGAATTCACGACGTCGACCGTCCATCAGGGTTATATCGAACCGCACGCGTCCACGGCCGTCTGGTCGGCGGAAGGGAAAGCAATCGTCTACACCTGCACGCAGGGAACATTCACCGTTCGCCAGCAGGTCGCCGAGCTTCTGGATATCCCTCTGTCGTACGTGAAAGTCATCCCGACTGAAATCGGTGGCGGCTTCGGTGGCAAGATTTCGGTTTACCTCGACCCGGTCGCTGTCGTCTTGTCGAAAAAATCGGGACGTCCCGTCAAGATGGTCATGGACCGCGCGTCGGTGTTCGAAGCAACCGGCCCGACTCCCGGTTCCTGGATGCGACTGAAACTGGGGGCCGACGCCAATGGAAAACTCGTTGCGGGTGAAGCCGAGATCGCTTTCGAAGCGGGAGCCTATCCCGGTTCGCCGATTGGGGCGGGTTGTATTTGCGTCTTCTCCTGCTACGAAATCCCTGATGGTCGCATCATCGGCTACGATGTCTGCCTGAACAAACCCCGCTCGGCCGCCTACCGCGCTCCGGGCTCGACACAGGTTGCGTTCGCCACGGAAACCGTCGTCGATGAAATCTGCGAACAACTCGGCATGGACCCGATCGAG
>PABD01000094.1 GCA_002702685.1 Planctomyces sp.
TCGTGGTCCGAAAACCGGGGTCCACTTCAGGTGTCCCGAAGGGGGGCAGTCAGCCGTTGTTCTGATTTCCGAAAAAAGTCCTGCAAAATTACGGAATCGCTTACTACCTAAATAGACGAAGGAGAAATATGCACGACTACGAACAGGAATCGCTGAAGAAGCAGCTTGATATGATTAAATCCGCCGTATTTGATCTCTGGCAAATGGATCTGATCGACGATTCTCAGAAAGACGAAATCGAAGGTAGGCTTTCTGAAATTGGCCGCTTGGAACTGAAAGAAAAGCAGAAGATAATGGGGCATTTGAAAACTGGAGATGAAATTCTGAAGGTATATCTCGACATGGCGGCGAAATAGGGCTTGGCTTCTATCCTTGCATTTTTATGACTGACTCTCCGAATTGAGGTGCTTCGACGGTAAGCAAGTATCTGATTCGGAACTTCCCGCACACACTACTGCCATAGCCGCTGCACCACACCGACGAATCCTTTCACATTGCTAATATCAGCGCCTGCCTAAATCATCTGTTTTGGCCTCTCGTTCTAACCTGTGACATAGAAACCTCAGCCAAGCTTGTTTTTGTACCGGTAGACCGTAGCGATACTCACTTCACATTCTCTGGCGATGTCAACAGGTCGCTGACCACTCTTCAACATCTCAGTCATCTGGTCGATGGCTTTGTGGCCAAGATAGTTCTTGGGAGGTTGGTCGAACGGATACAGACCAGCTGCCTCAAAGATAGGTGACAACTTTAACTCAAGAACATCCAGCACCAGAAACAATTCTTGAATTCTGGGATTGCTGTAGGCATCTAAATGTTTATCACTGCTTTGGTGTTTATGTGCGGCCTGTGTCGAGGCCAGTTCCGCATCACTCGCCTGTCTTACAAAATCAATCGATGTATCCCTCAAAGCATTAAATCCGAGCCAAGGGAAATCAGGAAAATCCTTTTGCACCCTAGTGACTAAGTTGTGGAAAAGTTTGGGAGCATCTTTTGCTCTTGTGCCACCTTTGGTTTTTCGCCAGTAGGATTCCCCATTCTTTTTTAGGACGAGACGTTCATCTGCATCATCATCTCGATTCCCTTTGCACCAAATCAGACCCGCCAAAGTCTGTTTCCAGAGTTTGTGAGTAGACTGAACTTTCTTTTTGTGTCGAACACGATTGATAAGTCCTTTTTTCCAATCAACCTGATTCACTTTCAAGCGGCATGATTGATCTGCACCATAAGCACAATTCAAACCCAACAACAAAAAGACCCGTTCAATGGGAGTCGCATACTTATTCAGGGTCGTCAATTGTTCGATGGTATAGATGGGAGTCGATTGTGCCGCCTGTTCAATTTCAGCCTCTGTTTCCTTAATGGCTTTGGGAATGAACATGGCATCAGGCGGGAGAGTCCACAAAAACCTTTTGTTGCGATGTAGCCACCTAAGAAAAAAGAAAAATTCTTTGATAGCATTTCGGCATGATCGGACTGCCATTGGTTTTCCTGATGGTTTCCCATTGGGCAACATCTTCTCTGGACGATTGCGAAAATACTGGACGATGGTTTCGATGCCATCAATGTCCAACGCTTGCAACGGCATGTCATCGAATCGATTGATCAATGACTTAATCAATCGGGTTTTGCCATCACCAGTATCTGTGATTGTCTCATTGGTTTCGGGAGATTGATACTCTACCTGCAACCACTCGATGTAGTCGGTTAAAGCACCATGTAAGGTGCCCAATTCACCTGAGGTAAAGGGCGCTGCTGATTGTACACGACCAGTTTTGACATATTCTCTTTTGACATATTCATTCATGCCCTCACTCAATTCGGCCTGACCAGTCTCATACTCGCCACTGGCGACTATGTTAAGCGAGGGGTAGGTTGCCTTGAGCTGGTTGATTCTTATTGCGTAATTGATCGGGTTATCATTTTGCACAGGCGGAACAGTGATGGTCAGTTCCCCTTTCTGAAGCCTCTCAGCAAACGACAACGACCATCCTGACCAAACGGGTGGATTAGGGTTCGGGACCTCAACAATACCCGACAGGGTCTGTTGGTCCACACACACATCATCCCAGAGTTGCTTTATCGCATTCACTCTCTGGCGAAACTCAGCAGGTGAGCCATTGATGGTGAATCGTTTGGGAACACGTTTCCCGTTTGAGGTCTTCACCCAACCGATATTGGGGCGATTGTTTGTGGGCTTTTTCTTTTTCGAGGTCGCCATTTCTGAACCCTTCAATTCTCAGCACAGGGGTACTAGTCAGTCTGACTTAGATTCAGTCTGGGCAAGTTGTAGTCAAATGGCAAGGCGTATTTAGTCAATATTTTAGTCAATATAGCCATTTTTACGGATCTCAGCGGCATCAAAAGAACACCTGCAACAGCCGTTTTAGACTATAAAAAAAGGGCTCAAAGCCAGAAATGGCTTTGAACCCTATGTGGAGGCGGCGGGAATCGAACCCGCGTCCTGTGATGCTTTGAAAGAAGCCTCTACGTGTGTAGTTTATCGATTGGGTCTCGTTACCGTTGGCTCAACAAACAAGGCCTCGGGTAACCAGTTCACCACTTTTCTCGTATCAGGCGTAGCGAACATTGACCTGATACCAGACTGATTTTGTCAACCAGCTGTCGGTCTCCTCAGTCAGGGATCCCTAGGCTGGGGCTACGCCAGATTAACTAGCAAGCCATTGCAAATTGTTTATTATTTGCAGTTATTGTTTGATCTGCTTTTTACGTGGCCTGCAGACCAACCACGACACGCCACCTCAATCTACGGCGATCCAGTCGAAGCCGATCGCCCCCAATTGTTGTGTCTTCAAATTGTAAAAGATCTTCTCTTCTTTTCACTTCAGTTCGGCGACTCAGTGTCACCTCAGCTTGCGACCGACCAAGCGACCAGAGCCGCCGTAATCGGGCTACATCATCTATCTGACAATTTTACGCCCGGCAGGTTCACGTTGTTGGAGGAATTTCCTCGATTGGAGCGATTTCCCGCGTGGGGGGATTACGCTCGGCCTCCTCCCTGGTTGGTAACTTGATGTCAGACAACCGCTTAGGAGCGGAATCCGCAGGAAGCTCGGGGTAAATCCAGTCTTCCGCTGTCAGCAGCCCGCGTTCGACTTCCGTTAAATCGATGCCCGGTTTCACCATATCAAAATAGTCGCGTCCGTTCAAACTGGCCGCCGCGCGGACGAAGACTTTCACGTCTTCTTTCGTCACGTCCCCATTGCTCGCTTTAATGTATCCCTCTTCCAGAAAATGGGCGTACTGTAACAGCATGTCGGGCTGCCGCAGCATGCTGACCTGCTGAATTTTATTCAGGTGCAACTTCTGCTCCGGGTCGAGCGTTCGGATTTTGAGCTCTTTGCGATTCTTGAAGTCCATCAGACGGAACTCGGCCTGGCCTCGCTTATCGTCCAGCATCATCCGCCACGCGAACAGATCTCCCCAACCATTCCAGGAGGGATTGCCGGGATACAGGTTCTGACGCAGCGGGAACAGGAATTGGAACCCAAAGAACAGGACGAGCGTCCAGATCAACGCGCGCTGTCCTGAGGTGGGGGAACCCAGCCCGGTCTCGGGAAGTTCGATTTTTTCTGTTCGCCAGAGATAAGACCAGTCAAATTTCTTCTTCCCCCGTACGGCGGCGACAATATCCGGAATCATATTCTTCGGAAAGAAGAGCAGGGTGCTCGCAATCATCAGTGGCGGGAAGATACCAATCGCGAACAGAAACGTATTCGTTCCGTGGAAACCCAGAATGCCCAGGCAGGCCAGCAGCCGCGTCGGTCCCCAGAACAGAGCCGGTACGACGAGCAGATCGAAGATGAGGCCGTAGTAGCTGATGAACCACGCCGTCTCTTCCCGCTTCAGAAACTCCGGCAGGGCGTGAGAGATCGATCCAATGTTGACCCAGATCCAGACCGGCCGCGCGTTGAGCCAGTCGGTGTTCATCTTCGCGATCGATCCATACACATACGGAATCGCAATCAGTAACCGGATTGTCCACAGCGACCAGGCGGGAGCGAAGTCACTGCGGATACTTTTCCAGATCAGCGCATCGATCGAGAACTTGCGATGCGCGGGGATCAGAATCATCCAGAACGCCAGCAACATGACGAGGTAGTGGTGATTCTGGTAGACCGCCTTTTCACAAAGGAAGACGTAAGTCCACGTTGCGAAAACGAGGAATGTTGACAGACGGTAAAGGAATCCGATGGCCATCGTGGCCCCGGCGATCGCCATCGTCCAGAAGACGATATACATCCCGGTAGCGGGCAGCGGTTTCACCCAGGAGAAACCGTAATAGCTGAAGGTAAACCCGGGTGCGACATAATAGCTCTCCAGGAAGTTAAGCCCGAAATAGCTGTGAAAGACGAGCCAGGTGATAAGCGAACCGAAGACGATCCGAAACCAAACCAGTCCTTCGATTGGCACGGGTGCAAACCAGCTGGCTGTCCAACGTTCCCAGAAACTGTCAGCCTTCATCAGACCTGATTGGGATGGACGGGATGGGGAATGTGAGACACTCATGGTGAATACCGGACGAATGCGGAGAGATGGAAAGGGAACGACTACGGTCAACTGCAAGTTCGGAAGAATCGAACACTATGAAGTGAGAGGACTGTATGTAGTGAGAGGAGTACCGGCTGGAATATCGCAGGCGTCGCAACATCCTTGGAACCGGGATCTGCAGGACCTTGCAGAAACCGTCGGTAAATCACCTGAATTCGTCAGCGATGCGGGTTTTCGCCCGAAATCCGGATGACGGGACTGGAATCGACACGGAGAGCTTCTTATTCTATCGATCTCCCCCACGCAATGCACGCGTTTTTGTCCGGCTCCCAAGTGCGATTCCGTCCGTCGAGTTCCTACTCCGTGAACGGGCGAATTGAACTCATAATGCACAACCGCAGGAGTCTCCTCCCCCGATTCGTTTAACCGCTCAGCGTACTGACACTGTCAGCCTGGTTACCTTATGGAGCCCACCGAACCCTCAGGTTATCTTTCCCGCGCCCAGAACTGGATTGTCGAGCGATTACGCTCCTGGTTTACCCACGAGGTGACGTTGACTATCATTCTGTCCATGCTGATCGGTATCGCGGGGGGGCTCGGCTCGGTCGTTTTCACCTGGCTTATCCATTCCGTCAGCTTCGTCAGCGTCGATGCCATCCTGGCAGCCAGCGATCGCTATCCCGGCGCGTTCTACCTTCTGATCCTCAGTCCGATTATTGGTTTGCTGGTGGTCTCCTGGATTACCCTGAAATTCGCCCCTGAGGCACAAGGGCACGGCGTTCCCGAAGTGATCGCCGCAGTGGCCCGCCGGGATGGATTGATTCGTCCCCGCGTCGCTCTCGTTAAAATTCTGGCGAGCGGCATTTGTATCGGGACGGGAGGCTCTGTAGGACGCGAGGGGCCGATCGTGCAGATCGGCGCGGCCCTGGGCAGTATCGCGGGACAGTTCTTCAAACTGTCCGCTCGAAATATGAAGGTGCTGGTTGCCTCAGGATCTGCAGCCGGCATCAGCGCTACGTTTAATGCCCCGCTGGCGGGGGTGATGTTCGCCAGTGAAATCATCCTCGGTAACTTCGCGGTGGAAAGTTTGACGCCGATCGTCATCGCCTCCGTGCTGGCCGGGGTCGTGCAATCCGAAATCGGCGAACACGGTTTCAACCCGGCGTTTACGCAGCTTTATCATCAGTTTGAGGGCGCCTGGGCTCAGCTTCCCTCCTACCTGCTGCTGGGGATCGTCTGCGGTCTCACCGCCGTTTCGTTCACGCGGATGGTCTACTTCACTGAGGACCTCGCGATTAAAAAAATCCACCGCTGGTGGCAACGGTCGATCCTGGCAGGCCTGGTCATCGGGCTCGCAGGCGCGCTCTATCCGTTGATGCCGCCAACGCCTTCCGCCTATAGCCATTATCGCCATGAGCAGGGCGAGCATGTGCAGCCACCGCTATTCGGCGTCGGCTACGAAGTCGTCGATCACGCGCTGCATCTCGAGAATAGTCAGAAGCAGACGGCGATCGTCGAAGACGATATCGCCCCCGGCCAGGAAAAGGTGGTAAAGCTGACTCTGGATCAGATGCGGATGACGCTCCTCTGGATGCTGCCACTCGTTTTCCTGAAACCGCTCCTGACCAGCTTCACCTTGGCTGGCGGTGGCTCCGGCGGTATTTTTGCCCCGTCGCTGTTCATCGGCGCGACGACGGGAGCTTGTTTCGGATTGATCATGAACATGTCGCTCCCCGAACAATTTAGCGCGCATCCGGGCGTGTACGCCATCGTCGGCATGGGGGCAGTCGTAGCGGGGACCACACACGGTATCATGAGCGCCATCATCATCGTTTACGAAATGACGAGCGACTACCGCATCATCCTGCCAATCATGGTTTCCGCCGGTCTGGCCAGCCTCATCGCCCGGTTCGTCGATCCGGAGAGCATCTACGAGAAGAAACTGAGCCGACGTGGCGAGACCATCGCCCGCGGACTCGATATGCATCATCTCGAACACGTGATGGTGCGCGACGTAATGATTCGTAACTTTCCAACTGTCTTCCACTCCGACAACCTGACGCAGATTATTCAGGTCGCGCAGAAAAACAGCCACATCGAGTCGATCCCCGTGATGAATGCGGAGAAGCAGCTCGTCGGCATCATCCGTCCTGAGGATTTGCATCGGATGCTCGATACCGACATCCCGCCGCATTTATTAAACGCCGACGACATCGCCCTGGCATCTCCGATCTCGGTTTCTCCCGATGAAAACCTGTTGGAGGCCGTTCGCGATTTTGGTACCCGCGACGTCGACAGCCTTCCCGTAGAACGCATCGTCAACGGCCAACGCCAACTCGTCGGCATTCTGCTACGCTCGGATGTCATGCGCCGCTACCGCCAGGAAATGCTGCGGAATCATTGAGCGTTGGGGGCAGAGAACTATTAGGGCGTGCAACAAACGCTTCCAACCGCGGACTTACCCGGTCTGCCCTCTGGAGGGTGGCACTGCTGGCTCGACAGTAGTGGGAGCGAAGGGTCGACAATAATTGCTCTCTCACCATCCCTTCCGAGGAATTGCAGGGGAAGTGTGCCCAAAACCTTTATATTCTGTTGCCTGAATTGAGCACCGAACGATTACTCCCGTCTTTTTCGAATGAACGCGATCAAGCCCAGCATCTTTTCTCACGTCGACAAATCCGTTTCCTCCCACTTTACTCCCGGCGATAACATCCACGTTAGCGAGTGGCGGCGTTCATGGACGCAACCACCGTCGAGCATGGGGTCAAAATCTTGAGGGACAGTTTCTCTGCCGAGTTGCGCAGAGCGAACGGCGTTATGGGCGCAATAGAAAAGATCGTGCAGAGGGACGATTTCATCAGCCGTTCGCAGAGTAGATTGCTCAACGAGGCCGGAAATGGTGACGGAGAAATCGGGGAGGAAGACGTGAACTATCGATTCCGTAACTTCCGGGTTGATCATGCCCCCGGTGATAACAGGGGTCGGGCTCAGTTGCAGAGCCCAAGCCAGCGGCCACATGTTCTCCAGCCGCCAACCAACCGTTTCCTGGTATTCATCCACAGCCTCTGCCTTCGGGGTATCGACAATCACCTGCTCTTCAGGCGTCATCACGTTGCGGAGCTGATTCTCCGCCATCAGGCTTTGCACGACGGGCGACAACTCGTCCGGTGCCGAGGCCCACGCGAACGTCGCGAGCAGGGCCAGAAAGCGGGCGGCAATTTCTTCTGCGGGACGAACCACGCCGCCGGGCGGCTTTTTCTCACCCTCGACACCTGGCTCCGCAGGCAACGGTAACCAGTCGGTCGTAACAAAACCGAGTTCACGGAGCGGACGCATAGTCTGTTCACGAATCTGTTGAGCGGTCGAGGACATGGCGATTCTCTCTCAAAATGATTGACGCATGAGGAATATCATTCGAACGGATTGTCGGCGGGGTCGGCTCCCTTGTCTTTCTTCACACGTTTCGGCAGCCCGTATTTCTTAACAAGCCGAGAAAGATCGATTTCTTTTAAGTACTGGCGATCGTTCTTCCAGCGGGGAGCTTTCCTCCAGTTTTTAACCCAGAAGATTTGCTCGACGACCTGCGGACGATTGTCTTCGGATTCCATGACGAGAATAAATAGGCCATCCTGCCAGTGTTCAGCGCCAATCGAATAGTTCACCGGAGCGCGACCGTTTTCCATGGCTTCCGCCCAATTCATCTCTTCTGGCTGAAGTCCCGCTTTGCGAATTCTTTTGAACGCCTCGTCTATCTCCATTCCGACTCTGATTTTGCTCGATGAAGTATCGGCAGGCTCTTCTTCTTCATTCTGCTCGGGCAAACCCAGTTTTTTTACGATTAGCTCAAGATTGATTTCCTGTACGTATTCGCGTTCATTCTTCTGGAAGGCCTTACCGAGCTTGGAATCTTCCTGCCAGTTTTTGTACCAGAAGATTTCCTCGACCACGCGCGGTTTCTGCTCGGCTTTGTCGGTGACGCGAATATAAAGTCCGTCCTGCCAATGTTCGGGCGAAAAGCAATAGTAAACCGGGACGCGACCATTCGGCAGAACTTCGGCACGAATATTTTCTTGGGGTTTTAAACCTGTTTCCCGAATCGTCTTCAGTGCTTCCGCCAGGTCCATGCCGATTTTGACCACGTTTGTCGACGCCTCTTCCTGCTGTACCTCTTCTGCGGCGAATACGCGTTCCGTTATCAATATCGCGAGCAATATTGCCAGGCTGATACGTTTCATAGCGGCTCCTCGTCTGAAATCTCGAAGTTATCGAACGCGATAGTGTAATGTTCTTCGAACCAGTCTTTGAAGTAGGGGCGGCAGTCGAGGTCGTAGTCGGGCATGGATGACTGAATGGATCCCATTGTCACCTGTCGAATCTCCCCGTCATCGACGATGATGTCCCCGCGGCAGACGACGTACCGGGGGAATTCGAACATGCGGCGTTTGTCGTCATCCGGTTGATAGAGGGTGATATCGGCGTCGGCCCCGGCGCCGAGGTGTCCTTTAGCTTTCAGGCCCAGCATGCGTGCGGGCGCGGCGCGCGTGATGATCGTGATCTCGTTCAGCGTATATTCGCGTGTCAATTCCGGCAGCGTACAGATGGAATGCAGTCCTCCCGGAACCTGGGCCAGCATTTCCTCGCGCAGTCGCGCGTCCATCAACAGCGCGATGATCTCCGGGTAGGCGAGGAACGAGCCCCCGTTCGGGTGGTCGGTGCTCATGGCGATCCGCCACGGGTCCTCCATCAGCAGGTACCATTCGAGACCAACGGCCCACTGGAGTGCGTGCACCAGGCTCTTGTTTTTATAGGTGATCGGCACGATGCCGCAGCCCGCCTCCATTTCAATATCGCCACTGAACCATTTATTCCCCGTCACCTTGTGCAGGAAGTGCCCGAGCGGACCATCGCCCGTCATCGACGTCGTTTCGCCGAACATCACCTGCCCGACGTCGACCGTCAGATTTCCGTGGTTGTTCACGTAGTCGACGAGTTCCGGAACCCGGCTGCAGAACGTCGACTGATCATCGGCGTCGCCTCCGTAACTGTGAAACTGGATGTGGGTCAGGTGCCCGCGCGATCCATCGAGCGCCCGCATCGTTTCGAGCGTTGTTTCATAGTTGCCCGGCAGGCCGAGGTTGTTGCAGTGGACGTGAACCGGGTGCGGCAATTCCAGTGCGTCGGCGGCCCGCGCGAGTTCGCGAATGATTGCCCGCGGGGTAACATCAAAATGTCCGACCGGCTGATCGAGCCCGGAGGTGCGTTCTCCATTCTGTTTCCAGGTTTCGACGCCCCCGGGATTCACCAGTTTGCACGCGTAACCGCGGGTCGCCTGCAGCAGCCAGGCGACATAATTCTTCACCATCTGCGGCTCTTCCGCCTTGATACGCTCCATGAGGAAGTGGTTGTTCCCCATCATCACGTAAAACCCCTTGTCGAGCAGGGGAGTGTCACGGAATTCCTCGTGCGCGTGACGGGCCGTTAGTGGGGGAATCGCGGCGTCGAAAGCTGTCGTATAACCGAGCCCCGCATAAAGGTACGCAGTGGCGAACGTGCTCGGCACCGACCCTACCGTTCCCGAACGGGTGAGCGCCGTTTTCCGGATCGGTTCGGAATGCCGCTTTTCTTCCGGAATCATCTTGCGGGCGGTATTCACCTTTGGACCGGCGATGTGGCAATGCATGTCGACCCCACCCGGCATGACAACGAGACCCCGCGCATCGAGTGTGCGATCCGGTTTGACCTCGGGGGACGTGGGCGCGGAGACAATTTTGCCGTCGCTGACCCAGAGATCCCGCACTTCCCCTTCGATCCCATTGGCGGGGTCGTAAATTGTTCCTCCCTGAATGCGGAGCAAGGTCATCGGTTTAATGCTTTCCAATACCGGTGCGAAATAAATGATTCCCGCCCATCATATCGGAACAGCCCCGCGGCGGGAAACGACGTTTTCGCCAATTCCAACACGACCCTTTTCATCTGCGAGAAGCAGCGGAAAGGACCATTTCCGTTCCGCGAAGCGCCCGGGCCTCGTCTGAAACGAGAAACAGAATTGCCTCCGCGACTTCAGCAGGAGTCAGCCAGTTCCAGGTTCGCTGATCGGCGAGTGACTTGAGATCATCCTGCAACCAGGCGCTGGTCTCGACCGGGGCACAGGCGACGGCGTTCACGCGAAACTTTTCATTAAGCTTGGCTGTGCCGCGAACCTGCGAGCTGAGGATCGCCTTACTGGCAGCGAAAAGTTCCAGCCCCGCCCGTTGTTCGAAGAAGGCCGCGGCGGTGGCGAAACAGGCGGCGCTTTTCTTCGTCAAAAGAGGTCGGAACTTCTGCAAGGTCTCCCAGGCGGAAAGGCTGTTGCGATGGATGTTATCGACAAGAATCGATGGCGGAGTTGCCAGTGCGTCGGCATAGAACAGATGACCCGCCAGAGGGCAGAGGATATCCACGTTACGGATGCGGCGCTGACTAAACTCGACGAGGCGGTAGAGTTCCTGGGAGCGAGTGACATCCGCCGGAAAGGTGAGCAAACGCGGAGACGACCGCTCCTCGAGATCAGCGAGTTGATCAACCGATCTCGCCACCGCCACGACGCGTGCCCCTTCCTGCAGCAACTGTTCGACGACAGCTCTGCCGATTCCGCGGCTACCACCGGTAACGACGGCCGTTTTATTGAGCAGCTTGGGTGGCATGGCAATCCGTTAATTCAAATCAGTGATGGGAACTGCATTCGTCGTCGAAACAGGTTACACTCGGATTGCCTGATCCCTCGATCGAGCAATCGTTCGTTATCATAGGTTTTTCTTCCACACAGGACATTCTCTGTTCCCCCACAAAAACTCTTTTTCATCTCAACGAGGGCATTCCGCCCCAAGTCTTCATATCTATTCCAGCTTCACGCCCATCACCACTTTGCCGCCGCTCCTGAAAGTCATGTGATGTCCGATTCTCCGCTTCTTGAAGAAACTGTCCCCGACGACGTTATCCCGCACAAGAACCTTCCGCCACTGATCTACCGCGCAATGCCGGAAGCGATTCCGTGGCGGCGGATGATCGGCCCCAGCATTATGCTGGCGGGACTGAGTCTCGGTTCCGGTGAGTTTGTCCTTTGGCCGTATATTACGTTCAAAGCGGGATTCGTCTTTTTCTGGGCCTGTATGCTGGGGGTAATTACCCAGTTCTTCGTAAACATGGAGATCGAACGATACACACTCGTCACGGGCGAAAGCGCGATCACCGGTTTCTGTCGGCTGTCGAAACATTGGGCGTGGATCATGTTGTTGATGAACATTATCCCCTGGGCCTGGCCCGGCTGGGCTACCGGTGCCGGTTCCATGCTCAGCTGGACACTCTTCGGCCCCGTTCCCACGGCCACCATCAGCGTCGAGCCGGAAGTCGCGCAGACTCTTGCCACGACGAATCTCCCCGACGAGGTCACCTTTAACCCTAATGCCGCCACGCTCAGTTGGACAGGCCCGATGCCCGCTGCGAGTGCAGACGAATGGAAAGCAGAGATAGCTTCGTCCGACTCGGAAAGCATTTCTCCGCTGATCGACAAGCTTCGCGATGCACAAGTTACCGGGGAAAACGTGACGTATTCCGCGCGATACAACGAGCTGTTTGGAATCATCGGGTTGGTGCTGGTCGGAATCGTACTCACTACGGGGCCGGTGGTTTACAACACCGTCGAGAAAATCCAGTTCGTACTGGTAGGGCTCGTATTCGTATGCGCGATCGCGCTCGGTTTCTTCCTGATTAAACCCTACGCCGTCGAGGCCATGCTGACAGGGCTCGTCAATTTCGGAGGAATGCCGGACGCCGCGACGGGTCTCGGGACGATGACGTTACTCGGCGCCCTCGCCTTTGCCGGGGCAGGGGGTTCGATGAATCTGAGCCAGAGTAACTTCATCATGGACAAGGGATACGGCATGGGAAAATACATCGGCCGGATCACCAGCCCCCTTACCGGGCAGGAGGAACCGATCAGCCAGACCGGCTACCATTTCCCGCACGATGCCGAGAACCTTGCCCGCTGGAAAGGCTGGTGGCGTGGCGCCAATATCGAACACTTCTTCAGTTTTTTCGTCACCTGCTTCGGTTGCATCGCGCTGCTGACATTGATCGCCTACTCCATGTTCTATACCGAGAACGGGGAGTTGATCGAAGGAGCCGACCGTTTTGGTTCCGGTCTCAACTTCATCTGGGGACAGGCGACCGTGATTCAAACTGAATTCGGAGCATTTCCCAAATACCTGTTCGTCGTCATGGGCGCGACCATCCTGTTGACTACGGAACTGGGCGTTCTCGACGCGACCGCCCGCATCTCGGCAGATATCGTGAAGGTCAACTGGCTGCGAAACAACGACAACTTCACGCCGAGTCGCCTGTACTTTCTGTTCCTGTGGGGAGAGATTCTGCTCGGATCACTGATTCTGTTGTATGGAAGTATCAACCCGACATTCCAGCAACCCCTCGTCCTGCTGACCATCTCCGCGGCGATGAATGGTGGGGTGATGTTCCTCTATTCAATCGTACTGCTCTATCTCAACAGCAAGATTCTGCCGCGTAGCATCAGTGTGACTCCCCTGCGGTTTGTCATGCTCATCTGGGCATGCGCGTTCTTTGGTTATTTCACCATCCAGGCGTTTCAGATCGAAATCTGGCCTTACTTTTTCGGCGAGGGCTGAACCGGGCAACTTTCAACTCGTCGGCCGAAAATCGAGCAGGTGTAGCGCCACGTAAACTTTCGGATCGATCATTTTTCCCGCAGCCTGTTGTCGCGTGAAAAAATCGATCAGACCATCGCGTCTTACGAGATGCACCGTGATCTCTTCCTGCCCGACTCCTCCTCCATGAGATGTCCGGCTCAAATCATGCGCGACGAAAATGCGTACCGTTTCCGCAGTCAGCCCCGGCGAAGTGGGAACCGTGATCGCTTCCGTCCATGACTTCGCGACGAACCCCGTTTCCTCTTCCAGTTCCCGCTCGGCCGCCGACTGCGCGGCTTCATCCGGGGCGTCCGCCTCATCACCCACCAGTCCGGCGGGAAGATCAATCACATTCGCCTGCACGGGATGCCGGAACTGCTCGGTCAGTACCAGGTGGTCTTCGACGAGCGCCGCGATGGCGACGACGTCTGAAGAATTGACGCGGGCGGCGTATTCCCATTTCTGATCAATCAGGACTTGGAGAAATTTCCCTGTAAAAGCGGTTACCGGATTGGTCATCGATCTCTCGTTTCATTGATATACAGAAGAATTACAGGCGCCCGCCTGCAAGCGGTTGCACAGACACAACCTCTGACAGCTGAACAGTTTACCCAGTCGGGAGGGATACCGAAATGATCCCGGAACAAGGGTAAGTTTCGATAGTTTTCCCCCCGTGCAGGCAGTAAACTGAGAGAAAGTTTTCTGCGGAATGCCACCGATCTTAAAGTGTTCATTTCGTTCGTCATGTATGCTTCATCAAAAACTCAAGATTATTGTCTACCATCTGATAAAAGCGATCCGGGAGTTCACCATGCAACGCTGGCTGTCAAAGTTTGTTCTGTTAAGTGTGATCGGTTGTGCCGCGTTCGGGTTCGCTCCGCGAGAATCTGTCGCCGCCGACAAAGTCAAGATGCTGATGGTGACCCAGAGTGCCGGATTCGTGCACGGTTCGGTTAAACGGCCGGAACAGACACTCGCTCCCGCGGAAGTTGCCATGATTCAACTCGCGCAGCAATCAGGTGTCTTCGAAGTCGACTGTACCCAGGATTGCGCCGCGGATTTCACCAAAGAAAACCTGCAGAAATATGATGTGGTCCTGTTCTACACCACCGGCAACCTTCCCATCGCCGAGGCGGACCTTGAATACTTCATGAAAGAATGGCTGCCCACCAAAGGACACGGTTTCATCGGCATCCATTCATCCAGCGACACGTATCATGAATACGAACCCTACTGGGACATGATCGGCGGTACGTTCAACGGACATCCGTGGAATTCCAACGGAACGGTCACCATGACGATTCATGACTCGAAAAACCCGATGATGGCTCCTTTCGGCAAAGAACTCGTCATTCAGGACGAGATCTACCAGTACAAAAACTGGCAACCGGAAAAGGTTCACGTCCTGATGAGCATCAACATGGCGGAGACTGAAGTGAAACGGCCTTATCATGTGCCGGTCTCCTGGATCAAAGAATATGGTGACGGCCGCGTTTACTACAATAACCTCGGACACCGTGAGGAAACCTGGGCGAACCCGCAGTTCCTCGAATCATTATTGCAGGGAATCAAATGGGTGACTGGCCAGACGGAAGCAGACGCCAAACCGAACCCCGAAGTCTCCGCGGAACAGGAAGAACTCGCGAAAAAGGCAGCTCCCGCCGAGTAATACTCAGGTCGATTTTTCCTCACCCGATTCGATTTCCAGCAAAGATCGTACTCCCCCTCTCCCCTTAATCCTCCCCAACTGATTAACGCCTGAGAAATATGATCCACCCGGAAACAATACGGAATCGACGTTCTGGAAAAATCGACAACCTGTTCCTGCTATTCGGAGGCGCGGTCGTATTAATCGGCCTCCTCGCCTGGAGTCTCAATTCACTCGACCAGACGGAATCGGAAGCCGAAGGCGACAGCCTCGTCGTCTTCTGCGCCGCTGGAATTCGACCGGTCGCCGAAGAGATCCGCACTGATTACAAAGAGGAGTATGGAACAGAGGCCCAATTACAATTTGGCGGTTCCAACACGCTGTTGAGTCAGATTGAAGCGAGTCAAACCGGGGACTTGTTCCTCTCCGCTGATGAGGTTTACATCCAACAGGGGCAGGAAAAAGGCCTCGTTCAGGAAGCCTTACCCCTCGCGACGATGAAGCCGGTATTGCTCGTTGCGGGTGGCAACCCCAAGGAAATCAGGTCCGCTGACGATCTTGTTGAAAAGGATCTGATCATCGCGATCGGCAACCCTGATCAGGCGGCCGTCGGCCGCAAGACGAAAAAGCTGCTGTCTGATTCGGGGCACTGGCAGAAGCTCGAAAAGAAGATCGTCGAAAAAGGGGTGATGAAGGCGACCGTTCCTGAGGTGGCTAACGATGTTCAGATCGGCAGCGCCGATGTCGCGGTCGTCTGGGATATTACGGCCCTGAACCATCCGAAACTCGAAGTCGTCGAAATCCCGGAACTCGACGCGGGGACCGCCCAGGTCAAAATCGGTGTCCTTACCACCGCCAAAAATCCGACGGCCGCGCTCAAATTCGCTCGATACGTCGCAGCGAGTGATCGCGGCCTCGTCACCTTCAAGGAAAACGGCTTCAACACCATTCCCGACGGCGACGTCTGGACCGAGCATCCCGAGCTCAACTTTTACTGTGGATCGGTCAATCGCCGCGCTGTCGAAGCCGCCATAAAAGAGTTTGAAGAACGCGAAGGAGTTACGGTTAACACCAGCTATAATGGGTGCGGAATTCTCGTCGGGCAGATGAAGACGATCCTCGCGCAGAACCAGGGTGCCGGCTTTCCCGATACGTACATGGCGTGCGACCGGTATTACCTCGAACAGGTGAGCGACCTTTTCCAGGAAGATGTGAACATCTCCTCGACGGATGTCGTGATCGCTGTTCCCAAGGGGAACCCGAAAAAGATTGAGTCCCTCGAGGACCTCACTCGCGAAGGAATGCGCGTCGCCGTCGGACAGCCCGATCAATGCACGATCGGTGTACTCTCGCGACAGATCATTGAAGCGAACAACCTGATGGACAGAATCAAACCGAACATCAAACAGGAAACCACGAGTTCCGCGTTGCTCGTTCCGCTGGTTCTGACCGGTGCAGTCGATGCGGTCCTTGCGTACCGCACCGATACGAAATCCGAAATGGGAAAAATCGACATCGTGCCGATCAACACCGAAGAGTCTCGTGCCGTGCAACCCTTCAGCATCGCCAAATCGAGCAACAAGAAATACCTTGCCCGCCGCCTGTATGATGCGGTTGCCCATTCGCAACAGGCATTTGAAACGGCCGGCTTCGAATGGCTGCTGAAACCCAAGCAGAATCAGTGACGAATTTCCCCCTTCCTGTCGTCTTTTCACCTTCCCTTCGACATGCCTGAATCCAGCCAGAATAGAAACGCTCCCCCCGCGAAGGCGAAACATCGCGTCGGTTCCGACGTGATCTTCTACCTCGTCATGGGCGGGATCGGCTTCATCTACATCGGCCTACTGGTCAGCATGCTGCTGGGAGATTTTGGCTACCTCGCCCGCAGTGGCGACGCCGACCAGATGCTGGAAGGTTTTCCGGGATTTCTCAAACCGCTGGCGCGTCCCTTTGCCACAATGATCGGTTTGCTGCATCAGGAAGAGATTCGTTATTCGATCAAGTTGACCCTCATCTCCTGCCTGATGAGTTCGATTCTGTCGGTGATTGTCGCCATTCCGATCGGTTACCTGTTCTCACGGTACAACTTCTTCGGGAAGACGGTCCTCGATGCGATCCTGTACGTCCCGATCGTTTTGCCGCCGCTGGTACTTGGAATCAGCTTGCTGGTGCTCTTTCAATTTCCCCCCTTCAAGAACTTCGCTCCTTATTTCGTGTTTCAAATCCCGGGTGTCGTGCTCGCGCAGTTTATGGTGGCCGCGGCATTTTCCATTCAGATGATGCGTGCGACCTTCGACCAGATCGATCCCCGGCTCGAACGGGTGGCGCTGACTTTGGGGTGCAACGAGCGCCAGGCTTTCAGTCGCGTCTGTCTGCCTCAGGCGTGGCATGGCATTCTTACCGCGGGCACGCTGGCCTGGGCGCGGGCGCTCGGAGAGTTCGGTCCGCTCCTCGTCTTCGCCGGGACAACCCGCAACAAGACGGAGGTCATGTCCGTGAGCGTCTTTCTGGAACTCAGCCTCGGTCATCTCGACGCGGCCGTCGCCGTTTCGTTGATGATGGTCTTCCTCGCCGTCGCCGTGCTGGTGCTCACGCGGGTCTTCGGTTTACGAAATCCCGCGATCTGACGCGGCTCCGAAGCATCTACTTTTCCGGAGTTTTCGTTTCGCGGGAATGTTTTGCCAGCCACGCGACCGCCGCGGAAGGGAGCCCTTCGTGGCCTCCTTCGAAGATCGTCACTCGCGATGATCCCGCCGTGCGGCGAAGCTGAATCTCTCGGGGGTAATCTTCCTCCACCGCGCTTTCTTCATCCAATGCGGCAACTCCCTCCGGCACTTTCTCTGTTTCGACGATATGATCGATCACCTCATCGGAAACAGTCGGTTTATCCATGGCCGATGCAATCACGTTGAATGCTTTCAGCGAATGGCTTACCGGAACGGAACCGGTATGACCGTCATGGATACCCGCTCCGATGTCGATCGGCAGATCTCCTGCCTGATCGAGAAAGAAGATGGCCGAACGAGACCGGTACTCCGCATCAATCGCCTTCGACTCTCCCGGTTTACCGCCACAACTCACTTCGATGTTCACGGCATATTTACCAGGTTGTTCGCCGCGTGAATGAAATGCGTGCCACTCGAACAAGTCCGTGATTCCCACCCAGGCGGAAACAGCCGTAAACCGCTCAGGATGTTTCGCCGCCATCAGCAGCGACATGTGCCCGCCGCCGGAGGCTCCCGCCAGATAGATACGGCTCGAGTCGATCTGGGATTGTTCGACCATGTGGTCAACGGCGTCCAGAATCTCCTGTTGTGCGAGTTCCGAACCGCATGCCGTCGGTTTAAAGTTCGGCCCCTGAAAATTCGGCAGTACGGCCGCCCATCCCCGAGCTTTCGCCTCCACCACCCATTCCAGATTCGGCTGGCTGTAGTCTCCCGACCAGGAATGCAGGAAGACCAGCAGAGGCACCGGTCCACTCTGCTCTTCCTCAGGCACAAAGTAGCGAATCGGTTGCTGCTCACCATTGGCAGTCGGAATATGGGTGACGGCCACTTCAGGAGGAGCTGCCGCGGGTGCCGCGTCATCGGCCCGAAGGAAGGTCGAAGTACAGAGGATAAACAGGGAAAGAACGAAAACCAGACGAGACGAAGCGTGGTAATTCATAAGTGGATAGACATTTCTATTTCAGCTTAACTCAGTAGCAACGAAGAATGACAAAATAGGGCTCAAGGCTCCTACTCCTCGGGAGCGACATCCGCGGGTTCTGCTTTTTCGATCTGGCCCCACATGTGACCACCAACGTCACCATGCTGCCAGGTTCCCGCATAACGGCCATCGTAGAAGAAGACGCGGGAGGTGAAAGTCCCGAGGGCCGGGATACTCACGTCGGTCATATTGATCATCGGTGTGTCCCCCGCCCAGACGACCTGCAGGTTCAGCGGGATCTTGAGATCGGTCTGTCCGTATTTGATCCGGGCGGTGAAGGTCCAGATATCACCCGAGAACTTTTCCACACTCTCGATTTCGTAGCGTTCTTCCCGCGTCTCATTGGCTTCCTGGCCGTCGACGCTGAATCGTCCGACCAGCACGGAATGCGACAGCATCGAGGAAAAGGCCTTCTCGCGAACGGCGAGTTCTTCAGCAGTCGGTTCCGCGGCCAACAGTGCCGGCCCGCTCATCCACGATCCCATCAGAAGCAGGGTAAAAATCCAGATTCGGTGACGGTGATGCATATCCATGTTCCTTAAAAATCGGATTCGGCAGTATGGGGGGGGCCTGACAATTATTCTGTCATGTTTGGCGACCGCTTGCCAGAGTCGATTGCCGGTCCAGTTTCATTCGACCATAACGGGCGGGTTTGGGGCTGGTTTCGCTTTTTCTCCAGAGCCGAATTCCCAATAATTCCCTCATGGCGTAGACTGTGAATGTAAACCCGGTGCGCCGAACTCGCACCAGGGTCCACCCCTTCAGCCCGACGTTTTCCGTCGGTCCCATCTTGAGAGATCCAGACAAAGGTCGTCAGCGTGACCCAGGCAAACTTATTGGTCATCGAAGGTCGAAATCCTGGAAACAGGTATGAAATGACGGGGGGGCGGTACCAGATCGGCCGCGATGCCCGCTGTCAGATTCGGATGCTCGACAACCTCGTGTCCCGCACCCATGCCACGATCCGGCATCAGGACGGCGTATATATCATCAGGGACAACAACAGTTCGAATGGTACTTCCGTCAACGGCAAGGCGATCACCGAACATAAACTCGTCAACGGGGATCGGATTCAGGTCGGGGAGACCGTGTTCCTGTTTACCTGCCCCGAGTTTGAGTCCTCTCAAGAAATCGCCGCGTCGCGGATTGCCCTCGTGCGGCAGTCCGCCGAGACCGACCGCTCGCGGATTGTGGGGGAAGTCAGCGATCGCACAGTCGCCGCTTTCACGGGAGTGAACCCGGTCGAAAGCCTCGCGGAACAGGCCGAAATGGTCGCCCAGTTGCAGACTCTGTATCGCATTACTGAAGAGGTTGTCCGTCCCTCACTCTCGCCCGATCAACTCTTGAACCGCATCTTGTACCTGACGACCGAAGTCGTCGGGGCGGACCGCGGCTGTGTTCTGCTGTTTTCCCCGGACGGAAAGATCGTTCCGCGCGTATTCACCGACCGCACAGGCCAGGCAGAACGAATGCCCGTATCTATGAGCATCGTCGACTATGTCCTCCGTAAGCGCCAGGGGGTTCGAACCTCGGACGCCCAGACGGACCAGCGGTTCGACCACGGGCAATCGATCTTTCAGGCGGGTGTACGCGAGGCAATGTGCGTTCCTCTGCAGGGGCGTGATGAGATTCTGGGCGTCGTGTACGTCGATACAACCATGTCCTCGGAAGAGATGATCTACCGTTCAAAAGAGGAAAGTCATTTCTCGGACTCCAAACTTCGCCTGTTGATCGCGATCGGCGGGCAGGCGGCCCTCGCCATCGAGAACCACCGCTATCAGGACGCACTGCTGCAGGCCGAACGTCTCGCGGCCATGGGCCAGACGATTGCCATGCTCAGTCACCATATTAAAAACATCATGCAGGGCATCCGCGGCGGGAGTTATCTCGTCAACAATGGCCTGAACGAAATGAATGAGGAGTTTCTGCGGAAGGGTTGGCAGATCGTCGAGAAAAACCAGAACCGCATCTACAACCTCGTCATGGACATGCTTACGTTCAGTAAAGAGCGTGCCCCCAACTACTCGGAGGGCGATGTCAACAAGGTCGCGCGAGACGTGGAGGAACTGATGCGGGGAAAAGCCGAAGAGGCTCACGTCCAGCTTTCGATCCACGTGCGCGAAGGACTTCCCACGGCCTGGTTTGACGACGAA
>PABD01000095.1 GCA_002702685.1 Planctomyces sp.
CGCCGCGGGGGCGACTGCGGCGGGTTGAGCCACCGGAGCGGGCTGCGTGACCGGGGCGACGGGAGCAGAGGCTGCCGGCTGCGGGGCAGCGACAGGCTGAACCGAAGCGGCGACCTGCGCGGGAGCAGGCGGGACCGCGGGAGCCGCGTGTCCATTCAACGCGGGAGCATCAGCCGGTTGAGTCCCCAATGCTTTCTGTCGCATTTTTTCTTTGCGACGAACGGTGGCGTCGAAATGAATGATTTGCGGCTGAGTCTGGCCATTTCCCTGAGGATGTCCCGCGGTGGCCCCGGCCGGATTGATCGTTGAACTCACGTTACTGCTCCAGGTACGAAAAGTACTTCGTGTTTAGTAATCCAGGTGTAGTTGTATTTATGCCGATTTTTCCGATGTCAGTATGACGAGAGCGTCTCCGCCAGCTGCCATCCGTCGATCTCAGTCCTTCCGAGATCCGTTGTTATTGAGTTTGTACTGTCGTTGTATTGGTTTCGTCGTTTCAGTTGTGCATCTGTATGGCCAACGTCTGTCGCTCGACAGGTGACGAGTCTCCCTCAATCAACTGCTTCAGCAACTCTGCCGCACCGTTCCCTTCGGAACCTTCCAGCAGAATTTGTCCATTTTGAAGCGTTTCTTCCACTTTAACTTCTTTTTGCACAAGACGGAGGAACGTATGCATGTTCATGCAGAGATTCGCTTTGCTTTCGGTCCGCGCTCCCCGTTCAGCCGCTACAATCGTGCCGTCGTCCACCAGCAGGGTCCAGTCGCCACCACCCTCACCACTGATACAGAGTGAGTAAGTCTGGTAACTGGCGTCACTGACATTCATAACCGGAAGATGTTCCTCGATCCACGCGTCGACCGTCGCGGCCGGACGAACCACCGGCGGCTTCGGCCAGCCGAAGTTGTCCTTGATCGCGAACCGACAGAGATTCCGCATCATGTCTTCGTTAATCGTGGGACAGGGAAGATGGGGACATGCTTTCTCCAGGTTGGAATAGTCAAACTGAGGATCGTCGCCCCAGTAGGACTGGTAGGTCTTCATCTGTCCGACGAAATAGCTTTCGAACTCATCGAAGTTGATCGTCGCGTCGGAATTCTCTCCTTTGGGCAGTTCATTGAACTCGAAGAAGATATCTTCCCAGACCTTCTGGAAAATCGTTACCGGCACCGTATTCCGCGGTGTCAGATGGTAAGTCTTTCCGTGGTTCTCCTCGTTGCAGTAGATCTCCGTCATGCAGGCGGAGACCCAGTCGACGGGAACAAAGTTCTTCTGCTCATCACCCTGCACATTCAGTGCCTGCTGCAGACGAACGCTACCGACACGGATACCCGCCTTGATCATCTCCTGGGAGGTGCTTCCGGTGGCGACCTTGGAAAGTAAGGTCGCGATCAGCTTCAGGGGAACATAGAAGCCGTGGTAGGTGGTCGTGTAACCCGTTTCCGCGTCGCCCACGATGATGGCGGGGCGATAGACAGTCAGCGATTTAATGAAGTCGGCGCTGCGCACCATCACTTCCGATTCGAGCTTGCTCTGCTCGTAGTCGTTGCCCGGTTCCTGGCCGACGTCGACATCCGATTCCTTGATCAATTCGCCACGCCGCTTGCCACAGACATACGCGGTGGAAACGTGATGGAATTCGTGGATGCCGTGATCCTTACAGAAGGCCAGCACATTGCGGGTGCCTTCGCGGTTTGAACGCCAAGGTTCTGATTCGGCGTCTTTCGCATAGAACGTCAGGCTGGCGGCATTGTGCATGAATGCCTTGCAGTTCTTTTTCACCCACTGCGAATCTGCTTCTGAGAGATTCAGGGTGGGCGAAGAGAGGTCACCCTCTACAACCACGGGGCGAGGTAACGTATGGCCAAGTTGCTTTTCCCAGAACGCAAGCTGAGTCTCAACCCGCTGCGCAGCGGTAGCCATACGATTGGATCGGACCAGTACCGCAAGCTTGACCCCACGACTCATCAGGTCGTGCATCAAATACGTTCCCAGCAGTCCGGATGCACCTGAAAGCAGTAAATATTCCATTTGGTGAAGTTCATACCCTGAATGGTGCGAACCTCCCTGGTCGCTAGATAACAACAATCGACGGCATCCTGCAGAAGTGTTCCCCAACCCTCTGCAGGGCGTTACATGGCGTAGTCGGGACCTCGCCTGCTAACAGGCTAAGTCCACTCTTTGATCGCGGATGTGTATTTGTGCAATTTATTCAAGATGGGCGGCAAGTCTCTCAACTATACCTAGTTCGACTCGCCCGTTCAATAACTTGATAAGTGATATACAGGATGTTGTCAGCGTCGCAACTTCAGTGCCATCCATGCCGATTGGCAGACTTTTACCTTCATTTTCGGTAGTCCACCGTCTCAAACCGATGATAGTCAGTTTTTGACGGATATGCAGGCATGAATCAGGCACAAACTTACCATTTTACCTCGACGACATCCAGTCTCACTACTTTACAACATCAATCTTCTCGCAGAGTCCCCGTTTTCGAAAATCGACACGTTTACAAAAATCAACCTCTCGCCCGTCATCCGTTCTGCCGGAATTGCTTCTTGTGACGTTTCCGAATACGTAATTCTGACAAAATAAAGAATGTAGTCAGAGCGATAAAGATGTATCACTTCGATAACAGATTGCGTGATTTCATCGATTCGCTCGATTGCATCCTGATTTCGGGTCACACGACGCAAGCCCTTGGTATAATTACAGATGAGAAGTGCCACTGGGCGGCTCCCTCGCTTTCCAGAGCCATTGGCACGTGATACGCACCTCCCGGTATCCCATTCTTATTCTCACCTCTCAACCGAAACCGGGGTATTTGATCATGACGACAAACTCTCTTCCATCCGAACTCCCGCCAGCGAGACGATTTAGGCGTTATGCCATCGCCTCATTTGGTTTATTGCTCACAATTTCATTAACCGCACTACCCACCTACGCCCAGGGCAAGGGTGACCGGTCAAAGGGTGAAAGGCCCTCTGGTAACTCAAGCCGGTCGTTCGGCAATCAGCGTGGGGGCGGCGGCAACGCTCCCAGCTTCAATCGTGGCGACAGATCTCAGAATGCTCCAAGCTTCAATCGCGGTAATCGCGGCGACAGTTCACGGAATGTTCCCAGCTTTAATCCGGGCAATCGCGGCGGCAGTTCGCGAAACACACCCAGCTTTAATCCCGGCAGTTCCAACCGGAACCAGCCGAGTCCCGGTTTCCGGTCGAACCAACCTTCCTTCCGGTCAAACCAACCCCCTTCGGGTGAATCATTCCGACGCTCCTTCAAACCGGACAGTCAGCCGAACATCAATAATTTCCAGAATCGCGGAAACAGCAATCGCAGCTTCACTCCGCGCAGCAACTCGACTCCGTCGATCACGCCCAATCTCGGTAACAATAATCGTCCCAGTTTCAATCGACCGAACACCACGCCGAACGGTTCGAATAATACTCCCAGCTTTAACCGTCCGGACTTCAATCGGTCCAATTCGAATCTGGGAAACAATACACCGAATATCACGCCCAATAATAATCAGCCGAACTCGAACCGAAATCCGCTCGATCGGATGCGCCGCGACAATTTCAACCTCGATAACCGCATCCCGAACATCGGAAATAATTCGACGCCGCCAGATAATCCCGTCCCACGGAACAACAATACTCGCGGCAACAATAATCAACCGAACAACGGTTCGAACCTGCGAGACAATCCGTTGAACGTGCAGGATGGTAATCGGAACGAGGGTTCGTTGCGGGAACGGTTCCGGAACCGAATCGAGAACAACAATAATCAGAATCCATTGAACAACCGTGGCGGCAACGATAACCCCGCTGACATCGGTAACAATGATCGTCCCGGTAAGCGTCCCGACGGTTTGGGCAATGAGAATAACGGCATGCGGAATCCTTTGAATGGCCGCGGCCCAAAGCGGAACGAAGATGGTCAGAATGTCGTCGATGGACTTCGCGATCGTCTTAATAACAACGAGAACAACATCGGTGGCAACAACGATAACAACGGTCGCGGCCGCGGAAATCGTGGAGACGGCCAGAACGTGGTCGATAACCTTCGTGATCGCATTAATAACAACAATGGTGGCGAAGGCGACGGACGCGGACGAGGACGTGGCCAGGAAATCTTCAAGCGCGATTCCTTTCTTGAAAAACTCCCGACCGTCGATCGCAGCAAATTGATCGACCAGAACATTAACGTTGATCGTGAAACTTTCCGCGGAAAGCGTCTGCCGTCGCTGCAATTCGACCGCAACACCGATAACCAGATCGTCAACACACTGAACAACAAGGTGTTTAACGGTAAACAACTCGTCTCACGAACAGGAATCAACGTCGACAATCAGGATGTGCGATTTAACGGTATTGACCGCCGCATTCGTCCCGAAAGACTGAACCGGATTGCGAATATCGATATCGGTCGCCGATTGAATCTCGGTCGCCAGTTCGATCTGCAGCGACGTGGTGACATCGCGCGGCGTCTTGACCTACACTCCGGTCTTCGTGGTCGCGGTGGCTGGCGTAATCGTAACTTCGTGGGTGGCGTGAACGTCAGCTTCACGAGTACTCACTTCAGCATGTGGTACGCCGGTTCCGGTTTCTATCCGCGGTATGTCTGGCAACCTCGCTGGAGCCCGTGGGTTCGCTGGTCATGGTGGGACTACTGCTACCCGATCTGCGATCCGCGCCCGATTATCGTACGCCCGATCATCTGCCAACCCGCTCCGGTCTGGGACTACTACCAGCTTCCGACCTGGCAACCGCTGCCTGTCGCCACCAGTGGCACGTGGGTAGATGTTCCGCCGGCACCTGTTTCCGCTGCGAACGAAGTCGACGTCCAGCTTATCGCTGTACGCTTCATCGATCCGGGACACACGGAAGAACAGTTGGGACCGCGGTATCGTGTCTGGATTCGCAATAACGCGGCGACTCAGATCACACAGCCCTTCAATATCACATTGCTCGGTGGCACCGATGATCGTCCGGTCGAAGGTCTGCCGCAGGAAGGTGTACGTGTTGAGTCAATGGAACCGGATCAGGTCATGTCTGTGGACGTGCGGATGCCGTTTGAAGTCAACGTGCTCAACACAGATGAGCAGGGACGAAGAATTCCCTTCACCTACCTGCACGTGGTCGTTGACAGTAATCGTGAGCTGAACGACGTCTTCCGTGAAAACAACGGTATCGGCATCGCTCGCGAAGAAGTTCTGCCGATTGACCCTTGGGCCTTCGCTCCGGAATCGGACACGGTCCCGATCGGTTCGATCATCAACGTCGCCGGGGAAGGTTTCGGACCGGAACCGGGTGAAGTCTTCGTAGTCTACGAGGGTGAACAGTACCCGGCCGAAATCTACGGTTGGTACGACCTCGGCGTTCGATTCCAGGTTCCGGAAATCCCCGTAAGTGGAACGGCCCAGACGGCCGAAATCCTTGTGATTCGCGGTGACGGAGCTTCGTCGAACCCGATCGAAGTCGGTCTCGCCAATCAGGCGACCGTGTTGGCCCCGCCAACTCCGGATAGTAACGCCGGCCCCGGCCTTCCCTCTCCATAGGGATAGCGTGGTCAAATTAACAGTTTAAAACGAACCCTCGTCTCGATGGAGGCGGGGGTTTTTCTATGCGCAAATCGTCTCCGGGACATGGCAAATTGCTCAATAGTTCACCATGCGGATATCGGGGGCCGACTGGACAATTCACTCCGTTTTTAAACTGGCAAAAGTAAGAGTCCCTATAATGAGTTTTTTCGCTAAATCCCGCGTAATCGTCATGCTTTTCTAATCTTGGGGCTTTCCAATGTTCGACGAAAGTGCAAGAATCCACGTGTGAATCCGTTAAAGCGAGGCAGCTTCTCCAGCTTGACATTTCCGTGTCAGGACAGAGAACACCCATTCAGCGTTCGTTAATTTCAAGGTCACTCCATATAGGTCACTTTGCGTGACCGTCGGTTCCTTGATTTCCGCATGTTGAGCGAGAGCCCCCTTGAATCGCCTGATTCCATTCGCCCGCAGACGGCGGAATAGGAAGGTTTCGCTGTGGATTGGTCAGTATCCAGGAACCTTTTGTCATTGCCAGGCCTCATTCAGTTGAGCAAACACGTTTCCACAGCAGTATCGTCAGCTTACAAGAGTCGCAGTCTTACCCGGGTTTGCTGTTGGAAACACTCTTTTCTGAATTCGAGCCCCGCCGTGTACGTCGCCGGGCCTTCCTCACAGTTTCTCGGTATGCACCGAATCTTTCCGCCGCAGGGTTGATGAATACATTTCGAGAAACACCCACCTGTTACTGACCTGCCAGCAAACTGACCTGTCCAATCTGACTGATAACTGCTGAATTCGCTCACCACATCGATTCAGCGACGAACAATTTTTAGAGAACTGCGAAGCACTCCCGATCGCAGACGCGTCGGTTCCGCAGAGCAGTTCGGTCTTGAGGAAAACCTCTGATGGCCTCTACTGATATTGCCTCTTCTTCTGGTATGAAACCAATCGAAGAAATGGAAACCGTCGTCGTGCGCTTCTGCGGCGACAGCGGTGACGGAATGCAGCTGGCGGGAACCCAGTTCACCAACGTTTCGGCCGCGTTTGGTAACGACGTCAGCACCCTGCCCGACTTCCCCGCCGAAATCCGCGCCCCAGCCGGTTCACTCAGTGGCGTCAGCGGTTTCCAGATCAGCTTTTCCAGCAAAGACATCTTCACGCCGGGAGACGAAGTCGACACGCTCGTCGCCATGAACCCCGCGGCGCTGAAAACCAACCTCGCTGATCTCAAGCGGGGTGGTACGCTCATCGTCAACGAAGACGCGTTCGACAAATCGAACCTGTCGAAAGCCGGTTACGAAGGCAACCCCCTCGACGACGAAGAAGCACTGGCTGGCTACCGCCTGTTCAAAGTTCCGATGTCCCGTCTGACCAAAGACGCGCTCGCCGAACTGGACATCTCTCAGCGGGAAGCGATGCGATGTAAGAACTTCTTCGCACTCGGACTCGTCTACTGGTTGTACAACCGTGATTCCCGCCCGACCGAAGAATGGGTCAACAAAAAATTCGCAAAGCTGCCGGTCATTGCCGAAGCGAACATTCGCGCCCTCAAAGGGGGCCGCAACTACGGCGACTCGACCGAAGCCTTTACCGTTCACTACAGCGTCCCCAAAGCAGAGCTGCCGCCCGGAAAATATCGCAAGATCACCGGTAACGAGGCCCTTGCCATGGGACTGGCGACCATCGCCAAGTTGTCGAACAAGACATTGCTGTATTCCGGATATCCGATCACCCCGGCGAGCGACATCCTGCACGAACTGTCGAAGCTGAAGAACTTCAGCGTGAAGACATTCCAGGCGGAAGATGAAATCGCCGCGATGTCTGCCGCCGTCGGAGCCGCCTTCGGTGGCGAACTCTCTGTGACCGCCAGCTCCGGTCCCGGTATCTGCCTCAAGGGCGAAGCCATGGGCCTGGGTGTCATCACGGAATTGCCGATGGTGATCATCGACGTGCAACGTGGTGGCCCGAGTACCGGTTTGCCGACCAAAACGGAACAATCCGACCTGCTGCTCGCGATGTTCGGTCGCAACGGTGAGTCGCCGCTGCCGATCATTGCCCCGGCCACTCCCGCGGACTGTTTTGCCATGGCGCAGGAAGCCATGCGAATCGCGGTCGAGCATATGACCCCGGTCATCCTGCTTTCCGATGGTTACATCGCGAATGGTGCTGAGCCCTGGCGTATCCCGCCGATCGGTGACCTCAAACCGATTCGGTTCGATCATCCGGCCGGAGTCGAAGACGGGGAAACATTCCAACCCTACTCGCGCGACGAGAACCTCGTTCGCCCGTGGGTTGTTCCGGGAACTCCTGGCCTGGAACATCGGATCGGTGGTCTTGAGAAATCAAACATCACCGGTAATGTCAGCTACGACGCCGACAACCACCATAACATGACCCTGCTGCGGGCGAAGAAGGTGAAAATGATCGCCAATCGCCTGCCGGATCAGGATGTGCACGGTCCCAAGTCGGGCGACCTCATCGTCGTCAGCTGGGGGGGCACCTTCGGTTCCGTGCGAACGGCCGTCAACCAGGCGATCGCCGATGGCAAGAGTGTGGCGCACGCCCACATCCGCTACCTGAATCCATTCCCGAATAATCTGGGTGACATCCTCAGCCAGTACGAGCAGGTTCTGGTACCGGAATTGAACATGGGGCAGCTTCGTCTGCTGCTTCGCAACGAGTTCCTGGTCGATGCCAAAGGGCTCAACAAGATCAAAGGCAAACCGTTCCTGGTTTCCGAGATCAGCGAAAAGATCGACGCGATGTTGGCTGGATAATACCGCTAATCATATGACACCGCGGACGGAGGTAAACCAATCTCCGTTCCGCACCATTTCGACAATCAGAAACGACTTCGGTCGACTCCTCCTTTGAGAGATTTTGATTATGAGTACTGTTGAACTTCCTCAACTCACCGCCAAAGACTTCGCCAGTGATCAGGAGATCCGCTGGTGTCCGCGTTGTGGTGACTACTCGATTCTCGCGCAGATGAAAAAGGTCCTTCCGGAACTCGGCATCGCCAAGGAAAAGATCGCCTTCGTTTCTGGGATTGGCTGCTCGAGCCGTTTTCCGTACTACATGAATACGTACGGCTTCCACAGCATCCACGGTCGTGCACCGGCCATCGCTACCGGCCTTCGGTTGGCTCGCCCCGAACTCATGATCTGGGTCATCACGGGTGACGGCGATGCGCTGTCGATCGGTGGTAACCACCTCATGCATGCCATTCGCCGTAACGTCGACCTGAAGATCGTGTTGTTCAACAACCGCATCTACGGTTTGACAAAGGGACAGTACTCCCCGACGAGTCCGATCGGACAGAAAACGAAAAGTACCCCGTACGGTTCAATCGACTGGCCGCTCAGCCCGTTGAGCGTCGCCATCGGTTCCGAAGCCACTTTCGTTGCGCGTTCGGTGGATGTGGATATCCAGCACCTTGGGATGGTTCTCGAACGCGCTGCTCAGCACAAGGGAACGGCCTTCATCGAAGTCTACCAGGACTGTAACGTCTTCAACTCCGGTGCCCACGACTACGCATCGAAGAAAGGCGAGAAGGAAGAGAACGTCATCTACCTCGAGGATGGACAACCGCTTGTCTTCGGTAAAGACCGCGACAAAGGTCTGATCCTCGATGAGAACTCACATCCGAAAGTCGTGAACCTCGCCGATGGATACTCCGAGAGTGACCTCGTCGTGCATGACGAGAGCGTATCCGATCCGAGTCTCGCGTTTACCCTGTCCCGTCTCCGCTATCCGGAATTCCCCGAACCGATGGGTATCTTCCGCGCCGTCGAACGCCCGATCTACGATCAGGAAGTGACCGCGCAGGTCGAGCGTACCATCGCCGATCGGGGTGAAGGTGATCTCGACGCCCTGTTCAACAGCGGCGACACATGGACAGTCGAATAAACCGACTTCAGAATTAGGGGATGGACGGGTAATCCGGTGATCGCCTGCTGAATGGACAAATCGAACGGCGAGGGAGGGTTCCCTCGCCGTTTTCGCGCGCCCCCTCGAAAAAATCCTAATCTTCCGAGGATGTGAGCGATAGAATGAGGTACACCCGTCCCTTGCCTCTCGTATCAATTCGAGTTTTCGCCGCTATGACTGATTCACCTTCTCCCACGCCCTACGACGATTCAGCATCGGAACTCGAAGAAAGAGATTCCTCACCGAATCGCGAAGCCCCTGAAGGTGAACTCAAGGTCGTATCGGAACCCGCCCGGCCTGTCCTCGATCGGGAACCTCTTCGCATTGGTCCCGGTTTCGTCGAGACAGCCGGTTGGGTCCTCGGTTTCTTCGCGGTGCAGATGCTTCTCGGCATCGTACTCACGATGGTTGCCGTAATGTTCATGGCGGCGGTTAACGCAAACGGGGGCCCTTCGGAGGACACACAGGGGGTCGAGCAATACTTGAAATCGGCCCAGGGATTCGTTGTCGCCGCGAGCCAGTTCGCCACGATATTCATCACGATCGGCGCCGTCTACTGGCGCTGGGGACGACATTTCGCTACATCACTCCGCATGAATCGCCTCCGGTTCATTCATCTGCTCGCCATTCTGGCACTGATGTTACCGACGCAAGTTCTCTCCCAGGCGATTTACGAACAGGCCAACTCCGTCTGGCAGATACTCGCGGAACAGAGTCCCCTGCTGCAGATGATCGATAAGATGGGGATCAACATCGTCGAGTCGGCTCCGAATATGATCAAAGGGATGGCGATTCCAACCGTCCTGTTGATCTTCGTCATCGCCCCCGCCGTCAGCGAGGAGCTGCTGTTTCGCGGGATCATCGGAAATGGTCTCCTGAACCGGTACGGCGTGATGCCTGGTATGCTGGTGACGTCGATGGTGTTCGCAATCGTGCACATGCACCCGATTCACGCGACCGCCGTGTTTGCCCTCGGCGCGGTGATTCACTGGGTCTATCTGACAACCCGCTCGATCTGGGGACCGATCCTGCTGCATTTCTGCAATAATGGTTTCGCCATGTTCGCCACTCTCTACCTCGGGGCGGGCGAAGCCGAGAGCGAAGGCTCCATTTCTCCGCTGCTCACCCTCTGTTCGTTCGGCACGATCCTTTTACTGTGTACATTTCTGTGGCAAAGCCGCAGCCATATGACTACCCGCGATGGCAAACCGGTTCCGTTCCAGGATGAATGGCGATTCAGGCCATCCGTGTTTACGAAGGACCGCATCACCCACCGCCGTCCTTCCATCGCCATCAGTCTGGCCGCGCTGCTGGCGACCTTGTCGACCCTCGTCCTCATCTTTTCCGAATCGGCTCCGTCCTGAGAAGAGACTGCAAAGAGGGCGAGAATAAGGGGGAACCCAACCTTCTCCTGTGATTCTGAAGCCCGGCCGCATGCTCATCCTTGCAACCGCCCCCGGATTCGTTATGGTGCGCTATTTCGGCTCGCATCTGGTATGATGCCGACATTCGGGCTCGGTCAAACAGCCCCACCTCACTTGCGATCTCCCTTTTTTAACGCCTCCTTCTGGAGAGTTTTGTCTTGAGTACGACGGACACCAAAACCAAAGGAACCTACGCTTTCGTCAGTCTGGGTTGCCCCAAGAATCTTGTGGACAGCGAGAAGATGCTCGGCAACCTCTCGATGGACGGATATACCCTCGTCTCAGAACCGGAGCAGGCTGACTTTGTCATCGTGAACACCTGCGGTTTCATCGAGAGCGCGCGGCAGGAATCAAAGGCCGTCATCCAGGAAATGCTCGACCTCAAAGCGGCGGGAAAAACCAAAGGGGTCATCGTTTCCGGATGCCTTCCCGAACGCCTCGGCGGAAAATTGCTCGAAGAGATGCCGCAGATCGACCACATCGTCGGTGTCTTCGGTCGCGATGAAATCACCTCCGTCGCCGAACGGCTCGTTCAAGGCGTGCAGGAACAGCGCGAACTCTTCCGCCCCGCGGCAATCCGCGCGCAGGATGACACCGCACGTCTCCGCATCACGCCCGGCCATTACGCCTACCTCAAAATCTCCGAAGGATGTGACCGGACCTGCACCTTCTGCGCGATCCCGAAGATGCGTGGTAAACATGTCACCAAGCCGATTGAGATGGTCCGACGCGAAGCGGAAGAACTCGTTGCCGACGGCGTCAAAGAATTGATTCTTGTCGCGCAGGACACCACCTACTACGGCATGGATCTTTACGGTGAAGTCCGTCTCGCCGACCTGCTTAAAGAACTGGAAAAGGTGGAAGGGCTGGACTGGATCCGCCTGATGTACCTCTATCCCATCAACTTTACAGATGAGTTGATCGAAACGATCGCAGCCAGTTCGAAAATCATTCCTTACCTTGATATGCCGCTGCAACATGCGAATGACCGCGTGCTCAAACGAATGCAGCGCCGCGTGAACAGGGAGAAGACGGAACTGCTTCTGAAGAAATTGCGGGAGAGTATTCCGAACCTGGTCATTCGCACGACGTTCGTCGTCGGTTTTCCCGGCGAGACGGAAGAGCAATTTGCCGAACTGAAGGAATTCGTCCGCGACCAGCACTTCGAACGCGTCGGCGTCTTCACTTACTCGCTCGAACCGGGAACACCAGCGGAGCGATTGACGGACCATCTCCCAGAGGATGTCAAACAACGTCGATACGATGAACTGATGGAGATTCAGCAGGAGATCGCGTTCGAGCATACGGATTCCTGGATCGGATACGAGTTGGACGTCATGATTGATGAACAGGTCGAGGACGATCTCTATATCGGACGCACGTTCGGCGATGCCCCGGAGATCGACAGCGTCGTCTATGTTCGCGGAGAGAACCTCCCCATTGGACAACTGGTTCCCGTGGAAATGCTGGAGCGTCAGGACTACGATCTGATCGGAATTGTCTCGGACGGAATCGAAGAAGAAGAGTAAGGGCGTTCGCCAGAGAATCACACGGGGATTCTCGGAACCGGCTATAGTTTCGCGGAAACCCTGTTATAATCAGAGGTAGAGCCGCGGCGATTGCCTCTCCGGTCGAACTGCCGGCCCCTTATTCGCATAGCAGGCTCATCCGTCGAGTCCCGCAATCGGGCTCCCGGGGTGGGAACTGCAACACTCGTACAGATGCACCGCATACGTCTCCGGACGGAATCCGAGCTCATGAATGCCGAAACGACACAAACAGAGCCCATGCATACGCCCAGGTCGCAACGGGTGATCTGGAATATTCCCAACGCGATCACGATGAGTCGACTTCTCCTGTCGCTCGTCCTCTTTCTGCTGATCGATCTCGAAGGGTTCTGGATTACGGCAGCCGTGTTGTTCGTCTTCGCGGCCTCCACGGATTTCCTTGATGGTTACATCGCCCGCAAATACGGTATGGTGACGATCCTCGGTCGGATCATGGATCCGTTCGTCGACAAGATTATCGTTTGCGGTTCATTTCTCTTTCTGCTCGGCGTGACCAAAGACTCCGGCGTCAATGCCTGGATGGCCCTCGTCGTAATCGGACGCGAGATGTTCATCAGCAGTCTGCGCGGGTTCCTGGAAAAACAGGGGCAGGATTTTTCCGCGGCTTGGAGCGGTAAGGTCAAAATGACGCTGCAGAGTGTGGCCGTCACGTTCAGCCTGCTGTCGCTCAGTCCCCACTATTTCTTCCGGGACGCGTGGTTCATCATCTGTCGTGACATTCTGCTCTGGTCCGCGGTCATCATCACTATTTACAGTGGCATGGAGTACATCGTCCGAGCGGCGCGCTTCTGGACTACCTCGGACAAATAATCGAACTCCGCCGCGACGGGACGGTCGGGTGCCTGGGACAACGTGACGGAAGTCGATCGATATGAGCTCAACTCCGCCACCGGTCTTAAGTCCGCCAGCACTGCTGCAACAGCTGTTGCACTTTCTGCGACAGAACCCTTTACTGCTCCCCCTCCTCCCCTACGCCGCGGGAGTTTATCTCTGGGAACAGGTCGGTCCCGCATCATCGATTCTTCCGGTTGCGATTCTATGGCTGCTCGCGTTGGCCGGTTGGATCTACGCCCTGCGGCGACAGTGGGGCGCGGGCACGCGCGGTTTGCTCTGCCTCCTCTGCTTTCTGTTTGGAATGCTGCGACTCTACGACGCATATCTGCCCGCATCCCCCGACGATATCTCCGGGATGTTGGCAGAGGAACGGCGTCTGGTTCGGGTGGAGGGGAGACTCACATCGAGCCCGGTGGTCAAACAGAAGTCCGTCAATGAAACAGCTCCGGACTGGCAACGGGTCCCCGCCACCAATGGCCACCTGGCGATCGAACGCATTCAGGCGAATGGGAACTGGTATCCCCTGACGGGGAAGGTCTGGCTGACGATTCGCGGTGACGGGCTGACCGCCGAGCGGGGGGACCGGATCGCCGCCACAGGCTGGCTCGAGGCCCCGTTTACCACCTCGAACCCTGGTGAGTTCGATTTCCGAACGTGGCTGCGGCACGAAGGCATAACCGGCGTGCTGCGCGTCAAGGAGACCGAGAGCATCGACGTGCTGGCGACGCCGCGTGCGCAATCCCGTCCCGAGACCGACTGGACTAACCAGATACGACGGCGCTGGAAGGCCTTCGCGAGCGAGCACCTCACGGAGGAAAATCAATCGCTGGCGGCCGCAATGATTCTCGGCGTACGCGATGACATCGTTCCCGATCAGATCGAACAGTTCACGCAGACGGGAACCATGCACTTTCTGGCCGTCTCTGGTCTGCACGTCGGCATCCTCGTGCTGTTTTTGTTCGGAGCGGGGCGTCTCGTCGGGATTCCGACTTTCTGGCTGCCACACATCGTTTTGATCGTCATCTGGCTCTACGCCTTCATCACCGACATGAACCCACCCGTGATGCGCGCGTCGCTGCTCGCGACATTCCTGTTCCTGGGTCGAATATTGATTCGCCGGTCATCCCTGCTCAACCTTCTCGCGCTGGCCGGACTCGTCCTGCTGGTGATTGATCCCCGGATGCTGTTTAACGTCGGCGCACAACTTTCATTCCTGGCCGTGGGGGGGATTATCTGGGGGGCAACCACCTTTCCGCTGACGAAGAACCGGGCGCCTGTCGAAAGCGGTCGTCTGAGTTGGACGATGCATTGGACGGGAAATTACCTCAAGAGTCTAACACAACTGACGTTCGCCATCTGGTTGTTCACCGCCCCCATTGTGCTCGCTTTGTTTCACTTCATCGCGCCGATCGGCCTGTTGATTAACGTGCTCCTGTCGCCACTGGTGCTGTTCATGTTATGGGCAGGCTACCTGATGAGCATCGCGATCTATGTCTTTCCGCCCCTCGCAATCCTGCTGGCCTATCCGTTTGATTTTCTCCTCAGCCTCTTTCGATTAATCATCGAACAGGCCCATGCCTCCGGTTGGGGAACCTGGTACGCACCGGCACCACCACTCTGGTTCTTCATCCTGTATTATCTGGGTCTCGCAATATTCACTCTCGGCAGGCGAGCCCCCTTCCACTACGCACGATGGCGATGGCCGGCCGGAGGGGCGGTGTTCGTCCTCGCGTTCGCGCTTCTGGCGATACCCACGCCAACATCCGGGTTAACCGTCACCGTCTTCAATGTCGGACATGGCTCCGCGGTCCTGATCGAATACCCTAATGGACGACGAATGCTGTATGACTGCGGTTCCATCGATGGGGGAAATCACGCCGCACGGGCGGTCGAAAACAGCCTCTGGAACGAAGGAAAGCACGGGATCGACTCGCTCGTCATCTCGCATGCGGACGTCGATCACTTCAATGGAGCCATGGACCTGTTCGACAAAATACCGGTGGCGTCCGTCTGCTGTTCACCCCAGTTTCTCGACTTCGGCCAGGCGGCGGTGAACGAACTGATCACCAAACTGGATGCGAATCAGATTCCATTCTCCCTGTTACAGGCCGAAGACAGCTTACTGATCGACCCTGAAGTCGTGACGAAGGTCCTGTACCCCGATTCAGAGACACGGTTGAATCAGGACAACGATCACAGCCTCGTGCTGCTGCTCGAATACGCGGGACGTCGGATTCTGCTGACAGGCGATCTGGAACTCGAAGGACAGGAGCACCTTCAATACCTGCTGCAGAAACGATTACCGGTCGACCTGTTGACTGCCCCGCACCACGGGGCGCGGGAGGCCAACGGCACGCTTCTTTACGAGCAATTTTCGCCTCGTTTCGTCACCGTCAGCAGCAGCCACTACGCCCCCGACTCCGAAGAAGAGTGGCGCGAACGGCTGCCGGACGGTGAAGCGGTTTTCCACACGCGGAAGCATGGCGCTGTTCGTTTTGTCATCAACGCGGAGGGGCAGATGACAGCGACGCCCTTTCTGGCTGAGGAGCCACGGCTCTCTCCGTGATGTCTCAACTGGCGGGATTCTTCAGCGAGGACTCGTGTTCGCGCAGTTGATCTGTTTTCGCTCTCAGAATGGCGTGCATTTCTCTGAACTGCTTGAGCTTGTCTTTGAACTGGCGATGAGCCGAAAAAAGCCCGGTGGGAGCCTCGTTCTCCTGCAGGACGGCGCGATGCAGGTTGCTTACCTTTTCTTCGAAGCCCCCCTGCATCAGCCGGATGAAGTCCGTCGCGATGCTTTCCAAGTCCCGACTGAGATCGAATACCGTCTGACGGTCCTCGATTCGTTCGGTGACGTCGAGATCGCGTGTCGATGACTCCGCCTGGTTCTCAGCAAGTTGGTCGTCGGTCACGAGTCGGCCGAAGGGACTGAAGGCATTCTTCGCTTTGTCCGCGGCGGCACGGGCCTCTTCGAGCGCCAGAAGTGCCCGGGAATACTCCGGTTTGATTTCCAGCGCTTTGTTGATCTGAACCTGGGCCTGCTGATAGTTGCCCATCTGGATATAAACTTCGCCCAGGTTCACGTAGGCATCGACGAACTCGGGATCGAGATTGATTGCCTCACGGTAGGATGAAACGGCGAGGGCGTATTGTTTGAGATGCCGATTGGCAAAGCCGATGTTGAAATGCCCCTCGACGCTTTTCCTCTCGCGGAGCAGCCCTTTACGGAGCATGGCCGCTGCTTCGAGGTATTTTCCCTGTTTATTATAAACGGCCCCGAGGTTGATCAGCAGTTTGCCGTTGGCGGGATTCAGCTGCGTCGCGCGTTCGAAATGTTTTGCGGCGAGATCATAGTCTTTGAGCGAGAACGCGGCAGCGGCGAGGCCGATGTGAGCCACTGAACGGGATTCATCCTGTTCCAGCACCTGTTGATAGACAGCGATCGCTTCTTCGTATTTCCGGTGACGGAAAAGACGTTTTGCCTGCTGCTCCAGCGTATCGATTTGGGTTGTTTCGGTCATTGATCAAGCGACTCCAAACGGTGATAGGCCCAGTGTTCTGCAATCGCAAATCCGTCGCGGCGGTTCGTCAGTCCCCTTTAAGGGAGACCTGTTTACTCCGCGGCCCGGGATGAAATTCGATCTTGGATTCTCGAGCCAGCCAGCCGACTCCCTGCATGACGAGGTCGCGCGGAGCATCGATCTCTCTCGATAATTTGCTGAGGGTGACTGGCCCCTTGTCGGAAAGATATTTCCAGACATGACCGGCCACGACACCAATCTCATCCACCTGGCTACCCTGTAAATCCATAGTCACTCCCGAACTCCTTAATCTGTTCGAATCATGAATGTCACGGTCGGGGTTCGCAGGGAACCCGGTATCCCGCTGAGGGAACACAGCCGCTCAGCATCACGAAGGATATCAACGCTCCCGTCGGCATCGCGGATGGAAGTCATCTTTCATCGGGGAACGAATGCCAATCAGAAGCGCCACCACTGAAGTCTGATTCAATTCGATTTCAGAATCTGTTCGAGGTACTCATGTCATTACGTGGAATACCTCACGCAATAAACTACCGACCAGGCAAGATTCTGAAGAAGACCGCCGACTCAAAAACCGTGCGCCGATCGACTTCGGTCTGGATCAATTCGTCGTTAGTCTTTTAAAGCTTGTGACTTAGGGTCACGTGATTTTGTTCAGCTCCAGTATACCACCCTGCCACGGGATGCAATACCGATTCAGGGACTTTCTCCCATTTTAACAGCGGCTGAGCAAGTCGCCCTTAAGACGGAGCACGGTCTACAACTCCTGAAAACCGAGAAGATCTTCTTCGCACTGAATCGATTGCGTCATTTGTTTGATCAGTTCCGCCGTCTCGGGCGGTTCGCCTTCCGAATACTGCGACAGAATCAGGGCGGTGAACCGGTCGGTCACGAAAGTCCGGACCTGCGCGGTGTTGGGAAGATCGAGGCAGACAAATTCAATGTCCACCGCGGCCCCCTGATGCCCGGCCACGTTCTGCTCGGAGGGGAACGCGTCGACCTCGCCGTATTCGGCTCGATAGGTTTCGATAGCCGATTCGATCAGTTCATCCGATACGGGCCGCTCGAAATACAGGTTCAGCACCCAGAAGGCCGATCCGGGGCTCTGAACCAGCACCTGAATCTCCTCGGCGGAGGCGTGATCTTCAACCTGCCAATCGGACGGATAATCGAACCGGATACCATGTTCCTGATAAGTTTGCGATAACAAGACAGCATTTCCCGACAAAGTGTTCGTTTCAGAATTCGGACTCGGGATATTCGTTTTATCCCAAACCTTTATTGTAGCGATCCTCTCGCGGCAGGTGTATGGTCCAATCCCGGAACGCTAAGTGCGGAACCACGCCGCCATCAGTTCCCCCGTGGGGGTGGCTGCGCTTGCCGCCAGTTCGCGTGGTCTGCCGGTGGCGACGACTTTCCCCCCGCCATCGCCCCCTTCGGGCCCCATATCAATCAGCCAGTCTGCGGCCGCGATCAGTTGCGGCTGATGTTCGATCACCCAGACGGAATGCCCCTCCCCGACCAATCGCTGCAGCAGCGCGATGAGTTGTTCGATATCGGCAGGATGCAATCCCGCGCTCGGTTCGTCGAGCACAAACAGCGTGCGGGGCGTTTGTTGTTTACTCAGTTCCGTGGCCAGCTTGACTCGTTGCGACTCTCCCCCGGAGAGTGTCAGCGCCGATTGCCCCAGGGTCAGATAGCCCAAACCGACGTCTTCCAATGTCTGCAGGATCAATTTCAGATCCGCCATCTTGTCGAAATAGTCTGCGGCATCCCGGATGGTCATCTGCAGAATATCGGCAACGGTCTTGCCGTAAAAACGGACCGTCAACGTCTGAGCATCGAAGCGCTTGCCTCCGCAGTCGGGGCAGGTGATCCAGAGATCCGTGAGCGATTGCATTTCAATTTTCTGCACACCTCGCCCCCGGCATGATTCGCAGCGTCCCTCGGCGGAGAGATAACTGAACCGCTTGGAGGTATACCCGCGTAACCGTGCTTCCCGCGTGCGCGCGAAAAGCTTTCTGATGATCGACCACAAGCCCGTGTACGTTGCCGGTGTCGATAACGGGCTCTGTCCCAGAGGTTGTTGATCGACTTGAATGACCCGTTCGATCTCCTCCGCTCCGGCGGGAATCAGCTGACTTGAATCTTCGACGCCCGGTTTTCGGTCGCTCAGTATTCGTTTGAGTTCCGGTATGACCGATTCCATCACCAGACTGCTCTTCCCACTCCCGCTGACACCCGTGAAGCAGACGAACTGACCGAGAGGAATCTCTACATCCAGGCTTTTGATATTGTGCCGGTTTACTCCCTTAACGGAGAGATGCCCGCTTGCGGGACGAGGCACTGCCGACTCCTGTGGAATCTTTGGCTGGCCCAGGTACCGGGCGGTGAGTGACCCCGTCTGTTGAAAGGACTCCGCATTCCCGACGGCGACGACTTTGCCCCCTCCCGCTCCTGCTCCCGGACCGATCTCCACAAGAAAGTCTGCCGCCTGCATCGTCTGCAGATCATGCTCGATCACGATGAGGCTGTTCCCCCGCCGTTGGAGTGCGCGGAGCACGTCCAACAGCTTGCGGGTATCGCGGGCATGCAATCCCCCCGTCGGCTCATCCAGAACGAAACACGCCCCCGTCACCCCTGTTCCCAGCGTGCTGGCCAATCGGGCCCGTTGGTATTCCCCCCCGGAAAGCGTCGTGGCGGTACGACCAAGAGTCAGGTATCCGAGGCCAACTTCCAGCAGAAAACCCAAACGTTGATTGATCTCCGGCACAAGTTTCCGGGCTGCGAGCACGGCGACAGGATGGGGATCTTTTTCGACTTCATCCGCAGCAGCACGCATGAATCGCGAAAGTTCTTCGAGGCTGCGTTCCTGCAGATCGGGAAAGGTTTTCTCCTGCCACGTGACCTCACGGGCCAATTCGTTCAAGCGGGTGCCGTGACAGGAACGGCAGGTGATATTCCCGGCCGTCGATTCATCATCGTCCGGCTCCTGATATCCGAGCCCATCACAGTCCGGGCAGGCTCCCTGCGGACTGTTCGCATTGAACGTCGCCGGGTGAATCGTCGGAAAACTGATTCCACATTCCGCGCAAGCAAATCGTTCATTGAAGAAATGGTCGACCCAATCCTCTCCCGCCTGCTGGGCCGTGACGATGCATTCCCCCTCCCCCTTTTTCAACGTGGTCTCGATCGATTCCTGCAGACGAGATTGAATCCCCTCCTTCATGATCAAGCGATCAACGACGATCTCGACGGTGTACTGACTGACAGCGGGAATTTCTTCGACATCATTGAGGTCGTAAAGCTCCCCGTTGACGCGGGCGCGCACGAAGCCATCTGCCACCATGCGGTCGAACAGTTCATTGAGATTGGCGCCGCTCACCTGGTTCCAGACAGGGGCGAGCAACATGAGACGCGTTCGCTCGGGAAAGCGAAGTACTGTTTCCCCGATCTGTTCTGACGATTGACTGCTGACGACTTCCCCACACTGGGGGCAATGTACGATCCCGGCGCGCGCAAAGAGTTGCCGCAGGAAGTCGTCGATCTCGGTCGTCGTTCCGAGCGTGTTTCTCGGGCTCAGATTTCCGCGATGTTGCGACAGGCTGAGCGTGGGGGGCAAACCGGTGATGGCGTCGACATCGGGACGAGGCAGGATCGGGAAACGTTTCCGAGCCCCCAGGGAGAGCGTGGCAAAGTATTTCCGCTGCCCTTCGGCGAACAGGGTATCGTACGCGAGAGAACTCTTTCCGCTTCCACTGACACCGGTGATGACGACGAATTGATTCCGAGGGAGATCGACATCCAGACCTTTGAGATTATGTTGCCGCGCCCCCCGCACGCCGATCACGGCGTTCGCGGTGGTCTCGCCGTCAGATTGGCTTTCGGTGGTCGTGTCCTGTGCCTGCGGCATTTCAGCGGGTCCCGTTTGGGAAATCGAAAAGGCGTTATATTCCCTGCAATCGCGAGAAGCGTCAAAGCTCCCGCAGTTCGCCCGAAAGAAGCAGTTCCCCTCGATTAAAGTTCGAGTGAACGCAGCTCACCCCCCGATGGGAAGCGTGAGGTGCTTCACTTATAACAACCTGTCTGAACCCATCCAAGAGTCTCTGAATGTTTCGCGGAATCGGCATTGCGATTGGTCTGTTTCTCCTTACCTGGGGCGCATTTCTCTTCTGCACGGAGGATGTCCTCTTCCGGTTCAATCCTGAATGGATTCCCCGGGAAGGGTTTCTGTCGCAGTTCTTCCGGGTGGAATCAGACCGGCTGCATCTGGTGGTCGAACAGTGGGTGGCAATTCTGATCGGGTCGGCGGGAGGATCATTGTTCATCTACTGTCTCGGGGGTACGAGGCGTCGCAAACTGGCCGAAGAAAAACCTCAGTCGCGCTCCTGAGTAGACGTGTGACAGGGGGCGAACCGCTTGCAGATCCCTTGGAATTAATGCTTTACGCGGAATCGGGGCTTGAAAAGGCAATCCAGCGGGTTTTATGATTTAAATAGCCAGCTTATTATACGCCGCAGCGATTGACACTTCGACTCTCCCTCATCTCATGTACCCCTCATCTCATGTACACTGTCCAGTCAGCTGGATCCGGGACGGTGCGGATTATTCGCTCAACAGACTTTGCTGGCTACTGGAACACGCATGCTGGAATACGACTTCGAACAGAGCCTTGGTTATTGGACCGCCCTCACCTCTCATGCCTACCGGCGCGCTCTCGACGCCGAATTGAATCGGCAGAATATCACGATTCGACAGTGGGAAGTGCTCGCTCTCCTTTCATTGAATGGAGAGCAGAACCAGGTTCAACTCGCCGAGCAACTTTGTATTGAACCTCCGACGCTGGCAGGTGTCATCAAGCGGATGGAGCGCGACGGGTGGCTCGAACGGACCTGCTGTCCTGAAGATCGGCGGAAGAACAATATCCGCCCGACTCCAAAAGCAGAAGCTTTGTGGCAGCAGATGGTCGATTGTTGTCGTAAGATTCGAACACAGGCCACACGGGGTCTGTCGCAGGAAGAGATTGATCAGTACATCAATTTCTGCCAACGGGTCATCAAAAACATGAACTTCAACGTTGGCTTCTCCTCGTTCATTACGACTCCAAGTTGTAAGGACGCAAAAAAGGATTCTGCAGAAAAACTGCAGGAACAGAAATCCTGACGAACACGACCGCCGTCGGCGACGGAGTTCATTCGCCGCGCGTGTCCGGCAACTGGTAATTTGTGAGTGACCACAGATTACCGACCTCTCCTTCACAACCGGGTTTATCTTAATCAACGAAAATAGATGTCAAAAGATAGCATGCAACCTATTTGGATCGGATTGTCCTTACTGACTTGCTGCCTGTTCGCCGCCGGCTGTAGCAGTGAAGAAACCGCAGCGAATACACCTCCCCCACCGCCGCCGACCTACGTTCGCGTAGGCGCGCTTGAACAAAGGATGATTCGCCCGGAACTGCGCATCGTCTCCACGATTCATCCACGGCGCACTTCGATTGTCGCTTCCGGCGCCAACGGGGTTGTCGACGAGTTCACTCCCGACGCAGGTATCTATGTTGAAAAAGGAACCGTACTATCAACGCTCCGCATGAAATCGACGGACCTGCAGATCGCGCAGGAGAAAGCGATTCTCCGGGAGCGGGAAGAACACCTGAAAAGCCTCGAAACAGGCTCACGTCCGCAGGAGATCGCGGAAGCCAAAGCCAAGCTTCTCGCGCTGCAGGTTGGAGAGCGGGTAGCGAACCAGAAATACAAACGTGTGCAGGAGCTCTATCAGAAAAAAGCGATCAACCAGGATGAACTCGACGACGCCCGTGAAAGAGCCGAAGCGGCAGCGCAACTGACCGAAGCATCCCGCGCCACCTTCGAACTGGTGGAACAAGGTCCCCGGCAGGAAGAGATCGCCCAGGCCCGCGCCCGTGTCTCTGCGCAAAAGGAGTACATCGACTATCTCCTTTCCGAACGGGAAAAACGAATCACCGAGGCCCCATTCGACGGCGTCATTGTGGATACGCATACATTCGTCGGCCAGTGGTTGTCGCAGGGAGACCCCATCATCACGCTGGCCAAGATGGATCAGATGGTCGTCGTGGCGAATATTGACCAATCGATGCTGAAGTATGTCATTATTGGAGACAAGGTGCAGGTCAACGTCCCGGGTACCAGCCCTTCCAATTGGGAGGGGACCATCGCGACGATCGTCTCTCAAAGTAACTGGGAGAGTGGTTCGCGACTCTTCCCGATCCGTATTCTCGTCGAGAACAATTTCACGGAATCTGAAGGCCGCAAGATCCCCATCCTCAAGGAAGGGATGCACGCCGAAGTCGCCTTTAAAGGGCCCGAAGTGGAAGCGGTCCTCGTGCATAAGGACGCGCTCGTCCGGACTTCCGGCGGTAAAGCGATCTTCCTCTACAAGCCCGATGCCGAAAACCCGAACTCAGGTACGGTTGAGCAGCATCCCGTAGAGACGGATATCGGCGAAGAGGAATACATTCGCATTTACTTCGCTGATGGTTCCGAAATCACCTCCGGGCAGGTCGTCGTGGAAGGAGCCGAGCGGTTACGGCCGTTCCAGAGCGTCTCCATTCTCCCGGAAGATCAACAGCCTGCCGGTGGTCCTGCCGAGGGAGACGGACCAGTTGGAGAAAACCCCGTCGCTGCAGATCAGAACGCATCTGGCGCGACAGCAACCCCGGAGGAGACAGCGCCTGCCGGTGAGACGACGCCGTAGGCGAGATTTAGCAACCTACAGCTGCGCAAACTGCATTTGATTCACTCGATTGTTCATTCAACAAAAAGTAGTTCCGCGATGGATTTTATCGGTTTCTCCGTAAAAAACCCGGTCAAGGTGATCGTCGCTGTCATCCTGGCGGCGATGTTCGGCCTGATTTCGCTGTGGGCGACTCCGGTCCAACTGACTCCGGACGTGACCGAACCCAAGATCACCGTCAGCACCACCTGGCCGGGGGCCAGTGCGCAGGAAGTCGAACGGGAGATCATCGAGGAGCAGGAAGAACAACTCAAAAGTGTTGAAGGTCTGCGCGAGTTCGAAAGTACCAGTTCCGATTCGCGCGGCGAGATCATCCTGAAATTCGAAGTCGGCACCGACCTTGGGGAAGCACGAGCCCGGGTCTCCGACAAACTGAATCAGGTCCCCGAATACCCGGAAGACGCGAACGAACCGACGATCACCACTGTCAACCCGAACGAAAACGCGATTGCCTGGTTTATTCTTCTGCCGATCCCCCCCTCCGTCGAGGACATGCAGGCATTCGCGCGGACCCACGCCGATACCGCCGAGGCGTTGCAGCCGTTCATTGACGAAGGCGAAACTCCCGAGTACACCGTGCTCGCGAAACTCGCGGAGACTCATCCCGAGCTGAAATTGCTCATCAAGGGGAAGAATAACCCCGCACTGATGAAGAAGTTTTCCGAGGACTTCATTGAATCCCGCTTCGAACGTGTGCCGGGCGTGGCGAACAGCAACGTCTTCGGTGGTCAGGAAGAAGAAGTCCGGGTCGTCGTCGATCCCGCGAAACTGGCGGCGATGCAGTTGACGATTTCTGATCTGCGGGCGGCGCTGCAGGCTCAGAACAAAAATACATCCGCGGGCGACATGTGGGAAGGAAAAACGCGCAACGTCATCCGTACGCTGGGTCAGTTCCGCAGCATCGAGCAGGTTGAGAACACCGTTATCGCCGTCCGTGAATCAACTCCCGTCTTTGTCTCCGATGTTGCGAAAGTCGAGATCAACTACAAAAAACCGGACGGCCTGGTACGGCAGAAGGGGATCAACGCCCTCGCCATCAACTGTCAACAGGCCCCCGAGACCAACGTCCTCGAAATCATGGGGCCGCCACGTGAAGAGCTGGACCTCGACAACAACGGCGAGATCACCTCGTTCGAGTTGTCGGAGGCGAAGAGCCGCTTCGGTGACTCCCTTCGCATCGCGGTCGAAGAGATGAACAACGGCGCGCTCAAACCGCGTGGTGTGCAACTGGTGCAGGTTTACGACCAGACCGAATACGTAACCTCCGCAACAGATCTCGTTGAAACGAACATCTACCTGGGTGGATTTCTTGCAGTCGCCATTCTGCTTACGTTCCTACGCAGTCCCCGTTCGGTGCTCATCATCGGTATCTCGATTCCGATCAGCATCATTGCGACGTTCGTGTTCGTACGCGGATTCGGTCGCAGCATCAACGTGATCAGCCTCGCTGGAATGGCGTTCGCGGTCGGTATGGTGGTGGACAACGCGATTGTGGTGCTCGAAAACATCTTCCGGCACTACGAGGAATCGGGCGATCCTCGAAAAGCCGCGATCAAGGGCACGCAGGAGGTCTGGGGAGCGGTTCTCGCATCAACGCTGACGACGCTGGCCGTATTTGTCCCCGTTATTTTCGTACAGGGTCAGGCGGGACAACTGTTCCGCGACATCTCCATCGCCATCAGCTGCGCGGTGGGTCTGTCTTTGATTGTCTCCATTACCGTCATCCCGACTGCGGCACGATATATTCTGAAAGACCGTTCGGATGCCACCACCCCGACGAATGAGAATGCGAAAAAGAAGAAGCGCCCCGGCATCGTATCGCGTTTCGCCACCGCCATCGTCGATGGCTTTATCGGCATGCTCCGCTGGATGCAGGAAACACGCGGCAGCTTCCTGATTCGCGTCGGTGTGCTTTCCGCGATCATGATCGTCTCGCTGGTCGGGGCGTGGGCCATCATGCCGGAAACGGAATACCTGCCGGAAGGTAACCGTAACCTGATCTTCGCGATCCTGATTCCTCCTCCCGGATACAACATCGACAAGATGATCGAGATCGGCGAATCGGTCGAACCGCTGCTCGCGCCGCACTGGGAAGCCAAACCGGGCAGCCCGGAAGCCAAAGAACTCGATGGACCGATGATCGAGAGCTTCTTCTTCGTCGCGCGAG
>PABD01000096.1 GCA_002702685.1 Planctomyces sp.
TGAAGAAGAGCGTCAGACCACATTTCCGGGCATCCGCCAACTCAGTCGCAATGTTGATCGTGTGCCGCAACAGGTAATGAGCAATAGCGGCGGCCTCGTGAGGCTGGAACGCCGAATGTAGCCGTGTTTTGGTTTTTCCCGGCTCGGGATATCGGGCAAACAGAACCAGATGTTCGGCGGGATCGGCGTGGTCCGTCAATGGAGGCATGAATAAGGCCTGTATGCAGGGGACTCTTCTTCGCGTATCTCAGCTCAGCCAAAGTTTTGCGTTAAATTTCCCGAACAACTGGAACCCGCTCCGGCGGTGCAGCCTAGACAGTGGTTGGCGGTGCAAATGGGATGCTGTTCAAGCATGTCATCACTCAAGGCCGAGATGTGGAGACGTTCGCGCTTATGCAGAATTGGAAGCTCCAACATCTGATTGAAGTCGCAATCATAAAGATGTCCCTGCCAATCAACGGATACCAGCGAACGGCACATCAGCTGTTCGATCGTATTTGGATTGAAACTGTCCACCAATTTCTGCATATAGAGTTCGTACTTGCGTTGTTCCAGCAGGTCCGCGAGAAAACGGCTGATCGGCATGTTTGTGATGGTAAACAGATTATTAAAGGAAACGCCATATCGGGCATCCAGCTCTCGACGATATTGCTGTTCGAGATCTTCCTGATTCGGCGGAAGTCCCATTCCAGTTGGATTATATACCAGGTTCAGTTCCAGTTCCGAACCCGGCTGACCATACCCAAGGTCGTTGAGGCGTCGAATTGCTCGAATGGATTTTTCGAAGACACCGTTTCCTCGTTGCGAGTCGCAGTTATCTTCGAGATAACACGGTAGCGAGGCAACCACTTCGACCTGCTGATTCGCAAGGAATTCAGGGAGATCGGTGTAACCAGGTGCGAGCAGAATAGTCAGATTGCAGCGGTCAATGACTCGCTTCCCCAACTGACGGGCACTTTTCACGATGCGACGAAAATGAGGATTCATCTCCGGTGCGCCGCCGGTGATATCGAGTGATTCCACTTCCGAACGACTCAAGAATTCAATTATCTGATCGGCGATTTCCGCCGTCATGCTTTCTCGCCGGTCGGGGCCTGCATCCACATGACAATGGGTGCAGGTCTGATTACATACTTTGCCCACGTTTATCTGCAACGTCTTCAGGGCAGTTCGACGAAGTGTTCCCTGTCCACCAGGTCGGCTTTCGGCGATGATCTTGTCAAATGTCCCTGCCGGAATTCGATTCTGGTCTCCCAGAATAGCCAATTGTTCCGAAGGGGAAGCAAGGGCACTTCCCTGCCTGAGTAATGTAAGTGTTCTCATGAATTTCAATTCCATCTGTTTTCCGTCGAGGCACCGGTTCCTTTGGCTGGGGTTTGAACTATCATGCGTTCGAGTCGACCAGCTCGCCGTCCCGGGATACGCCCATGTCGCCACCAAACGATTGATGACCATCGTCCCCCATAGTCATAATCCCCCAATGTTCAGATGTGGTCTGTGCGTTGACTCACAGAACCAGACTTTGGCCTGTGATGACATAATTCCCAAGGGTAATTCATTACGCTCAATCGAGGTTCCACTCGACCGAACGAATCTCTGTTCTGTAACTTCCAGAGCGTAAACACGGCCGGGAATGTTTCAGGTGTACAGAATGGCGTAAGTTGTCCGTTTCAGGTTTTGGCGGTATTAGAGCCAATTCCAATTCTACACGACCAGCTCTCGTACACAAAGCTGAGGGTAAGGGTAGTATCATAGCTGGTGGTCGTATTTCGTTACGGTATGAAACGCATTACAACCCAATTATCGGTGCGGCTTACGCGGAGAGCAGAGTGATTTTATGTCTGAACAAATTGAAATGTATCTGCGACTCGTTTTTTTCGGAGGTGTGCTGCTGGCCATGACACTGTGGGAGTTACGGTCGCCCCGCCGCCGACTGACCGCCGCGAAATCGCCCCGCTGGACAAGTAACCTGGGACTCGTTGTTATGAACACAATTGCGGCCCGGTTTCTGATTCCTGTTACTGCGGTAGCCGCCGCCACGTTCGCAGAGGAGAGCAGTTGGGGACTATTTCATCTGCTCAATTGGCCGTTCTGGCTGAAGTGGGTTCTGGCCGTAGTGGTCTTTGATTTTGCGATCTATCTCCAGCACGTCCTGTTTCACGCCGTTCCAGCGCTGTGGAGGCTGCACATGGTCCATCACGCCGATCTTGACTTTGATGTCACGACGGGACTGAGGTTTCACACTCTGGAAATCCTGCTTTCCGCGCTCATTAAGCTGGGAGTGGTGCTGCTACTCGGCCCACCCGCCGTTGCGGTTGTAACCTTTGAGATTTTACTCAATGCCACGTCCATGTTTAATCACAGCAATGTCAACATTCCGGCATGGCTGGATAAGGTGCTCCGCTGGATTGTTGTCACCCCCGACATGCACAGGGTGCATCATTCAACCATTCGCCGCGAAACGAACAGCAACTTTGGTTTTAACCTGCCGTGGTGGGATTTTCTGCTCGGCACCTATCGCGATCAGCCCGCTCTCGGTCACGAAGAGATGCAGATTGGCCTCTCGCACCTGCGAGAAGAGAAGCAGGTTGACCGCCTCAAGGGAATGCTGATCATCCCGTTTCGCAAGAACACCGGCAGATACTCAATTGTGGGTAACGGCGACGACTCCGCGCCGGTGGATCAAACAGACGAGTGACTGAGGTCATTATTGAGTTGTCATTTTCGCACCCTGTTGGAGACGATGGATTCTTTGCCCGCACGAATTACCTCACTCTTGTGCTGACATCACGGATGGTTATGGACGATGTGAATTCGGAACCCGTACCGTAAAAAAACTCAGCCGAACTCAAAACCCTTCAAATTACAGTGTCTGTGAGACATTGACGATGTCAATTCTCAGATGACTGGGAAACGACGCTCTCCGCTACAATCATCACAGACAATTCAACCGGTCGTGGAGACTGTCAGCAATATTCGATTCGTGAGTCCGGTTGGTTGAAAGAATGGTTAGAGTTCCAGAGTGGCTCCCCTTCCTCCCTTCGGAACCGTTTCCATGAATTTTATGATGCAGCCTTGGCACCTGCTCGTCCTCTCCCTCGCCAGTTGGCTGAATCGCGAACAACAGCAGGTAATCGAGTACCTACAAGCCGAAAATCGTGTCCTCCGGGAAAAGCTTGGAAAGAAACGCATCCTGCTCAGTGATGATCAACGACGTCGTCTCGCTGTGAAAGGGAAGGTCCTCGGACGGAAGTTGCTGAGTGACATCGGAACGGTCTTCTCTCCTGATACAATACTCCGTTGGCATCGAGAACTCATTGCCTGGAAATGGGACTATTCCAAAGACAAGCCGCGTGTACGTCGACCTCGCATTCGAGCGGAGATCGTCGAATTGATCTTGTGGATCGCAAAAGAGAATCCAACCTGGGGAGCTGATCGAATTCAATGTGCTCTGTCGAATGTTGGCTATCACATCGCGGACACGACTATCAGGAGTGTATTGAAGGCGAACGGGATCGAGCCTGTCCCGGATCGTCCTGCTTCGATGTCCTGGCAAACATTCCTCAGAGCCCATTGGGAAACAATCTTCGCTGTTGATTTCACAACGGTAGAAGTCTGGATGAAGACGGGTTTGACTACGTTCTACGTGATGGTGGTGATGGAATTGAAATCATGACGAGTTAAGATCGCAGGGATTACGACGATCCCCAATAGACAATGGATAACTCAGGTCGCTCGCAATCTCACCTGTGACGATGGTTTTCTGGAGCATGCTTCACACCTGATCGTGGACCGTGACACTTGCTTTCAACCATTGCGTTCTTTCCTGGTGGATCAGACCAACATCGAACCAGTGCTGCTTCTTCCGAAACGCCCGAATATGAATGCATATCTCGAACGATTCATGAGAAGCCTGAAGTCTGAGTGCTTGGAAAAGGTGATCTTTTTCGGTCAACATTCTCTCGAACGAGCGTTTCAGGAACACATCGCTCACTACCATGCGGAACGGAATCATCAGGGAATCGACAATCAATTGATCGAACCGGATGAAGAAGTCGCACACTTCACAGGTAACATCGAATGCCGCGAACGTCTCGGTGGTCTGCTCAAGTACTACTTCCGTGACGTCGCGTAGCACTGAATCGATCGAAGACCGCATTTCTCATGCGTCATTCTCCGCTACCGGTGCGTCCACAACGTCCTTTTTGAGATAAATCGGACACCATCCGCCAGGCGTGGAACCAAATCTCGTTTGAAATCCGACGCCAGTCAGAACCACAATCACTTGGAACTACTCGTTTTCGGCGTCGGCTGAATATTTTTACGATACGGGTTCTACCCTCTTTACCACTGTGTTTTCCCGGGCATGTTGAGAGATATCGCAAGAGAAGCGGAGAAACCAAACAGTATTTCGTCACAAGAGTAATTTGAGAATCCAATTTTCGGGCTTCATCTCCATGTTAAGGAGAGTATCTCTTAATCATCATCAGCGTCTTCATTTTGATCCGTCCAGAGCTTGTATCGATCTGGCGAGACAGAACCCACTCAGAAATGCGCCTTCAACATTGGGACGAGCAAACCAGTCACCGCAGATTGCTATAAACTGAGCGGAATCGAAAAGAAAATCTTGCCGAATGTTACGTCGGGGAGTCGCATAGCGCCAGAGATGGACCGTGGAGTACCTTGCTTCATTGTTCCCCATGCCAGTAACGGTGTAAAACGCTTCAAGAAGTCGTTTTTTCACTTGATCAACATCTACTTCAAGATTGGCACGACTCCAATCGGGTGAAGCTTGAAGAACCCATTGTTCACATCGATTCGCTCGCCCGGGCTTACTCGAATTCCTTGCGATCCACATCAATGGGCTTTCTTCGACGATCGCGCCATCAAATTCGAGTCCCGTATCTTTGTCAAAAGCGATCATCAACGTCCAGCAAGAATTCATTATTGAAGCAATGCACTGCTTGCCGATCGAAGAAGAATCCCCAATCAACCGAGCAGCCTGAAGTGGAGGTGTCGAGATGACGACCAGGTCGAAAAGTTCATCTGGGTGGCCTTTTACAGAGATCGCCCATTGAGTCTCGGTTCGACGTAGCGAAGTGACTTCCGCGGCCTGTCGCACATCGAGGTCGCGGGCCAGGTATTTGCAGATCGCGTTCATGCCTGGAACGCCAACAAAACGCTGTGTCCCCTTGCACTTTGTGAAGTTGGTGTGGTGCAGTAAACCAAATTCTCCACACCACTCGTCAACAATTCCATCTTGTTTCCATTTCATTAAGTGATTTAAGAATACTTCATCCTGACCACAAAAAAACTGACAACCATGGTCGAACTCATAGCCATCATCCGTTCGCCGTGTCGACATGCGTCCGCCAGCACTGCGAGCTTTATCGTAAACCGTCACTTCAAGACCCTGCTGTTGCAAGTCGCCAGCGCAGGACAGCCCGGAAATCCCGGATCCTATAACTGCTACGTGAGAATTTCTGAACTTGTTTGCGAGGTCTTGCTGCTTCTTCATTTAAAACGCTCTGAGATAGACAGCTGCAATAGAGGGTGTCAGACTTGTGAAATCCAGAGGTCGACAGCCGCTGTGGTGTTGTGACCACTGACCTCGTCATGAATGACCAATGATCTTTGTCAGGACGTCATTGCGCGTCTACGATTAAACGAGTTCTCATATGGTGAAGAGATTACGCTGTCGCCATCACTCCGACTGATATTCGAAAAATGTCGCGGACGTAGGTTTAACGCATCCATTACTGATATCAGCATACCGCTGCGGACCATTTCGTCGCCGCTACGGCAACGAGATGGAGCGAGTCGAGAGTGTGGTCACCGCAAAACTCAGGCTCCGATGGTCTGGTTTCCGGTTCCAAAATTATCGAATGTTTGCCTCTTAATCGCTTTGGTTCGCATTTGAGTTCTCTTCTAATAAATCGATTTGTTGGAGAATTTCTTCCGCTTTCGCAGACATGTCTGCAAAGCCTTTGATATCTCCGTTTCGTTGAAGATCTCTGGCTTGCTGCAGGCACTGGCCGTAGTCTTGCTTCAACTTTTTCAGAGGATTCTTTTTAAATAAGCCGAACATGTTTTCTTCCCTTGATTCAGTTCAAAGCCGGTAAAGGTTGCCAAAACGATATCTCGTTTTGTAGACATGAGATTCAGATTGTCTGGTTTTTTTGCGTCCGTTTGACCAACTTGATACACAGTTTTGCGATCCTCGAACATCAGGTGACATTCAAAGCGATCCGCGTACTTTCAAGAAACTCAGCCGAACTCGAAACACTAAAAAACGTGGGATCTGTGAGAAGCTGGCGACGTATCTTCTCAGACGAGGTGGCAACGACGCTCGCCGCTGCAATCATCACAACAGGCATCACCGGTCGTCGAGACGATAGCGACCTAAGTCTCACGAACCCCGTGGGTTCGGAAAACTACTAGCGTACCGTCTCGCATTTTCGGGAACGTATTTCGGTCATCCTGCGTCTGATTCGCAAGGAGGAGTTATCCATGCGAATTGCGACTGCCATTATACTTACTGCTGAAGAACAGACCATACTCAGGAAATGGGCGTGAGGGCGACGTACGGAAGCTCGTCTCGTGCAGCGCGCGAGGATCGTGCTTGCGGCCGCCAGCGGGAAACGCAACGACGAGATCGCGCGTGAACTCGGTTGCACCCGACGAACCGCCGGTACCTGGCGGAAACGTTTCTCCGAACAGCGGTTGGAAGGGATCGTCAAAGACGCACCTCGCTCTGGACGCGGGCCGCATGTTCGCCAGCACGTGGAAGCGGAAATCATTCGTAAAACCACGCAGGAAACGCCACCTCAGGCAACGCACTGGTCGACTCGTACCATGGCCGAGGCGCTCGGAGTCAGCCGGTCGACCGTGCACCGCGTCTGGCGTGACAATGGACTGCAACCGCATCGCGTCAAGACGTTCAAGATCTCCCACGATCCGCACTTCGCCGAGAAACTGGTCGATGTGGTCAAAATCAGCGGACGAGATTCTGGCCAAAGTTAAACGAGCCAAAGCCGCCCTGGATAAGTGCCTGACTGGGTGAGACAGTACACTAGCGCCGCGGCAGTGTGAGTCGTCCTGTTTGCAAACTTCAATATCGGCAATTGCCGGTCGGAAACAAAATCGGCATTTGCGTTTTCGCCCTGGTGTTACCCCCTGCTGTACCCGGGGGCTCTTGTTAAACTATTGATAGACGTGGTTTCGATGTACACTCATGTCATGCAGGACGTACTTGGATCTCAATCCGTTGCGCTGCCGACCTGGCTTAACGCCGCGGCGCTGGCTGCGACAGTCGTTATCATCATCGAACTGCACGAGGGGTTGTGGGTACGGCGTCGCGAGGCGTCGGTCACAAGGCTTCAGTGCCACAGGAAACTCTGATTTCAGGAAAGCGCAGGAGAATCCTGTTATTCTTTCCGATACCCTTGTCGACGCTTGCCTCGACCTCACGCTGGTCATTACTCCTTGCAGGATCTCGCAATGACGGCTTCCATACTGACCATCAATGTCGGTTCCTCAACGATCAAGTTTTCGGTCTTTTCGGGCAAAGGAGATCCGGAGAAGCTGTTATCCGGCATGATCGACAGGATTGGTCAGAAGAACTCAGCGTTGACGGTGACAGACCGTGACGGTGTCGCGATCAGGAAAGACTGTTCGAATTCCTTGAACTACGAGGGTGCCGCCAAACGCCTGATGGACGTGCTTGATGAATTGGGGCATCTCTCCGAACTCGCGGCCGTGGGGCATCGCGTCGTTCACGGCGGCAAACTTTATCGCGAGACAACCGTCGTTGATGCGGAGCTGGTTCAGGAACTGCATTGCCTCAGTCCAATCGATCCGAATCACCTTCCGGGAGAAATCGCATTGATTGAATTTCTGCAGAATCGTTTTCCCGAACTACCCCAACTGGCCTGCTTCGACACAGCCTTTCATCGCAGCCTTCCCACGAACGCAACCCTGCTGCCGATACCTCGCCATTATGCAAACAAAGGGATTCAACGTTTTGGATTCCACGGACTATCGTATGCCTATCTGCTTGAAGAACTGAAAAAACGGGATAGGACGGCGGCGAGCGGTCGCCTGATTTTCGCCCACCTCGGTTCGGGAGCGAGCATGGCGGCTGTTCGAGACGGTGTCTGCGTGGACACGACGATGGCCTTCACACCGACCGCCGGACTCGTCATGGGTACGCGTACCGGCGATCTCGATCCCGGAGTCCTGATCTATCTGATGCGACAGGAATGTCTAGGTCTTGACGAAATCGACGAACTGGTGAATCATCAATCTGGCTTGAGGGGCATATCCGCAACGAGTTCGGATATGCGCGAACTGATTGAACGGTCTCGAGACGATCCCAAGGCGGCCGAGGCGGTTTCTCTGTTCTGCTATCAAGCGAAAAAATGGATCGGCGCCCTGTCGGCCGCACTGGGAGGCGTCGATACGCTCGTCTTTTCCGGTGGAATTGGCGAGAATTCGGCCGAGACGCGGCACGGAATCTGCCACGGCCTCGAGTATCTGGGAATTGAACTCGATGCTGATAAAAACCGCGCCGGTGAAGAACTGATCTCTTCCGGGTCAAGCCCCGCCATGGTTCGGGTTATCCCGACGAATGAAGAACTTATGATTGCCCGAGAAGTGGCTCGCTTTCTCGCGCTGGAGCAGGGCCAGCCGGACTCCTGCTGAATCGTTTCAACGGAGGAGGATTATGACTCAGCCAGACCTCGATCAGAAACAAGACCGAACCGCTGCAGATACACTCTCCGACACTTCACTGAAAAAGATCGACGCCTATTGGCGCGCGGCGAATTATCTCTCGGTGGGGCAGATCTATCTCTTCGACAACCCTCTGCTCAGGGAACCTCTCCGAAAGGAGCATGTCAAGCCCCGCCTGCTGGGACACTGGGGCACGACGCCCGGGCTGAATTTTATATACGCGCATCTCAATCGCATTATCCAGCGGCGAGACGTGAATATGATTTATGTCACTGGTCCCGGCCATGGCGGCCCCGGGCTCGTGGCTAACGTATACCTGGAAGGAACCTATAGCGAGTTCTATCCCGACATCAGCCGGGACGAATCCGGGCTGAAAAAACTGTTTACGCAGTTCAGCTTTCCCGGCGGGATTCCTTCGCACGTCGCCCCCGAGACCCCCGGAAGCATTCACGAAGGGGGTGAACTCGGATACGCCCTTTCGCATGCCTACGGAGCGGTATTCGATAATCCGGACCTCGTTGTCGCCTGCGTCATCGGTGACGGGGAAGCCGAGACCGGCCCCCTGGCCACATCGTGGCATTCGAACAAGTTCCTCAATCCCGTCACTGATGGTTGTGTTCTGCCGATTCTGCACCTTAATGGATATAAGATCGCAAATCCGACGGTTCTCGCAAGGATCAGTCACGAAGAACTCGATCAGCTGCTGCGCGGCTATGGCCATATCCCTTATTTTGTAGAAGGGAGCGAGCCGGAAGAGATGCACCGCAAAATGGCGGAAACGCTTGATCGGTGTTTCGATGATATCAGAAACATACAGGTCGGGGCGCGGGAGGGGGGTAAAACAGAGCGCCCGCGGTGGCCCATGATTGTGTTACGCACGCCTAAAGGCTGGACATGCCCCAAAGAGATTGACGGAAAACGGTGCGAGGACTACTGGCGCAGTCATCAGGTCCCCATGACGGAGATGCACGACAATCCGGAGCACATCCGCATTCTAGAGGAGTGGCTGAAGAGCTACAAACCCCAGGAACTCTTTGACGATTCAGGAGCCTTTCGCCCCGAACTGGAGGAGCTCGCTCCCCGCGGTGCCCGCCGCATGGGGGCCAATCCGCATGCCAACGGTGGAACACTGCTGCGAAACCTGCGACTGCCGGATTTCCGCGATTTTGCCGTTGACGTGCCCCGCCCCGGAGGAGTCGTTGCCGAGGCAACGCGGGTCATGGGGCGATATCTGAAAGAGGTGATGCGATTAAACGTCGAATCAAAGAACTTCCGGCTGTTCAGTCCGGATGAGAATAACTCCAATCGCTGGCAGGACGTTCTTGAGGTGACCAACCGGACCTGGATGGCCGATCGATATCCGTATGATGACAAACTTGCCCCGGATGGACGCGTCATGGAGATGCTCTCAGAGCATCAGTGTCAGGGGTGGCTCGAAGGTTACCTGCTTACCGGCAGACACGGTTTTTTCAGTTGTTACGAGGCCTTCATCCACATTATTGATTCGATGTTCAACCAGCATGCCAAATGGTTGAAAGTGTGTAACGATATTCCCTGGCGACGTCCGATCGCCTCGCTCAACTACCTTCTGTCTTCACACGTCTGGAGGCAGGACCACAATGGATTCAGCCACCAGGATCCAGGCTTCATTGACCACGTTGTCAATAAGAAGGCGGAAATCGTACGCGTCTACCTGCCGCCAGACGCGAACTGCCTGCTGTCTGTGACTGACCACTGTCTTCGGAGTCGAAACTACGTGAATGTGGTTGTTGCCGGTAAACAACCATCGCTGCAGTGGCTGAACATGGACCAGGCGATCAAACACTGCACGGCCGGAATCAGCATCTGGGAACACGCGAGCAACGACAAGGGGAATGATCCCGATGTCGTGATGGCCTGTTGTGGTGACAAAAAAAAAGAGACAAGGGAAGAAGGAGGAATTAAAGTGCGCGATGATGATGCAGAACAGACAGATACTGTCTATAAATTATTAATTGTTGGCGACTCTGGGGTAGGAAAATCATGCCTTTTGCTAAGATTCTCTGTGAGTTTTTCTCCTACATTAAGATTTATCGTTAGATGATCAATTTTTGTTGACTTTTTTTTTTGTATTACTGTATTATAGGATAATATCTTTACAGAGAACTTTATTAGCTCAATTGGAGTGGATTTCAAAGTAAATCCTGTACATATTAATGGAACAGAAATTAAACTTCAAATGGTAATTATTTCCTTAACTTTCGATCCTTTTCATTTATGGTTGATTCGCA
>PABD01000097.1 GCA_002702685.1 Planctomyces sp.
AATCGTTGATCGATGTAGTTGGTCATTTCGATCCAGATCGGCAGACGTCCCGTCAATGCTTCGGATTCTTCACCGCGGCCCATGAGCACGACTTCCTGCAGGTCCTGAATGGGATCGATTTCCAGGAACAACAGTCCAAGCAGGGCGACGAGCAGGCACCAACTCACGCCGATGATCGAAAACAGCTTGAATCCACGGCTCAATTGAGTGAACCAGAGGACGGCGAAGGCAAACAGGAAGCCGCCGGTCGAAGTACGGGATTTCGTCAGCAGCAGCAACCCGACGCCGATAATGGCAGCGCAGATCACCAGCTTGCGGCGTTGGATGCCACTCTTGAGGAGGCAGACCGCGGAGAGGAGAAAAATCGCGAGGCAAGCACCTTGCGCGTTCGGATGAACTGTTCCGGCGAACCGGTATCCGTCGCGCCACGGCGTAAACCGGCCGAGGCCCAGTTCCGCCAGGAATCCGATAGCCGCAAAACTGCCGAAGACGAGAAAGGCAATCAGGGCGATGTCATTCACACGGAGGTGTCGTGACATTCCGATGCCGAAGGTAACCAGGAAGTAAAAGACAGCCAGTTGGCGAATCGTCATACCACGGGCATCGGCCCACAGGACAGTGAGCGAACACCAGAGCACATAGAAGAGCATCAGGAACGCCAGGGATGAATCCATCTGCAACTTCGCGCCGCCACGACGGAAGAGGATCAGACAGGCTCCCACCAGCCAGAAGAGGCTGAGCGCCAGACCTTTCATGACGTTTCCACCCGAGGCGAGGTTGTCGCCCTCTTCCCAACCGGTCCAGAATTCATCGAGTGAGATGAAAAGGTTGTGGTCTTTGTAGAAAAAGATCACGCCCAGCATCGCGGTGAGGAATAGAATCAGTTTCCGATTCACATTCCACGTCAACAGCGAGCCTGTGGATTGATTTTGTGTTGATATCATTCGTGCGCTCCTTCCTCAGCTGACGACCGCAGGTTCGTTGATCGTATCGGGCGACTGGGCGAATGCGCGGGCGAAGAAAACCCACCGGAAGGCCGTTCCAGCAATTGTTCCCGCCGCGGTACCAATGGCGACCCCCAGCGGACCCATCTCCGCGAAGTAGACGAGGAAGATCGAAATCACGAACGTGACGACCATGACCACGAACGACGCCCAGAAGTTTCCGTTGGGGCGTTCCAGTGCCCACAGTCCGTTACCGGGGGCCATGCCGATCGCTCCGGCCAGCACATGCAGGCTCAGCACGAAGATAATCCAGCCCATCAGGTCACCAAATTCCGCGTAGTCATCGCCGTAGAGCGCAAGTGCGATCAGTTTTCCGACGATCATCAGCAGGAGTACGAAGGCGGTCATGCTGATTCCCATGAACAGCGTCGCGCGACTGATAACATGTTTGAGTTCGGCCTTTCCACCCTGGTGCAGGGCGTGCGCACTGCGCGGGCCGATGAGATTTTCAACGCCGTTCAGAAAGACGTTGGCGACTCCGATAATGGTGAAGCAGGCGGCAAGGATACCGATCGATTGCTCTCCCTCTTTCAGGGCGAGCATCCAGGGCAACAGCAGCACACCCGGCAGGTTCGCGATCATCAGGCTGCCGACGCTCCACCGCGCAAACGACCAGTTGTCGCGCCAGTCGATCAGAACACGGTGCCAGTCGTACGTTCGCTCGACAGGGCTCAGGAAGAACCAGAGTCCGACGGCGACGAGACAGGCGCAGCCGATGACGACGTAGGCATTCGTGACCGTCAGCACATCCAGTCTCGCCAGTAAAAATAACGTGACCAGTTGCAGACCGGTGACCAGCGCATCGATCAGAATTGCCATTTCAAACTGCAAATGAGCGAAGGAGACACGGCGGAGAAACTCACGCGTCAGAATGAACGGGGTCAGGACAAAGAGCGGGAGCAGCGGCGCCTGAATACTTTCGAGCAAGAGGCCGCACATACTGGCGAGGTACAGCCCGGTCAGAATCGCAAGCACGATGGCACAGACGAATAGTTGATGTACAAAGAGCGAACCGGCGTAGGTTTTCCGTTCGTTCTCTTCTTTCTTCTGCAGGTAGATGCGATAGGGGGCAGAGGTCAGGGCATCCTGGAACATGAACGACATGAGGATAACCGTCATCAGCAGGTGAAAGACCCCCAGTTCTTCCGCGAGGCAGGCGCGGCCGATGATGACCATCGTGAGGAAGTTTGTACCGCTCACCAGGCCCTGATCGAACAGGCTCATCACACTTTTGATCGCGTCCCGGTTTTCCAGCAACTGCCGTACTTTTGCCGGTGCGTAAAACCAGCGCGGCCGGACAGTTGCCGGCCCGACGAGCGTAGGTTGCGTTGTTTCTAAAGGTTCCATTCCTCGGGGTGCTTTTCTGAGAAGACGAATCGGTCGTGTGGGTGTGTAGTCGATTGAGAATGCGGCGAAGCCCTGGATCAACGACCGGCAAGTTTGCGCATGCCCTGTTTGATTCGCGAATACCAGCCGCTCAGTTTGACCGCGAGCAGGTGAGCATCGTCGGTCTGGTGCGCGGTAAACCGGCCCCAGTAGTACGGGGACTGCCTGAGGTGGGCGAGTTGGCCTTCGGTTGAGAGGCTGCAGCGAACTTGAGTTTTACGGGCGGCGCGGATGAGTTCATCGCTCGAGAAGCCGAACCGACGAACGCCGAACGGAAACGCGAACGTGGGGTGAACGATGTCAAATTCCCGTTTGATAAATTCCAGTGAGATTTCGAGATCACGCTCGAAATCGCGCGGGCGGTTGCGGAAATCGTCGTGAGTGTGCGTGTGTGTGCCGAGTTCGATCAGCTCACTCTTGTTGAGTTTATGCGCCTCTTCGAGGGTCAACGGCCGCCACGAGATTGGATCGGCCTTGCCCGAGCAGGACCAGTCGTCGCTCGGGAAGGGAACGAACTCGTCGATGTAGGCTGTTGCCAGGAAGATCGTTGCCGGGACGCCCAGTTTCTCCAGTACCGGAAGAGCATGTGTGTAGTTATTGGCGTAGCCATCATCGAAGGTGACGACGAAGGCGTTCGGCGGAAGTTCCATTCCAAGCTGGTGATGCTTGACCGCGGTGGAAAGTGGGATCGGTGTGAAGCCGAGGTCCAACAGGCCGCGAAGTTGATTTTCAAGCTGATCCGGGGTGACATTCCAGGTCGGTTCTGTTTCGCATTCCACCGGCGGAGTACACCGATGGTACATAAGAATACCGAACGCGGCGGGATCGACCGATTTCCACCGACGTGAGATCGGTTTGCAACCGCGGAGGATGAACGAATCAAGGCTTTGTTTGATATTTCGTTTCCAACCTGTATCGTAATGACTGTCGACAAAGTCACTGATGCGATCGCAGATTTCCTCGTAGCGGGCGATGGCCAGCTGTTCGAAACCGATTTTCGAGGAAATGAGATCCTGAAGCGTGAAACGGGCCCGGTCCTCGGTGGTCGGTGTCCAGCTCATGTTCTGGGTCCTGTTAAACGGGAGAGCAGCGTCGACAGTGGTCCGTAAAGAATCACTCAAGGATTGATTACCAGACGTGGAATCTGAAGACCTTACCATTGTGGAAATCTCATCCTGTTGAGTTGGCCATTAAATCAGTGGGAGGCGCGGTGCAGCACGACCGCGATAATAGTTCTGAACACGAGCATCACGTCCTGCGCGAAATTACGAGCGCGAATGTAACGGATATCCATCCGCATCCACTCGGTGAACGTGACCGACGATTTGCCTTCAACCTGCCAGATGCAGGTCAGACCGGGGGTGACATCCAGGCGACGATTCTGCCAACCTGTGATCTGAGCGGCTTCTTCGAGCGGCAGGGGGCGCGGACCAACGAGCGACATGTCTCCTTTGAAGACATTCAGCAGCTGGGGCAGCTCATCAATACAGGACTTTCGCAGAAAACGACCGATGGGAATGATGCGGGGGTCGTGTTTCAGTTTGAAGGCGGGCCCGTCCTGTTCGGAAAGGTGACGCAACTTGGCCTTCTGCGCTTCCGCATCGACGACCATGGTGCGGAACTTGTACATTTTGAAGGGACGTCCACCGAGACCGGCGCGCATCTGCGTGAAGAAGACAGGTCCCGGGGCGGTCACTTTGATGGCGATCGCCGTAACTGCCAGTAACGGTGAGATCAGCAGGAGTCCGATTCCGGAACCGACAATATCAATCGTCCGTTTCCACCAGGGCATGCTGACCTGAAACATCACGTTATTGAGCGCAGGTTTAGCCGTATCACACTGATGATCCGTCGTCGCCGGACGCGCTGGCTTGGATTCAAAATCGACTTTCTCGAAAAACTGGTTACCAGCACTAAGGGCACGTTCCCGTTCCGGGCGGCTCTGATTGCCGGTCGCGGCCAGCACGGTTTCTTTCTCTGAGAAGGGGGCGGTCTCGCGTTCGCTCGAGGTCGCTTCTTCAACGCTCTCGGGCGAATCATGATCGGCGAAGACGTGCTCGTGGTAGTTCATGGGGTATTCGTAGATGTCATAGCAACTGGGCGATTCCTCACCGCACATCTCGAAAATCTGTTCCGCCACGGTCCGACCGACTTTGAGTGACGCATCGCTCAGCAGCAATCCGACCCGGTTACGACCGACGAATCCGGCGACATCAGTCGCCCGGAATCGTCGTTCGAGAATGTAATTCAACCGGTGAAAGACGGCCTGGCGTTTGTCTGGATCTTTTACCCAGTAAACGATCAGCACGAAGCTGTATTTTCCACGGTCTGCACGTTTGCGTTCCCGGTCCACGATTTCACGGAATCGGTCCGCAGGCTGGATGTGGCGGAAGTAGTCACGATTGGCGGCGAAATAGGACGACAGCCAGTGCGTTAGTTTTCCAATCAACATATCTCTAGCTCAATCAGAAACAGGAAATCGTGGTGAGGTAGTTCGAAATCTGGGGGCGGTTCAGTATTGAACGGGCTCGCGGAAATCAGGTTGTTTTGGCAAGTCTGCCCCCGAACTCTTTCAGCGAGAATTCGGGAAGCAAATGCTGGAAGTGGGTGTATTCCATCAACAAGGGGATCAACAAGGCGTTGACAATCGACAGGAACAATCCCGCCAGGAAGATCAGCGAGGTCTTCGGGCTGACCGGCTTTTCGACATAGGTCGGGTGCTGGAACACGTTGACGTTCGAGATATCCTGAGCCCGAAGTTCTTCGTTGATTCGGGCTTCTTCTTTTTTGCTGTTGTACGAATACATCTTCTCGAGCAGCACGTCATTGTGTTTCGACAGGCTTGCGATTTCGCCTTCGTGAGCGTTGAGATTCGCCAGTTCGACGTGCAGTTCCTCGAATTGTGCTTCCAGGCTCGCTTGACGGGCTCGCAGACCAATGGCCTGAGCTTCGCTTTCCTTCAGTTTCTCCATCAACTTCAGCCACGTGGGGTTGGCGTCTTCATTGAGTTCGGGCCGGTTCACATCCGTCGCGGCCAGAACTTTTTCCGCTTCGGCGATCTTCTGATCGATTGCTTTCACACGGGGATTGTTCTCGGTGAATTTTGTGAGCAGGTCCTGACGTTCGATCAGCAATTCGTCACGCAGCTTGATCGTGGGGTCCATCGAAACGTTGGGCAAATCGCGCTGCAGCGTCGCCAGACGCTCGGGAACCGATTCGAGTGCCTGCTCGTAGGCGCGGATTTCGGCTTCCACCTTGGCGAGGGAAGCGTCCGTCAGCAATCGGTCTTTCTGCAGTTCGGTTTCTTTCGCTTCGAAAACTTTGCGTTTGTCCTCCAGCGAGACGACACCGAGAGCGTTCTTGGCAGCCTGCAGCTTTTTGTTCAGAGTTTCATATTCCTGATCGACCAGTCTGCACTGCTCGACAAAGAAGTCGTGAGAACCCTGAGTCGTATTCGCTTCCATGTGCAATTCGCGGAACTGTTGCAGGAACACGGTGAGAATCTGTTGGGCTTTTTCGGGTGAGTCTTCACGGATGCTCATCGAGATGACGCTCGACTTCGTACCGCGGTCGACGTAAATGGATTCATTGAGGTGGGAGATCGCTTTCTCGGCCGGATTGCGCGAGTTGTCTTCACCGATAATGGCTTCCGGACCCATCTTTTCGACGACCCGCTCCAAGACCGCCCGACTCGTAATGATCTCGAGCAGAGAGCGAATTTCGCCTTCGCGCGATTCATAAACAGCGATCGTGGAACCGGTGGTGGCCACCGGATCGAGACCGATACTCTCTTTACCGATCTTCACGAACAACTTCGCTTCAGAAGCGTACTTACGCGGCAACACCATCGAGATCGCCTGCGTCAGAAAGAACGTCGCAATGAAGACGACAATGACGGTGCGCCAGTGGGAAACGACCGCTCTGACGCCAAACATCAGGTATTTGGCGAACGGCAGCGCGTCCTGTTCGGAAGCGGCGTTTTGCAGGGATGGGTTGTCGTTCAGTGACTGGGTTTCCATCAGGAATACCTCTCCGGGGTAAGGACCACACAGGTGATCCACGGGCGACGTAGCCGTCGCCGGAACGGATAATCGTTACAATCAAAAATGCGGACGTCAGGCGCATGCCTTCTCCAATTCAACTTTAGGACACAAAAACTGTGGTTGAAAAAAATGCAATGGCCGGCTTTTCGCTTCCGAAAAACCACAGCCGGGTTGTAGCGATTGCGCGGATTGGTTGCGCGGCGACTGCATCGAGGGGGCGTGCGTCCGTTGCCCGGCGATAACGCGATTAGAGCGGTTTGTTGCGTTTCGGCATCATTCGTGGCGGCCGGGCATCATCAGGAAAGGCGTGCGGCGTGCGCCTTCATTGAAAACGATATTATCGATCCAGGCGGTATAACAGCGCGCCCTGTCTCGCTCTGTCGCAGGAAGGCAACATTCACGACGCGTTATTTGCGTTCCATGCGGATAAAGCCCGGCCAGTTATCGGGGGCGGTGCGGTTATTCTGAGCGATAATCAGATTGAGAAAATCTTGGGCCCGGTCCGTCGCCGGCATGCCGTGCAGGAACTGGTAGGCCGTTTCCCAGTCCCCCTCGATAAATCGATCCACACCCGCTTCATAGTCGGCCAATTGCGCATCGGAAAGCGTACCATCCGTCGAAGCAGGGGGAAGCAGTTCGCTCACCATCAGCGGCTTTTCGAATCCGTAGGGGAGCACCCGCCCCAGTTTTCGGACGCGAGCCTCGGTGGGGTCGGCCTGCTTCCGCACGAGGTTGGCTATCGTTTCGTCCACCAGAATGGGAACACGCATGATTTTCGTCATTCCCTCCAGGCGACTGGCGAGGTTGACCACGGGGCCGAAGACGGTCACCTTCACCTGATCAGTCGTTCCAATCTTTCCCGCGACGGCCCGCCCATGGGCGATGCCGATCCCCATTTGAAACTGGGCGAGCGGATGCTCCTTGTGCGACTGGATTCGAGCAAACTCCGACCGGATAGCGAGCGCCGCCAGGCAGGCCTGTTTAACGGAAGTGGAGGAGGCAAACGGCCAGCCCCAGAATCCCAGGGCGGCATCCCCCTGAAAGTCGCCGGTGACGCCCCCATGCTCGAGAATCTGCGACGTCATTACGCCGAGGGCCTTGCTGACGCGGTCGAGCAAACCGATGAGATCGCCAGAAGATTCCTCCGCACGCTGGCTGAAGCCGCGCAAATCGCAGAAGAGGACGGTGACATCGCATTCACGTGGTTCAAGCAGGTCGGTATTCGGATTGTCGCCGAGCGCGGCCAGAATCGGCGGAGCGAAGAACTGGCGGAAGCCAGCCTGCTGACGTTCGAGGCGAGTCGTGCGCTGCACGGAGTTCAGAATCTGGGAGACGATCTCGACGAATTTGACATCGGCCTTCAGTTGAGATGACTCGATGACCATCTGGCCCTGCGGTAAACCTTCGCCGAGCTGATATTCACGCTGCCCCGCCAGGTACAGCCCCCACACCGGGCTCTGTTCGAATTCCACAGGAGTACAAAAGGCCCAGTCGAATTCGGCGACCGCGGTATAACCGCTGTCAGGCTCTTCCCGCTTTTCCCAGATATGAAGTATGGAACGTTTCTTCTGCGACAGCGCATCCGTTATCAAGCGACTGCTGGGGCGAAACTTGCCGGCCGTTTCATGTCGGCGAATCCAGTGATTGATTTTGACTTCTCCCTGCGGCGTCAATTCGATGATCGCCACCGCTTCCGCATAGGGAACCCCGGCCAGGATCAGGTTCACGAGTCGGCTGTGCAGATCGGCCTCCGTACGGCTGGCGCGAATCACCTCGGACAGGTTGGCAAGCACTTCGAGCCGTTTATCGGCATCGCGGAAACGAATCTGTTTAAGTTCCTGTTGATCAAAAGCCATTTCCTGAAACGGAGGAACATCAGTCTCTCCCATCTCCGCCGACTTTTGCACGATCAGGAATCGCGTCGTTCCCAACACGAAAATATCACCGGATTTTAAACGACAGCTTGATGTGCCATGCCCTTCAAAGAAGATCGGATTGGTTGCCGCTGGACAACGTTCTATCTGCAGGTGGTCCGTCGCCACGTCAATCCGGGCGTGGTGCCGTGAAATTGCGTCGTCCCAATCAATCACGATATCGGAATCCGCTTCGCGACCGACGACATAGCTTTCCCCTGGAATCAGGCTGAAGTGATCCCGCTGATGAGGTTCAAGGCTTTCCGTGATCAATTCGAACAAAGGGCTGACTTTCGCGATGTTGAGCTAATGAAGTGCGGGAGTTCGGGAGAGGCGCAGAAGAAGATTAGCCGGAGTTGGTTATCGACGAAAGCGGACCCGCATGCGGTCCATCCTGCCGTCGGAGTTGCCTGCGGGTATCACGCCGTTCCCTGACGATCCGCCGCAGGAAATACCAGAACATACCAATCAGGGTGGCGGCGACAGCCAGCGCGAACGCGCCACGGGCCACGAGGCCGCTGCGCATTTCTTTCACCGGTACGAGTGCCGCTTCGCGATGTTCCTGAACGACCGCGATCCAATTCGAATCTGCCGCGGTAGGGACCAGGGCGAATGCCGCCAGCCAGTCGCCACCGAAGTTTTTTTCGTCGACGGTCCGCATCGGATCGTGAAAATTCAGTTCCCGTTCCGCTTCGCGGCGTTCTGCTTCATTTTCACTGTCGAGGTTTCTGAATTTCTGCCGCACTTCTTCCGAAACCACGAATTTCTGTGCCAGCAGATCCTGAAGATCACGTCGTTTTCGGACCTCGGGAGAAAGTACCTCCTGAGAACTGAGTACGGGGTGATCGAGCAGCAGACCGCTCTCCCGCGCATAGAGGGCGATTGTACGGTCGACGTTCAATTTCGCGTCGTTCTGCGTGTCGAGGTGCTTTTCATACTTTTCGAGCAGATTGCCCAACTGGGTTGTTCTGGCTAGAACGCCGATCACTTCCCCATCCTTGTTTTTCACCGGCACACTGATCGCAACCATATAACGATGCGTCTCAGTACTGATGAAGGGGACGGAAATATGCGGCTCTTCGATCGGTTCCAGTTCTTCGGGATGATAGTCGGGCGACGTCGGATCGAGATCGCGACCGAGGCCATGAAAATAATCACGGTATTTATAGTTATTGCCGAGGTAATCCCCCAACGGACTCCGCCAGACCTGCACCCCGTCCGCATTCACGATAAACCACGACTTGTCTTTGATGACATTCTGCGTTTCGCGTTCACGGTCATTCTGGATGCGATATTCCTCGAGAATTGTGGCGTAGTCGGGACGCTTCATCGGATCGAATTCGCTGAAGTTTTTCCATTCGTTCTGGATCCCCAGTTCAATCGCGGCAATCAGCCTGGGATCGCGGGCAATACGCTCGTATTCGTTCTTACGGAATTCGAGCTCATCCCGCAAACTGTTCGCCAGAACCCGCGCTGTGAGCAGGTCGCTTTCCACCGCACGTTCGATGAGCGAGATCTCCGCCTGGGTGACGGCTTCCCGCACGGCGCCGGTCGCCATCGGCCACATCGCCGCAAGGAAGAGGAGCGGTGCGATGACGCCCATCAGGATGAAGGGACGTCGGGCGCGCCATTTCTCACGGCGAATCAGCGCATCGAGAACGGATTGCACGTTGGCGAATCGGCGTCGGGGATTCAGCTCCAGGCAACGATCAATGATCTCGGCCAGCGGACGATCAACTCCCTTGATCTTCCGATGTTCCTGCGGTGTCGGAGAAGACAACAGATGTTCGCGATACTTCCGCAGTCGCGCCTCGAGATTGTCGCCCGCGTTGATCGCCTTGAACGCGGCGGATGTCTGATGCGGCGGAGCTCCGGTCAACATGTGATAGAGCAGGGCCCCGATCGCATACACGTCCCACCGGGCATCGGGGATCGCTTTAAGGTCCGCCTGTTCCGGGGCCATATAAAAGAGTGTACCGAGCGCCGGAAGTTGTTCGTCCGAGAGCCGGGACTGTCCGAAGTCGCAGAGCCTCGGTTCTTCGTCTGCGTCGAGCAGGATGTTGGCCGGTTTCAGATCACAGTGCAGAATTCCGCTGCCATGCGCATGCAGCAACCCGTGCACCACGGCCGTAATAATACGTACCGATTCGCTGACCGAGAGCGGACCTTCCGACAGGTATCGCGCCAGGGAACCATTCTTCAGGTACTCCATCACATAGTAGGGAGGATCATGATCCCAACCGACGCCGATTAAACCGACGATGCGCCGTGATGTATATAACGCCGCGAGTTTTTCGACTTCGCGATTGAACAGCGACCAGTCGAGTGAGCGCCGGTGCGAATAGAATTTGATCGCGACCTGCTTGCCGGTATTCTGCTCAACGGCATGCCAGACCGAACCGAAGGCACCTTCCCCCAGGCACTGCATAATTCGGTAGCCGGGAACATTGGCAGGGACACGATGTTGCAGCACGCTCAGCTGCCGCGCCCGTTCCTGTGCAGTCTCATCCTGAATCAGGGTTTCGTTTCGGTCGACTGTCGTCGGATCACCATTACGATCTGCCGGATCCTGTTCCTTATCCGGTAGTAATTCCGGATTCGAAGTGTCCTGATTTTCCGGAAGGGGTTCTGACATGCCGTGACTTTATACAGTCGTGCGGAGCGATAGGGAAAAGCAATCACACGTTCCTGCAGGTCGCGCGATTTTCTGACTCCGACATTATTCGCGATTTGCCGGTCAGAATAAAGCAGGGAGCCGCGTTCCCCTGGACGGGAAATCAAAACCGGGCAGGAAGAACCCTGCAATCGGATCAAATCAGAAGGGAAATCAACTCCGTGTCTCCTGAACGGGGATCAGAACTCGATTTCCAGAGTCTGTTCTTCATTCAGCCGAGCAGACTTGATCTGGATGCGGTCCTCAACCAGTTCCACGG
>PABD01000098.1 GCA_002702685.1 Planctomyces sp.
GGTACCAAGAAAAATTGTCGTTCTACCCGAATACGTTCTGGAACTTCCGGGACGGCACATCAGGTGGCCGTCGCCGCGACTCCCATTTGCGGAAATGCTTCATCCGCTGGCACTTTTTCTGCCCCTTTCGATGATTTTCGCTGTTCGCAGAATCGTGTGGGCGACAGGCGCGTCAGCAGCAGGTAGACACACGGGATCAGGAAGAGCGCCATCACGGTCGCGGCAGTCACGCCACCCGAAATTGAAATCGCGAGAGGCGGCCAGAAGCCTCCTCCTTCAATAAGCAGTGGCAGGAATCCGGCGACGGTCGTGATCGACGTGGCCAGCACATGGCGGCTTTCATCCATCACGATGTGATGAATCGCGTTCACATCTCCCTTACGAGCGCGCTCGTCCGTTCTCAAAGCGGCGAGAACCACGATCGAATCGTTGATCGCCACACCCACGAGACCCATCGTGCCGATGATCGCCATGAACCCGAAGGGATAGCCTGCCACCCAGAGTGATCCCATTCCCGGACCGATCGACAGGACGGCGACCACGAGAATGATGCCGGCGAGTCGGAAGGAGTTGAACGAGAGTACCAGCGTGGCGATCATGAGCACGGTCAACATGCCGACCGACGCCATCAGATTGCCCACGGCCGTATCGCGTTCCGCCGCTTCGCCCCCGTACTGGACCTTATAACCCGGGGGCAAGGTGAAGTCGTTTTTCTCTAGGAGTCGCTGAAATTCTCCGACCACTTCGGCGGGAAGGACACCCGCGGTGATGTAACCCTGCACGGTATTGACGCGGCGCCGATTACGTCGCGTGATGCCCGCCGACTCTGGAATCAGGTGGGTACTTGCCAGTACCGACAACGGGACCGTCGTCAGTTCGTCCTGTTCGACGTTCGCTCCGGGTCTCACCAGATCGAGGGACATGATCTCTTCGAGATCACTGCGTCGATCAACGGAAACGCGCACCCGTACGGGAAGTTCCTCGGTGGCCTCCAGGATGGAACCGCCTGAGAAACCCTCCAACGCGCCGTTCATCTGCATCGCGATCTCAGTATGGTTCATTCCCAGCAGACGGGCTTCCACTTCGTCGATGTTCAGGCCGATTTTCGGCAGATCCTCTGAAATGACCGCGCGGGTGTGGAGAACGTTGTCCGCTTGAGCAAGAATCCGTCGAGCTTCGTCACCGAGGTCTTTCAGCACGTCGAGATCGGGACCGTAGATACGGAATTCGACCGGTGCTTCAAATGGGGGCCCCTGCTCCAGTTGCCGTACGATCGTGCGGGAACCGGGCCAGGTCCGGTCGAGTTCGGCCTGCAGCTCGTGGATGAGATCGCGGCTCCGTTCCGCGTCGCGAAGTTGAATGATGGCATGCGCGTAGCGCGAGGATTGTTCCCGCGTCTGTACGAGGTTGTAATAAAAATTCGGCGCGCTGCGGCCGAGAAACCAGTGCACGTTTTCGATCTCGGGGTGCGCGAGAAGTTGCTCCCGCACCTGCTTGACCGCACCCTCCGTCTGTTCGATCGACGCCTGCGGGGAGAGTTCGAATTCGATGTGAAACTGGTCGCGATCCGCAGGTGGGAAAAACTGTTCCGGCAATTGTGGAAAGACCAGAAATCCCAGGATCGGTGGGACAACCGATATCGCGATTCCGACGACCGGATAGGCGATGGCGAATTTCAGGAATCGGGAGAACAGATCGGAAATCTGCGGTAAACGCAAACCCTGTTGCCACCAGTGGCCATGTGCTTTGGATGCTTCCGCATGAAATCCGTTGGATTCCGCCTGCATGTAGCCCGGCAGGTGCGGGGACGCAGCGAAAGAGAGTTCGGGCGAAGCTGATGGTTCTTCTGATGAAGTCAAATCGGCCAGACGATCCTGCGCGCTGTTGATCAATCCATTGAGCGCCGGAATGATCGTCAACGAGACGAAGAGCGAACTGAACAGTGCCAGGATCACGCTCAACGCGATCGAACCGACGAACTCACCGGCCGGTCCCGGCATCAATGCGATCGGCATGAACGCAAACATCGTGGTGAGCGTCGAGCCCAGCAGCGGGACGGCGAGTTGACGGACCGTTTCCTCCATCGCGCCAAGCACGCCCATCCCCTTCCGCAATCTTCTGTTCATTTCATCCACCACGACGATGGCGTTGTCGATCAACAGTCCGAGCGCAATGATAAGACCGGTCACCGACATCTGATGGATCGGAATCCCCCAGAGACGCATCCCGCTCAATACCATCAGCGACGACAGTGGCAGTGCCAGTCCAACGAGAATGGCCGACCGCCAGCCCATCATGATGAAAATCACGACAAAGACCGCCGAAGCTCCCATCAAGAGGTTGCCGATCAGTGTGTCGAAGCGGTCGGCGGTGTAACGACTCTGGTCGAAAACAAGGTTGAGTTTCACACCCGCGGGAAGTTCTGCTTCGAACTGTTCCACGATGGTCCGCGCTTCGCTTGCCCAGACATCGATACGCCGATCCGGTTCCACATAAACACCGAGCGCGACCGCCGGTTCGCCGTCCAGAAAAACCTTGCTCGAGACTGGCTCAATGATTCCCTTATGCACGTCGGCAACATCCGCGAGACTGACGATTTCGCCCTCATCATTCGGCTGCAGGGGAATCCGCCGCAATCGCTCGAGGGAGTCGAGTTCCGTGTCGGGCTCGATCAACAGATCATCTTCCCCGGAACGCTGCTGACCGGCGGATATTTTGGCGTCACTACGCCGGATGGCGTTCGAAAGTTGCTCGGCCGTCAGTCCGAGCGCGCTCAATTCGATGGGGTCGATCTCAACGAGGATTTCTTCTTCCGGCTCGCCGTAGTAGTCGATGTCCTTGGTGCCGGCGATTCCGCGTAAACGCGTTTCGAGTTCTTTCGTCAGGCGACGGAGAATTCCAAACCGGGGCTCATTTCCCTGATCCCAGGCGAGGCCGACAATAAGTGCGTACGCTTGCGCGTTGACTTCCTCAAAAACCGGTTCCTGCGCATCGGGCGGTAATTCAGGACGGACATCGTTGAGCTTATCCCGCACACGCGACCAGACTTCCGCGCTGGTATCGAAACTGATCTCGTCGACCAGTTCGATCTGGATGAGGGAGAACCCCGCCGAGCTTGTCGATTCGAGGGTCTTGATCTCCTCGATCTCCTGCAGGGACTCTTCGATCTTTTCGGTGAGCAGCGCTTCGACGCGTTCCGGACTCGCAGACGGGAAGATGGTTTTCACCATGCCGAACCGCTCTGCCATCACCGGATCTTCCAGGCGAGGGAGGAGGCGGAAGGCGAAGATTCCCGATACGGAAATCAGCGCGAGGGTCAGCAGCAGCAATCGTGGATTACGGAAGAACAAGGTTGACATGGTTTACTTGTCTCCGATCGGCGAGGAAGGATCGATCGCGGATTTCAACCGGACATGATCTCCCTGTACAACGCGATGCGCTCCCTCCGATAGTAATAAATCTCCCTCCTGGAGAGTCCCTGCAACGAAAACGGAACCGTCCTTCGTATACAGTTCTTCCAAGTCCCGCCGCTGGAGTTCAAAGACTCCGGGCGAGACATCCTCAGCTTCCGGATCTACAGGAGAGAGTGTGTAACAGGACCATAAACCGCGGGTGCCTCGCTTCAGGGCATCTGTCGGAATCCAGAAGCCCGCTTCGTAAACTGTCTCCGCGAAATGAAATCGGGCAATCTGCCCCGAGTAAATGTAACTGGTGTCCGCCCCGTCGGTGAAATGAAACAGGACCGACTGGGTCCGCGTTTCGCGGTTTAACCTCGGAAGAACATTCGCGCGCTCCACGGGCAGGCGGCGACCATTGATTTCGACGGTGAAGTCCTGATGCGCCATCAATTGGGACGCGAGATCGACGGGAACGCCCACCCAGATTTCGAGCGAATCGCTTTCAATCAATTCAAAGACGACTTTTCCCGACTCGACAACCTCTCCTTCATCGACATTACGGGAGATGATCGTTCCCGAGAACGGTGCCTTCAGCACAGCATCCTGAAGATCGATTTCGATCGCGTTCTGACTCGCTTCGAGTTCCTGCACCACCGCTTTCTGAGCGGTAATCTGTTCCTCACGAGTCCCTTCCAGCAGCTCGTTCAGTTCCTGCTCGGTAGACGATAGTCGCGACTCAAGAGACAGGAAATCGTAGTACGAGTTATCCCGTTCCTGTTCCGAAATAGCGCCGCGCTGGTGAAGCTTGTCGTTACGGTCCATTTTGCTCCGGGCCAGGTCGCGTAGGGCAGAGAGCTCTTTCACCTGATCGCGTTTGGCGTTGATCGTCTGCTCACGTGGTCCGGCCAGCAGCTCCTTCAGCCGCGCCTGCGCCTGAGCGAGCTGCGCCGTTGTCTGTTTGAGTTGGACTTCCAGACGGTCCGATTCAAGTCGCGCGAGTGCATCTCCCGCGTTGACGCGGCTTCCCTCATCGACAAGACATTCGATGACTTTGCCGCCGACTTCAAAACTGAGTTTGCTCTGCCGTTTGGCTCTGACCAGTCCGGTGAAAGCACGTTCTTTTTCGAATGACTCGTGTTTAGTCAGGCGTTCTGCGCCCACGACCATGAGATTGGTACGATCGAGAGATCCATCCGGTTGCGCCTGCGCACTTTCCGTCTGGGGAGTGCCTGCCAGAAGCCAGAATATCACCAGACTGAGGAGCAGACCGCCGGCGATGAGCTTGGGAATCAGCCGCCACGTCATTTTTTGACTTTCCGTCAATATTTGATGAAAAAAATTTAGTCGGTCCGACGGGCCTCAGAAGCTCGGCACATCAGCCAGCAGATCGGAGTACAACTCCTCTGCGATTCGCTCCATCGTCTTCGGGTAGTCCATTTCGTGGGAAAGAGGTTTCCAGTTCAGGCCATCCAGCAGCATCTGGATGTTATTGATGATCGCTTCAAAAGGTTTTTCTACGCCCAGTTCCCCCAGATGACCAGTGGTAATGATGCTACTCCCTCCAAAAGAGAGGGACCACATGCCAAACGTGAGTTGTTCCGGCGTTAAAAACTCGGGGAGTGTCAGGTCGCCGGTGGCGATGCCGTCCCGCACGATACCGGTCACAATCCCCATGCACCGGAGTTCACAGGAGATGAGCCTTTCCTGACGCTCGGGGGCCGTTTTATCGCGGATGGAATCGGCCCGGATGATCTGCTCGACGCGAAAATAATCCGGGAATCGGCGAACAAAGAGTTCGACCGCAACTCCCAGAGCGGCAACCCGTTCGCGCGGCCGCCCCCGATATTCGGAGGCCCGGGCCATCAATTCGAGCCGTTTTTCGATCGTCTGCACCGCCAGTTCCATGATCACGTCTTCCTTGGAACTGAAATGCTGGTAGATCGTCCCCTTGGAATATTCCATTTCCGAGGCGATTTCGTCCATTTTCAGACCGAGATAGCCGTGTTCTCGCAAGAGACGGCGCGCGACCTCCAGGATGCGGGCTTCCCGTTCTTTCCATTCTCGTTCTTTGCGTGGTGATCGATTCATAGCCACAGAATAGACCATCTGTCAGTTTTTGACAATCCGTCATTTCCCAGATTTCGTCCGTATCCCCGGATCTTTTCCCATAACGCCATCCCCACCGGACTGATCTGAACAATGTGCCTGACTCGACACGCCTCACCGGGTTGCTGAAATTTCTCCCATCGCTGAGCCTGTAGATGAAATGCCATTGCCGTATAAGCTATCATGAAGGCGCCTGCACAACGACAGGCCGCGACTTCGCCTCTTTCCCCCTCCCCGGTCCCATGCAGGAGCAGCCCCTTGTTTGCCGGACACATTTCCGCACCGAACAAAATTGAACTGATTGAAATTGATGAGCCCAAGCTGAGCGACAAAGGGGGCGAGATTCTTTTTCAACCCGAGTGCGCGTGCCTCTGCGGCTCGGACATGCCCTTCTTTACCATGAACGGAGAAGTCGATAACCCCGTCATCGGCCATTCACTGCATGAGATGATCGGTTCGGTCATCGAAACGAGCGGTTCCAAATTCAAACCGGGCGACCGGGTTCTCGCGGTGCCGATTTACCAGGTCGGCTTCTTCGAACGATATGTACTCACCGAAGAGCGGGCGATCCCGCTGGCGGACAACATCGCTGAAGATATCGCCATGATGGCCCAGCCATTGGGCACTGTGCTGTATGCCCTCCGCAAATTGCCGAACATGTTGGGGAAAACGGTCGCCGTCGTCGGCCAGGGTCCAATCGGACAGCTGTTTGATCTGGCATTGCGGAACCTGGGTGCCAGCAAAATTATCGCGATCGATCCGATCGACGCACGTCTCGAAACGAGCCGCAAATCAGGCGCGACTCACGTGATTAACAATACGGAAACGGACCCCGTCGAAGAGATCAAGCGCATCAACGGGGGAGCGCTCGCGGACGTGGTCATCGAGGCGGTCGGCCATCAGAATCAGGCGCTCAACCTGTGCGTGGATTTGGTGAAGAAATTTGGACTACTGGTCTTTTTTGGGGTCCCCGCGCAGACTATAGACAAGGTACGCTGGGGTGATGTATTTCGTAAAAATTTGACAGTCATTACCAGCGTTGAACCAGATTTTTCGATCGATTTTCCGTTGGCGATGCAATGGATTTCAGAAGGCCGGGTCGATGTGTCGCATTTACTTACACACCGATATCCGCTTTCGGATGTTCAAAAAGCTTATGAACATTTTCGCGATAAGACAGATGGATCGATCAAAGTGCTCATTGAATTTCCCAGTTGGAAACACAAAACCGTTTAGCTGAATCAAGTATTCGCAAGAAGCTGCAACTCCTGCCGAATGCAAGCCGACGCTGCACGAGGAGCTCTGATGACTTTTGAACTGCAACCATTGAAATCACACCCAAGTTACCCGCCTGCCTCCTTCCGGTTCCAAACTGTTCGCCTGATTTTCCTGTTTACGATCGGAGTCTGCTGCGCTGTCAGCGCCTACGCTGACAACATTGTAGATTCCCCATCTAAACTGGACGCGCTGTCGCAACTTGAACCGCTCTGGGCGAAGGCGCGCCCGTTTCGGATCGAAGAAGACGACTTGAAGCGACATGTATCGTTTCTTGCAAGCGACACGATCGAAGGACGCGAATCCGGAAGCCCGGGTGGCCGTGCCGCAGGTGCGTACATTGTGGACGAACTCCGCAAATACGGCCTGAAACCGGGCGCTGCCGATAATGATTTCTACCAGGAGTTCGGCAACGGCTACCGCAACATCCTCGCGATTCTCCCCGGTGTCGCTCCTGCCTCCTCCGAAGACGCAGCGGTTTCATCGACGAGGATGAACACCGAATACATCATGATCGGCGCGCATTACGATCATGTCGGGTATGGCAACTCGCGCAACAGCCTCGGACCGATTGGTCAAATCCATAACGGCGCGGACGACAACGCCAGTGGCACCGCCCTGCTTCTGGAGTTGGCGCGCGAACTCGCGAAGCAACCGAGCAATGGTCGCCGTTCCATTCTGTTCGCCTTCTGGGATGCCGAGGAACGGGGCCTGGTCGGTTCACGGCACTGGGTGTCAAACCCGACGATCAGCCTCGACAGCGTGAAGTTTTATTTCAACTACGACATGGTAGGCCGCCTCGATGAAGAGACGCTCGAAGTCTATGGCGTCCGCACGACGTTCGGACAGCAGCAGCGAATTGTCCGGCACAACCACGATCCATCGCTGCGTCTCAAGTATAACTGGGACAACAAGGCCGACAGCGATCACTATCCGTTCTACGAAAAGCACATCCCCTACCTGATGCTGCACACGGGCAAGCATGAAGACTATCACCGTCCGTCTGACGATGCGCCGAAACTGAATTACGCCGGTTTATGCGAAATCGGTGAATTGTCGGCGCGCCTGTTGTGGGATGAATGCCATCGGCCTGACGCCGCGATGTTCCGTAAGGAAGCCAAAACCGAGACCGAATCAACTCGCCAGGGCATCGCTCTGCGGGGCGCGGGACTGACGCATCGTCTCGGCATGATCACGCACCAGAATTCCTATGAAGATAATTCGCTGTTCGTAAAACAGGTTTACCAGGACAGCCCCGCACAGAAAGCGGGATTGCGATCGGGCGATGTCATTCTGAACTTCGGAGACTTTCCAATCTCGGAAGTCCCCTTCGAGACGCTCGCCCTCAAGGCGGATGGACCAACCGCCCTCACCTTCGTCCGCCCCCCATCGACCGAGCGCAATAAGATTCTCATCCGCCCCCAGGGCAACCCGCAGTTGCTTGGCGTCGGATTGTATCTGGACGCCGCGGAACCGGGCTCGGCGATTATCACCCGCGTGCGCCCGGAATCTCCGGCCTTTTACGCCGAGTTGGAAGCGAACGATGTGATCTGGGCTATTGAAGGAACCTGGCCGAGGACACGCGACGAATTCTTCAAAACCTTACAGATGATTTCGCTCGAAGAAAAACACGTTCACCTCATCGTCGAACGCGAGGGCCGACTGCGGGAAATCGACGTCAATCTGTGGCCAGAGATCGACCGAATGCAGGGCGAATAGATCAGGCGTTCAACCGGAATGGTCGCGCGGAATTCCAATAAGCGAGTCCCGATCGTTCGCCCCATCAGCTTGGGACCTCTATAGCAAATTCGAGATAACCGGAGCTTGTTCTGGCGGCGTAGCCTGCTACTTTCAAGGGCTTTTCGGGTACGATAGCCGCCACACTTATCCTGGACA
>PABD01000099.1 GCA_002702685.1 Planctomyces sp.
AGGAACAACTCGAAGGTGCCGAAGGCTTCGACGAAGACAACTGGCCGACCTTCAACGAAGCGATGATGCGCGATTTGAACAAGCGATATAAAGTCAACCAAAGCGACATCAAAGTGGAAGACGGCAAAGTGAAACTCAGAAACAACCGAGATTAAATGAGTTGCACCGCGTTCACTGAACTTTCGCTTTAACTTTTGATCGACCAGACGCCGCAAGATGGCATGACATTTTGCGGCGTCTTTTTATAATAACAGTGATCCGCCTCATCACGATGACGCCAGCGTACAATGGAGGCAGAAGCGTAAACCTTCCACGATCAGGAGCCTCTGTAAGCACTGCACACTGTTCAAGTACGCTTTCCAACAAAATCCAGGGACGACAAAACTTATTGAGTCATTTTCCCCCGACACAATAGAAGCAAATTCTCATGAAGAAGGTACTACTGGTTATCATCGATGCGCTCGCCACCCGTGTCGTCGAACCCGCGATGAATTCCAATGCGTTACCGGTATTCAAAGAACTCAAAAAACGAGGCGAGTATTCTTCCCAGTGCATATCGATCTTTCCCTCCATCACTCCCGCAGCCACCTGTTCGCTCGTGACCGGGGCCTACCCGATCGATCATGGAATCGCCGGCGCTTACTGGTATGACCACACGAAAGACGAAATCGCGTACTTCGGAGCGGATCTCTCGGCGATCTTCAAGGAAGGCTTCGATCATTACATCCGCGACTTCCAGATCAGGCTGAACGCCGAACGTCTTCAATATCCCACCGTATTCGAACGCATTGAACGTCACGGGAGATTGATCGACAGCGTGGTGAACTTCATGTGGTACAAGGGAACGGTTTCCCACCCGGCAACGGCTCCCTTTCTCATGAAGATGATTCCCGGCACCGACCTTGCCGAAGAGATGCAGGGGCCACACCAGATGTATCTCGGCGATTTCGTATCCACACCGCTCGACGACGGTGCTCCCGTCGCGCGGGGGGGAATTACCCGCCGATTCGGTTTCCATGATGACGCAACCGCCGACTATCTGCTGGCGATGGCGCGCTCAGGTCCGCTCCCCGATTTCACGCTCGCCTACTTTCCCAATAACGACTTCGTCAGCCACGATGTCGGTCCGGTCGATGCCCTCGAAACACTGCAACAGGTGGACGCGACACTCGGGGAAGTCATCGAAGAGCAGGGGGGGATGGATCGATTTCTCGAAGAGTACGTCGTGTTGATGACCGGCGATCATTCGCAAAGTGATCTCGACGAAGATGCCCGCGTCGACCTCAACGAGGTCCTCCGCGACTTTCAGGTCGTCGATGCCGGTGCGGATTGGCAGAACGGTGAAGACCTCATGATCTGTCCCAATATGCGTTCGGCCCAGATCTACATGCGTCCGGACCGCTGGGAAGGTCGGGCGGAAGTGATTGACGCCCTCTTGACCTGCCCCGGCGTGGACCAGGTCATCTGGAGTGATTTCGAAAATGGTCTGACGGACTCTGATGAGGCGACATTTCACGTCTACACCGGAGATCGCGGTACGCTCACGTTTCGACAGGCTTGGAATGGCAACACCGACGGTATTGACGAACTGGGCAACCGCTGGGCGTGGCAGGGAAACCTCGAAACCCTCGACGCCACGGTCGATGACCAACTACAGCTCCGGTACGGCAACTATCCGAACGCCTTTGAGCGGATCGCGAACTGTATCTCGGAACAGACCGGCAACATCTGGGTGACGGCGACGCTGGGCAAGGAATTCTGCCTTCCCGGCATTCACACCAACAGTGGGGGCTCACACGGCTCTCTGCACGCCCTCGACTCCACCTCACCTCTGTTCGCCGCCGGACTTCCGGACAATCTCAAGCTACCTCAGCCCTCCCGTATCGTGGATGTCACCCCGCTCGCGCTACAGATCCTTGAGATCCAGCCCATCTGTGACTCTTACAAGCGATAGATCCAGCGGCAGATAATACGTCAGGCATTTGGCTTCAATGCATGCACGCTCAGCTTGCGCCCCTGTAACCTCCGGCGCGGCACCTTAAGCAAGCCCCGAGGTGTTAACTCCCTCAGAAATCGCGGTTTGGCGGTTGCAACAACACCAGGTTGACGTTTGCGCGATCACGGGTTGTATTGGCGGGTTCAACTTTTCCAGAAGGCCGGACTTATTTTTTAACTCGCAGCATCTTCTTGTAAAGCAAGGACTTATTCAAGCAACCCGGGGTGTCCATGACTGTGCCCCCCCTCTGTTCCCTGATCCGGCATACCACTTGCACACTCATAACCCACTCGCTGTAAGAGTAACTACACCACACCCCACAGGAACAAGGGAGCCTCAAATGACTACTTCGCAAGAACTGAAGATGAAGGGTAACTGGAACGAACTCCGCGGGCGCATCGAAGAACGCTGGAGTGAGTTGAACTCACATGATCTCGATCAGTTGGAAGGCCAGAAAGATCAGATCATCGGCAAAATCCAGCAGAAGACGGGCGAAACGAGCCAGAAAATCGAAGCGGAACTGAATCGCATCGTGGAGAACGTGTGCGCTTCTGCTTCCGGTATGTCGGAAAAGTTGGGCAACTCAATGCACAGTGCTCAGGAACAATTCAACCAGGCTTCTCAGGCCGCCCGCCAGCAGATGGACCGGATGAACGAATCCATCAATGAAGGATACCAGCAGGCCGAAGCCGTCGTCCGGAAACATCCGGCGGAATCCGTGGCCGTTGCTTTCGGCACCGGCCTGATCGCAGGCGTGATCGTCAGCCTCGCGCTTCGCCGTTAGTTGATTTCGCTCTCTCCCTGTGAAATTGCTCACAACGCAGCAATGCGAAAGACCGGTCACTCGCCAAGGCAACGTCGACTTCGACGTGAACAGTTGATACACGCCAGCGGCGTTTGACACGAGTCGCCAGAATGAGCGGGCAGAGCAGGAGGTGCCTCTGTTCGTTCTTACACACAAGGAGCAAGCCGTGCATCCAGGGAAGGTCGTCGTCCTTGTATTGGGCATCAGCAGTTTGACAGGTTGTCAATTCATGTTTCAGCAGGAAAGCATTCATGCAATCGGCATGATTCCAAATAAAGGAACAGTCATGATTCAGAAATCAGAAACAGCGGTGGAAAACATGCGAGCGGAAAAGACCCAGCCACTCCCCCAACATTATCTCGGAGAAGAACAGCCGGGAGCCATGTGTCAGGCACGTTCGCAAGCCAAGGCGTACGTGGAACAGAATCCCGGTCGAGCGATCCTTATCGGCTTGGGAGCCGGCATCGGCGCCGGACTGCTGATTGGAGCCGCTCTGCAGCGATCCAGTGAGTCGTATGCCCCACAGGGACGTCTGTCAGCACTTCGCGACCGCGCGTTCAACGACAAGCTGACCGCAAGCATCAAAACGACTCTGTCCGAAACCATTCCGTCGTTCATGAAAAAACACATGCCTGACGCCTTTCGGTCGTAATCGCCACTTCAATTGAAGTATTGATTCCAAACTTGAAACCCCTGGGAGATGACCGTGTCCGACTTATCCAATAAGGAACAGATCGAACAAATTAAAAAGTCGATGGAACGCATCCGTTGCGAACTGGACACCGACTTTCAGGAGGTGCGACGAAGTGCGTCTCGTCTCACCGACTGGCAGCACTATGTTCGTCGTTACCCTTGGATCACCATCGGAGCTGCATCTCTTTTGGGTTGCCTCGTCGTCCCACGCAAGAAGAACCAGGCGGCTCATCTCGATGCGGATTCACTCCAGCGAATTATTTCTTCAATTACATCCGCCCGTCGGGAGCGACCCGAAACCAAAGACGAGCAGGATGAGGAAGTCGAAGATGCGGAGAACAGTGGCTACATGAAAGCGATGATGACATTCGCTGCGGGCTCTATCATGCGGGCGGCAACGGCACACTTCGTCAATAAATATCTGGGTGACACCGGTAGTTCTTCCATCTGGAAGTCCCACGGCAACGCGTCGCAGTCTCAATCCCCTGGTTCATCAGTCCACACTGACTCCAGTTACGTCGACGATCATGCTGTGTAATTAGAAAGGTGCATTTCGATGCAGACGAATCGCATTACAGAATATATGCAGGCGGGAACTCTGCCCACGGAAGATGAGGTACGCGAGTACCTCGAAGAGATGAAGCAGGACGTTCTCCGTTCCGCTGAAGATGGCGAAATCTTTCTCGAAAACAAAATCAAACAGAATCCCGGTCTGGCGCTAGGTATCGGGCTGATCGCAGGACTCGCGATAGGATGGTTGATTAAACGATGAGCACTACCAACGGCAAACGCGTACACGAAGAACCGACCTCGATGCGTCGGAATATCGGCGAACTGGGCTCCGATCTGATCGGCCTCGCAGAACTGCAGGTGCAACTTCTCGGGCTCGACTCGAAAGAGGCGATGCAGAAAGCGATGCTCCCCATTTCGCTCCTTGTTCTGGCTCTCGGCATTCTGGTCGGTGCCTTCCCACTCGCCCTGATCGCACTCGCCTGGTGGCTGGCAATGGCCACCGACCTTACCCAGGCAGCTGCTGGCGGCATCGTCGCGGTAGCTGCCGCGGTGGTTGCCATCGTCCTGATCCTGGCCGCGGTCAAAGGGTTGAAAAAATCGACTCTCATCCTGGATCGCTCACGATACGAACTTCGGAACAACATTCAGTGGATCAAGCAGGTTCTGAGTTCGAAGAACAAGCAGGCTCAATGTAGCGATTATTATTAGGCCGATCTTTCTTCATCGGGTGAACATCACTCTTACCTGTTAACTCACTCATCCCATACGGATTTAGAACTAAAGGTGACGAAATGAGTACTACCACTCACGGAACTCAAGGATACGAACGACAATCCAGCTCCACGACAGGCACTACGACTCAACGTCCACAAGGCGACGACCTGCAACCGCTCGACGACGTCCTGGATTACGTGAAAACATACGCGAGACAGAATCCGGGCACGGCTGCAGCCTGGTGCTTTGGCATCGGTTTCATCGTCGGCTGGAAATTGAAACCCTGGTAAGATCCGGTTTTCATGAACCCTTTAACCGCCTTCCAAAGATAACCGTCAAGAGATGACCTGATCATGTCGCGGATGCGATTTTTTTAATTCTTTCGGGAGCTCTCCGTTGCCTACTTCCACATCCCATGTTGACTCCAACGCAGTTGACGACCCCCATGTGGCTCCGGGAGTCGAATCCCCCGACAACGGCGGCTCTGTCGATCAAAACCAAACTGATACAGGCGCCTCGTCGGATAAGTCCGAAGAGGCGTCTATCATTTCCACGGCCACTGAGGAGCCGGAAGAGAAACCGCAACTGGGACCGGCGTCAGACCGGGCAAAACACGTAAGGAGATACGCACACTACGCGCTTATATTTTTAGGTTTCTGCGCTCTGGTGCACGCTCTCTACTTCGCGCGATCGATTCTGATTCCCATTACGCTGGCATTCCTCCTGTTCTTTCTGCTTTCGCCGCTCGTCCGATTCCTGAGTCGTTTTCGATTCATGAATGAATCTCTGGCGGCGGCAATGATCGTTGTTGCCTTCAGCACCGTGACGATCATCGGAAGCTACTTTCTCACCGGCCCTATCACCACGTGGGTGCGTGAAGCTCCGTCGACATTCCGGGCCGCCGAAGAAAAGCTGAGGTTCATTTATGAGCCTTTCGGCATGCTTGACGACGCCACCGAAAACGTCAACAGGATTGCTCAACCCGAAGAGGACGAAGACGTCGTGAAGGTCGCGATCCAGCAACCGCCGCTCATGAGTTATCTGTTGGATTCGACGGTGACTGTCTTCGCGGGAACGATCGTCACCATCGTGTTTGTCTACCTGCTCCTCGCAGGGGGGCATCGCAGTTTGAACTCAATCGTCGAACTGATGCCGTCCGTACAGGACAAAAAAGGCCTTGTCAGTATGTTGCGCGACATCGAGCAAGGCATTTCGAGTTATCTGTTGACGATTACTTTGATCAACATCTGCCTTGGAATCGTGATCGGGACGGTCCTCGGCCTGCTCGGTCTTCCCGACCCCTGGCTCCTCGGCATCATGGCTTGCCTGTTGAACTTCATTCCCTTTGCGGGAGCCGCCGTGGGCGCAGCGATCGTCTTCGTGATCAGTGTCGTCTCGCTGGAAACGCCACTTGAAATTGCCATGGGACCGCTGCTCTATTTCTGTATTAACTCGCTGGAAGGTAATTTGATCACACCGGTTATTCTGGGCCGTTCGATGAAGTTGAACCCCGCGATTGTCTTCCTGTGCATCATCTTCTGGGGCTGGATCTGGGGCATCGGTGGAGTTCTGCTCTCCGTACCGATCATCGGCATTCTCAAAATCTCATTCAGCCACTTCAAACACCTGCGGCCGCTCGCCCACATTCTCACCGGTTAGCACCGTTGAGATGCTCGCGTCTTCTCCTGAAGCGCCAATGCAGATCGTATCGCGCTGGGCTCTGATTTGTATCCAAAGCTTCGAGAATCGCGTCCTGTGAATTTGCGTTCTACAGGGAGCTCCGGAGAAAACCTGACCGCAGGGCAGGGGATTGTCGTATTTTCATTCAAAGCGGTCCACCTGCGACCACCGAAGGCCCTTCTTCGTTGTGAATTCACGACTTACATCGACTTATCCGAAATGGCATAGAAATCGCTGTGCAACAAACTGCATTTTCACTTCAAACAAATGCGGGCGCTTTCTTAAATCGACTTATGGAAGGATCGATCGATGTTCGGATGGGTGATTGTACTGTTGACGTTAGCGCTCTTCTCCTTCAGCGAGATGACCGTCGTACCAGGGCTGTTCGAAGTTCTATGCAGTGCGGCAGTAGTCGGCCTCGCAACACCGTTGCTTCTCCGACGCCCTCGCCGCCGTCATGCCACCTGACCAGCGAATCGGTTTGGTGTGAGTCCAAACTGATCGAATCGCTCTCGATCGTTTTTCACTTTCGATTGTCGATCATTCTGATTGTTGATCAATGAGAAATTCATACCTGATATAACCCAACCGGTCACTCAATCCGCTCTGCCTCGCTCTTGACTGACCTCCCCCCCGACAAACTGGACAACCAATGTCATCGACTGTGTGTGAAACTGATAATAACACGACGATCAATTCCGCCTGCCGTTCCTCGTTCTGCGGCGTTGACAGGAAGACGCGTCTCATCGACGATCTTCCGCTTCCATTCGGTCTCCCCCAGTTCAAGGCCGTTCCCCCGTTTTACGGTGGCATGTCGCAGACGGCGCTGACTTGGCTGCGGCGCGTTCCGGAAGATGCATTGGATCAGTTTCATCGTCAAAAGCTGAATCTTCCCGTCGAGGATGGCACGGGTGACTGCCTCTCCGCCGAGTTTCTTCGTCCTCAATCCCGCACTGCTCATGAGCGGCCGTTGATCGTATTGCTGCACGGACTAGGTGGAACTTCGCAGAGTGTCTATATTCGGAGCGCTGCAAATTTCCTCTGCTCACAGGGACATCGCGTCGTACGACTCGACTTCCGTGGCGCCGGCAATTCGGCCGATCAATGCAGTCAGATCCACCACCCGGGTCGTTATTCCGACTTATCCGCACTCTTCAACGCCGTCGGCCAGAGCCCCAGTTTCCAATCCGAACTCGAAGCCGGAGTAGTCCTCGCCGGTTTTTCACTCGGGGGATCAGTGCTGCTCAACTACCTCGCCCGGGAAAACCTGGATGACCGCATCCGAGGCGCTGTTTCCATTTCCGCGCCGCTGGACCTGCGGTCAACTTCCCTCTGTCTGAATCGGCCCACGCGCTGGCCGTTTCAAAAATACCTGCTTAAGAAAATGAAGAGTGAGGTCAAAAAGCAGAATCTCGATCTCTCCGCTGAGGAGCGCCGCGCCGTTGAGAAAACGAGTTCGGTATGGGATTTTGATGAGAATTTTACCGCTCCTCGGGCCGGTTACTCGGATGTCGACAGCTATTACGCCGAAAATTCCGCCGGGCCACAACTCTCGAAGATCAACATTCCGACTCTCCTGTTATTCGCTTTCGATGACCCGATGATCGACGGGCAGGGATACCTCGATCGGAAATGGGACGAGAACCCCTGTTTGATCCCCGCGATTGTCAAAGACGGCGGCCACGTCGGGTTCCATGCGCGTCCTGGCACCTTGCCGCACGGGGCGACGCGTTGGCATGAAACCTGCATTATGAAGTTTGTTGAGTCCCTGCAGGATACCAAACACCAAATTAAGGCGGGGCAACACTCCCGAACGGGTTGCCTCAGCCGGAAGGAGCAACATCATGCCGAGCAGCTGGTCTGATAAAGATGAACGCAAATACGAAAAGATCAAACAGTCTTCGCTCGATCGCGGCAAGAGTGAAGACCGGGCAAAAGAGATTGCCGCCCGCACAGTGAACCGGGATCGCCGTGAGGAGGGGCGAACCCCCAACAAATCCACGCAGGGTACAGGTAACCCCAATACCCGCTTGGAAGATCGTTCTGTGAAAGAGTTGGGGAATATCGCCGCGGACATGAATATCCGTGGCCGTAGTAAAATGAAAAAAACGGAGCTGATTGACGCTATAAGAAGCAAGCGATCCTGATGACTCGTCTGATTCAGATTTCTGATTTACATTTCGGCCCTCCCTACGTGGAGAAAGTAGGGAGGTTAATCCCCGGTCTGCTCGATCAACTGGAACCGGACGGCATCATTATCAGCGGGGACTTCACACAGAACTGCCGCGAAGAAGAATTTCAGTCCGCCCGCGACTTTCTCGACCGCCTGCCCGAGGTTCCCACAATCAAGATTCCGGGAAACCACGACGTCCCGAAGTATTACGATATCCTGGGTCGCCTGAATCATCCTTATGACCTCTACCGGAAGTATATCAGTGAAGACCTCGACGTCGCATTGAACCTGGATGGACTCAAGATCGTCGGGCTCAATTCCACGAAGCCCCTGCAAACGATCAAAAATGGCCGCATTTCACGGGAGCAACTTCGTTTTGCCGCCGATCAACTGGAGACCGCGGCTGAATCCGATTGGCGGATCGTGATTGCCCACCATCACTTCGCGCCCGCTCCTGACTACGAGGGAAGCGATGTCATGCCCAAGGCGAAGCGCGCGCTCGATGAATTCAACCGTCTGCAGGTCGATCTCATCATGGGAGGACACCTGCATCGCGCTTACATCGGGAACTCACTCGATGTCTACTCGGGAAGCCCCGATCTCGAACGGGGAATGATCATCGTTCAATGCGGCACAACAACTTCACGCCGCGGCCGAGCCCGTGAACGGGAAAAGAACTCTTTCAATGTCATCGATTTTGACGATCACCAGGTAACGATTACCCACTGGCTCTACTTCGACAAGTGGGCGCGTTTCTGTCAGGTGAGTCAGTATCGTTTTCCCAAACCAGCATTGCGGACATTGGATTGCCAGGCCCGAACAGTCGAATGGGATGAGGTCGAAGTCGGTTCCGAACGAGAGCATTAATGCGCTCACATTCAGGACGCCTGCTTAATTTCATCCTTTGCCGGTGCAATGATCCCCACCGCATCCTTGATCAACCTGATATGAACTTCCCGCTCGCCGATTAAACTCCCATCGGCTCTTACAGGGAGGTTGGTATCCGCTTTAATAGTGATTTCCGTTTCCAGCTTGCGAAACGCCGCGTGTGGGGAGTCTTTTATTTTTCCACGAAGCGACTTCCAGAATAGCCCCGCATAAGCGCCCAGGCTGCGGCCTTTGATTAGACAAAGGTCGAGACGACCGTCATCCGGTCGCACACCTGCGCCCCAGGTGACATCGCGAAACCCGGTATCGCCGACATTGGCTACCATTACGAGTGAAGCACGTAACTGCTTCTGTATTTCCGGCGCATCGAGAGTGAACTTCCACGATCGCTGCCGACGCACTTCTGAGAACAGCGGCCACAAGTAAGCGAGCTTGCCCAGTCGCTGCTTCTGCTCTTTGCTCTCCTGACTGGTGATATCCGAATAGATCCCCATGCTGATATGAGAAAAGTACGTCTTCGTTCCCACCTTCATTCCATCCACACGTCGAATACGTGGCCGTTCCGCCAGTAGTTCCACAGCTGATTCCAGATCGAGCGGGAGATCGATTCCTCGCGCCAGCAGATTGGCCGAGCCCAACGGCAGAATTCCAAGTATGGCCCCGTCGACATGCTGAACTTCGTCGGCAACCTTGGTGACCGTGCCATCTCCGCCTACGGCGACGATGGTCCGGAAACCTTCCTTGAGTGCCTTGCGCGTCGCCTTGCGGCGACTCTGCCCTTTCTGTTCCCGCACGAAGTAGTGACATTCGATACCACGGCGCACCAGCTTCTGATCGACCAATTCGCGTAACAGTCCCTCATTGGCATTCCCAGACCTGTTATTGACCACGAAAAACACACGATCACGATTCCTTGATGTTTCCTCGCCCATGTTCCTTTCCCGTCTTCCACGTTGAGAGAATTCCTCAGTTTGTATTAATGCGTGCCACATTAGTGCGTGCCAGGTTGTCACCTTTACGCTGGCAGCGAGGTCGATCAACAGTGAAATCCGTCAACTGTTAGCATGCGACCCATTCTACTTGCAATTCGCGTACCTGCTTACGGTAACCATTGCTCTCATAAGCGTTCACGAATCAGCATCCCTTGATGTTAGGATCCGGTTGGATTCGCAGCAGGTTTAAACCGCAATTGGTATGACGATTGCAACTTTGAATAAGCACCGCAGTGCGACTTCGGATAGTCGCCGGGATGGGCGCTGTCGTTCAGCTGCCTCCCGCATTTTAGAATTCTTCAGGAGTATCTAACTCATGTTAAAGACAAGCCTCACTCTTTTCAGTTGCGCCGCTTTAGGTTCACTCTTCGTCATTTCTCCTATCTCCGCGCAGAACACGGACGAAAAACGCCCGGCAGCAGAGGCCCAGGCGGATCAGAACAAGTCCAAAGCCGAACAGGACCGGTCTGAACAGGGCAAAAAGCAACAACGTACAGCCGACGCTCACAACAACAAAAGAGCGCAAGCCGATCAATCCATGAACGATCAAATCGCAAACTGGTTGATGATTGATCAGCAGGCCACGCTCAAGTTCGCTGAAAACGCCATGCAGAAAACAGAAGATCCGGATGTCCAGGAACTTCTCAAAACTGTGATCGAGGATCATCAGAACTTCGCAGAAAGTCTCTCGAGCATGGAATCCGCATCAAAACAGGGTGCGGAACACCATCAAAAAGGCAATCAGGATCGCAACGCCAACAATAAAGATGATGCTCAGGCACAGCAGACTGCTGCAAACAAGAAACAGGGAGAGCAGAATAAGCCTCTTCCGAAAGATGAAGACGAAGACAACTCACGCGACATCCGACCTGAGATCGCTGACGCTGATGCCGACGCCGTTTCCCAAACCGAAGCTCAGGCCGCCGCTATCGAGCGTGCCAAGCCGACCGGAAAAAGTCAGATCACTGTTCCCCCGCAGGCTCGCATACAGCCTCCCTCTTCAGATGAGGCCAAACAACAGGATGGTCATCAGGAAGATAAAGGTGACGTCCATGAAACGGGATACCGTGGCGCTAAAACCAGCTCTCCCTGGGTTGGAATCCACGACGAGATTTCTCAGAAACTCGTAAGCCATTCCCTTAAAGATCTGGAACAGCGGGAAGGTCACGACCGGAATGCCGCAATCGTCGGTATGCTCCTGGCCAGCCATCTGGAAGAAGAAGCCACCATGGCCGTTCTGGAAAAACACGCGGACGGTGAACTGCAGCAAAAGATCGCGGATGCCCGCAAAATCGTATCGCAGCATCGCCAGTCTGCGGAAAGCCTCATGGAGACTCTTAAAGAAGAGCCTGCAAATAAATAAGACTACGGAGCCGATTGGCCTGTAGCTCATGAGGTGCGATAACACCTCAGCCCTTTCGGTCGCTGGAGTAGGGCGTTCGATCCCCGAAGCCGAACGTCTTACTTCAGAACCGAAAGTCTTTTGCTAAAAGCGATGACTCAACAATCTGATTCAGGCGCTGACTTCGGGTTTGCACACATCCAGATACGTCCCTGCATTCGACGAGGAACTCAAGTGACCGCCATCCCATCCAATAACCGCTTCGATTCATTTCCCCATTTTGTTCGCACCGGCTTCGAGTTTATTAAATCCGAATGTGATCGCCTGCAGACGGATGTCTTCTCAACCCGCTTCTTCGGTGCCAAGACCATCTGCATGCGGGGGCCTGAAGCGGCCAGGCTTTTTTACGATGAATCCCGGTTCGAGCGTGCCGGCGTGATGCCTGCGCGGCTGCAGAAAACGCTGTTTGGCGTCGGCGGTGTGCAGGGCCTCGATGGCGAAGCGCATCAGCATCGCAAAGAAATGCTGCTCTCGTTGATGTCCGAGGAACACATCACATCACTATCCAACTTAATGTTGGAACAGTTCGCAAAACAACTTCCCCGCTGGGAAGAGCAGGAACAGATCGAGGTGCTGGACGCCATGCATCGGGTCCTCACTTACGCGGTCCTCGAATGGTGCGGTATCGACACTTCCCGCGAAGACATGGATCAGGTCGCCAGCTTTCAGACATCGATGGTGGATGGCTCCGGAGGACTCGGCCCTCGATTCTGGAGAGCCAGGATCGCACGGAAACAGGCGGATGCGTGGGCGCGAAAACGGGTACTGGAAACGCGCGCGGGGTTAATTAAACCGCCGGAAGAATCCGCTCTCTCTGTGATTGCTCATCACCGGGATCTGCAGGGCGAAGTCCTGCATGAAGATGTCGCTGCCGTGGAACTGTTGAATATCACGCGTCCCTCAATCGCGTGCGGTCGCTGGATCATGTTCGCAATCCACGCGATGCACACCTCGCCCGCCGCGTACGACGATCTCCGAGCCAATACCGACCTCGAAGCGGCCGATCGTTTCGGCGAAGAAGTCCGTCGTTTTTATCCCTTCTTCCCGTTCGTGGCGGCACGGACCCGCAGTAATTTCGAGTGGGATGGATACGAATTCCCGCGAGAGACCCGTGTGCTGCTCGACCTCTACGCGACGCTGCATCACGAGGACCATTGGGTAAACCCCGACATGTTCCTCCCCGACCGCTTTTTTGAAGATATCGATCGGAAGTACCTCATGATCCCGCATGGGGGAGGGGACTACAGCATCAACCACCGCTGCGCGGGAGAGCATATCGCCCGTCGACTCCTCCGTGACGCCGTCCGTTATATCGCTGACCATGTCGCCTTTGAAGTTCCGGAGCAGGATCTCTCCATCTCGCTGACGCGGATCCCGCCGGAGCCCCAGGATCGAATGCTTCTGACAAATGTCCGCCGTCGCAATCTCGTTGACGCGCCGGCGTACGTCAGCTGAGACGACGCCTATGGGGCTGTCACTCCCTGAATCTTAACACGACCGCGAGACGCGCGGAATCCGTACTCGATCGCGAACCAGTTGGCGTAACGTTCGCGATCTTCTTCGCGCGTGTTGCGATGGTCATTGATGTGACCGATCTCGTGAATCAGGATGTTGTTGAGGTAAAAGTCGCGGATCGCTTCTTCCGTCCAGCTGAGGATCCACTCTGATCCACATTGTTCCCAGCGACCGCCGTACATTTCTGTTTCGATACGCTGCTGGGGAAGGGGAGCGCGCCGATAGACTTCTTCGAGCGAAGCCTCGATCGGGTAGAGGTAGACGGTGTTCCCCCACTGCATCCCGTAACAGGGGAAGAGAGCCCGTTTGCGGGTCATCCGGCTGAATTGAATCACATCCAGATCGGCGACGAACTCGGACGGAAGTTCACGAATCCGGCTGAGAACCTCGTCCTTCGTCACGGGATGCACATAATGTTCGCCAGCTGGATATTCGATGAACGTAAAATGGTCGGCTTCCGTCGGCGGGTGCCAGATTTCGGGCGCATTGAATGAGAGCGACTGACTCCGTTCTCCCCGACCACGTTTATAATAAAGCCCCGGTCGTCGCGAACGCGGATGTTTACCCGTTTGCGAACGTCGAGATTTTTGTGTGTGCGAGCGCTGCGTTTTCTGTTGGGAGTAATTTTTCATATGAAGATCTTCCACTAAACGAGCTCGTTCCGTCCTGGAAGTCTCCTCCGTGTTGATAGTCCTGTTTGCCGTCATGCCTGTGGGACTTGTCATTTCACCATCGGCCCAGGCCCATTTCGGGCCAGAACCGACACCAATATGCTAGGCAGGTGACGAAATCAGATTCAAGATGGACAGATTCAAATCCGAAAATCCCCGGGGAACTGAGACGCATCAGCCCCGATTTATTTGACTTACCCGTCGCCCCCACCAAATCGCGATCTCAGGACTAATCCGGCACAATCAATATCCCATAACATCTCTATTCTTATTAACTTACAGCCAAAACAACATCCCAGACTGTACGGAATCCCATGCGGTTCGAGTCGCCTTTTCCTCCCCCATCTCGCCCCTTTCCCCCGTCCCGAATTGCCCAAAAAATAAACAGGTGTATATTTCGCCCGGGAAACTCGACAGCGTTAAAATGCCCCCCGAAAGGAGCTGAATTTGGAAAGCCTTGGCAGTGACAGCAATCGGCGACGTGCGAACAGTGGGGGCGACTTCTCCACCTGGTCGGGACGGGAATGGTGCGGCGTCGGTCTCATCGTTTTCGCAGGATTTACCTTCGCTCTCCTATGGATGGATCGCAATTCCGGCATTCCCTTCGACCTTCCGTCCGCCTGGTTCCGTTCCAAACTGATCCTGTTCGTGATGGCGCTGCTCGCGCTCCCCGCCAGTTACCTGCTGATGCGGAAATCCGCCGATCATTACGGTCTGGAATCGCCCCCTGTCATGGCGCCGAACTTCCGCACGTTCCGCTTCTACACCCGCAAAGGCTGCCCGCTCTGCGATGAGGCTCTCGAACTTGTACGCCGGTACGAAAATGTCCTCCCCGAAATCGAAGTCTTCGACGTCGATACGGATCCCGAGCTGCAGGAGAAATTCAACACGTGCGTCCCGGTCGTCGAAATTGACGGCAAGGTCCGGTTCCGCGGACTTGTGAATGAGGTGCTGTTACGGCGTCAGATCGACGCCGCGACCCGCAATAATCGCGTATCAGAAGGGCAGGTCGTGCCGCTCCAGGTTTCCCGTCGCTCGTCCGGATCCTGAAATCCCTGTGGGTAACTCGTGCTGGGATACCGCTTTCCGATGGTCTGTTCTATACTGAGACAGGCCGTTCAAACCGCGCCTCGATTCCGCCATCCCTGCCGCGGATGCCTTATCCGAAATCGTTAACATCTCCAAGATATATTCAGGTGAGACTCTCATGACTTCTGCCGAACCCCTTCCTCCCTCTCGGATTCTGATCGCCGACGACAATATTCAGAACTGCGAGTTGCTGGACGCGCATCTGGGTGCGGAGAACTATGAGATCTTTATGGCCCACGATGGCAAAGAGACGCTCGAAAAGGTGGCGGAATGCAATCCCGACCTCGTGCTCCTCGATATCATGATGCCGAAGCTCAGCGGCTATGAAGTCTGCCAGCAACTGAAGGCCGACCCCAAAACAGCGAAGATTCCGATTCTGGTGGTGACCGCGCTTCACGAGAAGGGGGACATCGAAAAGGCCGTCCGATCCGGCTGCGATGACTTTCTCTCGAAACCGATCAACAGCATCGAGCTCAAAACCCGCGTCCGTTCCATGCTGCGTGTCCGTCACCTGACCAACGAACGCGATCGCCTTCTCGCTTATCTCGCCGAGGTCGACAAAGCCTCTGGACCGCAGGACTGAAACCGGATTCTGCGTATTACCACTTTCTGACTATTCTCCCTTTCGCGGAGTTCCTCATGCGTGCGTTCAGTTTCGCGATCATGTTCGTGCTCCTTTGTTTAACATCCGCTTTCGCCGACGACCGCCCGCGTTTGATGGTCCTCACCGACATCGGCGGCGACCCCGATGACCGACAGTCGCTGATCCGCCTGATGGTCTACGTGAATGAATTCCGCATCGAGGGACTCATCGCCACCGCGTCTGGAACACCCGGGGAACTAAAAAAGGCGATCACGCAACCGCAGTACATTCGCGAGATCGTCGAAGCCTACGGTCAGGTAAGAGACAACCTGACCCAACACGCCGAGGGTTGGCCGACAAAAGAGGAACTTCTCTCCGTCATCCGCGAAGGAAACCCGCAGCGCGGCCTCAAGAACATCGGAGCGGGGCATGACACAGCCGGTTCCAATTACATTATTGAACGGGTCGATGCCGGTTCGACTGAGGATAAACTCAACATCAGTATCTGGGGCGGACAGTCAGACCTGGCGCAGGCATTGTGGCGCGTGCGGGAAGATCGCGGGGCTGAAGGACTCGCCGAGTTCGTTTCGAAGTTCCGCGTCTACGATATCGCCGATCAGGATCGCATCAACGTGCGTGGCCTGAGCTTCGCTCGTCACAGCCGCCGCCGTGTCGCTGTCCG
>PABD01000100.1 GCA_002702685.1 Planctomyces sp.
AAGAGTGCCTGCTGCGGCACAGTCGTCTGGGGACGTTTCGGAGTGGAGACATCGGGGCTGGCGACGTCGAAGACGCGGAAGAGCGTCGGGAAGTTGTTCCGATTGACAAAACCATACACCGTGCGGCGATTGCTGGTTTCGAGATCGACTCCCGTGCCGCCATGTTTACTGTCGAGTTTGTCCGCCGCGGCGAGCATGGCGTCACGCATCGCTTCGAATTCGAGTCGACGACGCGGCATTCTCCAGAGCAGGCGGTTTTCAGGATCGATCGCGCGGGCTTCGGCGTTGGGCTCGCCACTCTGACGATAGGTTGCCGAGTTGACGATCAGCCGGTGCAGATTCTTAACCGACCAGCCATTGGCCACAAACTGTGCCGCCAGATGGTCGAGCAACTCCGGATGCGTCGGGGGGTCGCTGCGGGCGCCAAAGTCGCTCGGCGTCCGTACGATTCCGTTGCCGAAGTGCAGCATCCAGACCCGGTTCACAAAGACGCGCGCGGTGAGCGGGTTGTCGGCGCTTGCGATTTTCTTTGCGAGTTCCAACCGGCCGCTTCCCTGCGAGAAGGGCTGGCGATCTTCGCCTTCGAGAATCTTGAAGAATTGTCGCGGGACCTGATCACCCCGTCGACCGGCGACTCCCCGGACGAAGACGACGGGCTCCGTCGGTTTGGCATTGTCGAGCAGCACCATTGCTCGCGGCGGCGCGCCGGGGGAGGTGGCGCGAAGCTTATCCTGTTTGGAAATGTGATTGCGCTGCTGGTTGCGGACAGCTCGGTCGAACTCGCCCTTCCACTGATCGTAGTTGAGATCGAAGGGCGTACCCGCTCCGTACAGTTCCTGTCGAAGTGATTCGCGGGAAGCGTCGGCCAGGCCAGTCGATTTGTCCTGCTGTTCCCGCCAACTCGCTTCCGTCTGCCGGAAGACCTCCCCGTAGGCGAGGGCCACATCGTACATCGACGTGATATTGCGATTGGACAGACTCGCGGTGATGACGGGGTTGGATGAACCGGCTTGCAGCAGTTGCTTGATCTCGTCAGCCGATTTCTGCTGCAGTTCTTCCGGTTTCAGTTTCGAAAGCGTCATCCAGGCCTCCCAGATCGGGTGGCTGGGATCCTGCTTTTTGAGGTAATCGTTCCAACGGTTGATCAACGAACCGCGAGGTTCATGTTTTTCGTAAGCCGATGCGTATTCCGCCGGAACATCGGCACCGCCGGTAATATTCTTGAGCAGGTACGCGACGACGTGATGTCGGACTTCGTGTTCGAGCTTGCGAACTTCTTCCTGCTCGAACTTGTGAAGTTCGTCCGCCAGTCTGGCGAGTTCCGTTTTGTATTGTTCATGCGCCACCTGGTCGAGCGGTTCACCGATCACCGGCAGATCAGGTTCGTCCGGTTCGTGACAGCTGTCGAAGACACCGTACAGAGAGTAGTAGTCTTCCGTAGGAATCGGATCGTACTTGTGATCATGACAGCGGGCGCAGCCGACCGTCATTCCCATCAGGCCACGAGTCACGACGTCGATCCGGTCATCAATAATGTCGTGCTTGTTATTGCGGAAGCGGCGACCAAGGGTGAGAAAGCCCATCGCAGCGAGTTCTTTTTTCGGTTCCTCGAGCTCAAGCGCGTCGGCGGCGAGCTGTTCGATCAGGAACTGATCATAAGGTTTGTCTGAATTGAACGCCTCGATGACATAATCGCGGTAGGTGTAGGAAAAGCCGTATCGCGGTTCGGCGGTGAAGACATAACCTTTCGTATCCGCATAACGGGCGACGTCCAGCCAATGCCGTCCCCAACGCTGGCCATATCCCGGCGCGGCAAGGTACTCTTCGACCAGTTCTGCATAGGCTTCGGGGGATTCATTCTGTTCGAAGGCCTGCACCTCTTCGTAGGTGGGAGGGAGACCGAGCAGGTCGAATTTAAGCCGTCGGATTAACGTCCGTTTGTCCGCGGCGGGACTGAGCATCAAACCTTCGTCTTCAAGTTTCTTGATGACGAAGTTATCAACTGACGTCTTTACACGTTCTGCGTGAGCGACTTCCGGAGGCGCTGGATTGTCGACGGGGCGATAGGCCCAGTGCTCTTCTCGCAATTTCGCGAAATCGTAAGGTCCGCCCAGTTTCGGACCGGACTGCATCTCGGTTTCCGGCCAATAGGCACCGTTGGCGATCCAGTGCCGAATGAGGCCGATTTCCTCGTCACTCATTTTTCCGGCAGGGGGCATCTGAATATCGCTGTCCGAATAAATGATGACCTGCATCAACCGACTGTCATCGGGAGTTTCCGTCACCACCATCTCGGGGTAATCTTCATTCCCCTTGATGAAACTCCCGTTATCGAACCGCAGACCCATCTCCTGTTTTTTGTCGCCGTGACATTCGGCGCAATGTTTGAGGAGCAGGGGGCGGATCGATTTCTCAAAGAACTCGGCCTGGGCCGAATCCGTTTCCGCTCGCGCGGCAGAAGTCGCTACCGCGAACAGGAGACAGAGGGAGAGCGGAATCCAAACCGAGAACCGACTATGGGAAAACAGAAGTTTCGACATAGATTGCTCAATAACTCACAGGGAGGAAGAACCGACTCAATGCCGCGATCGAAAAATCGCTGTGCTCACGAATTCGATTCGAAGTCAGGTGGGGCGGGGGAAGGCGTGAGCTTAATCAGGTGGGAGATGCTTCCTTAACTTGCGACAAGTGCCTGTCGCAGGCGGAAATACATCAATAGGTGTAGATGCGTAATTTTAGTCCAGTGTCGTCCGGAACTGCAAGGAGATTCAAAATTTGCGTCGCAAATCGAGTCGAATCCCGGATTCCGTGCCGATTGTCATTGTCAGGAGGGAACGATTCACCAACGATTTACACATTATCCGGCTTGTTAACACGTGTTTACCATTTCGCCGGGCAATGTCCGTTTACGTTCGCTTCTCATCCTCTTCCTGACTAAAATGAGGACTTTTCGCTCTCCCTTCCAATGTCTTTTTTCCACCATTCAAGTGATTTCATAAATGTCTGATACTGAGTCCGAAACGGCGACTTCTTCCGTTTCCTGGCCACTGCTTAACCCGGAACCGATGGATCCCCAGCTGACGACCATCCAGCCCGGCGGTGGCGTCGTGATTAAACTCGAAATGTTATGGGGTAAGTTCCGGCGCACCTGGCTGAAAATCTTCCGCAAGGGCTACGTCCGCCGGATGCAGGAACTGCGCAAAGGATCGGTAAACCCCTGTCCTCACGATGTGCTGGATCCCCGGGATCTCAAGTTCTACCAGAACCAGGAAGGTTACTATTGGGAGAAAGAGGACGACCCCTTCACCGGGCGTGATCGCATTCCGTTCGCGCGTGTCGGCCTCGCCGAATTGCTCGTCTTCTCGCTGATGTTCTTCCTGCCGCCACTCATCCTGATTCCCATCTTGATCGGCAAGGCACTCAGCTTTTGGGTGATCTTCGGTTGGCTGGTTGTCGTGGCGTCGCTGGTGAAAGGGGGGCTGATCGTCTGGTTCTTCCGCGATCCGGAGCGGCCCGTTCCGACAGAACCCGGCCTGGTCGTTTCGCCCGCCGACGGGAAACTGGTGCTGATCGAAGAGATCGAACATGACGAACAGATCGGTGGACCGGCGATTCTGTTCGGCATCTTTTTGTCGATCTTCAACGTCCATATGAATCGATCGCCTATTGAAGCACGCGTCATCGGACTGACGTACAAACCGGGCAAATATCTCAACGCCCTGCGACCGGAATCGGCCAAAGAGAACGAACAGCTTGCGGTCAAGATTCAGGAGCTGAGCGTTCCGCATCGCCCCATGATTGTCCGTCAGATTACCGGGGCGATCGCCCGTCGGATCGTCTGCTGGCTCAAGCCGGGCGACCTGCTTAATCGAGGCGAGCGGTTCGGCATGATCAAACTGGGGTCACGGACGGAACTCGTGCTGCCGCGTGAGGCCGGCATGGAAATTGTCGCACAGCTGGGACAGAATATCAAAGCGGGAAAATCGATCATGGTCCGGTATAAATCGGAAGAATCCGCCCCCGGTAACGATTAACGGTGGTCGTGGGGCGATTGCTCCCGTCAGAATAGAACTTCACCCCTGTTTAGCAACTTTTTGAATCGCACCTTCCAGGTAGGCAGCTCTGAACGACATGCGAGAACCATCGCCCCGGCGCAACTTGAATCGCAAACAGAAAATGTTCGCCGTCTTCCCGACGCTGCTGACGCTCGGCAATGCCGCGTGCGGTTTCGGGAGCATTACCTTCGCTGCGAAGATCGGCCCTGAGACGAGCGACGGCAACAGCCTCTTTATCGCCGCCGCGCTTATTTACCTCGCCATGTTGTTCGACGCACTCGACGGCAGGGTCGCCCGCTGGGCAAAACAGACTTCCGATTTCGGTGCACAACTCGACAGCCTGTGCGATGCCATCAGTTCCGGTGTTGCTCCCGCGTTTCTGATGTTGCAGTACTCCCGCGAGTATCCGTCGCGTTTCTCCTGGATGATTGCCGCGTTGTTTGTGCTCTGCGCCGTCTTAAGGTTGGCCCGATTTAACGTCGAAACGGACGAGGAGGACACGCACCAGTTCTTCAGCGGTCTCCCGGCACCGGCCGCGGCGGGGTTGATCGCCTCGTTTCCCATTGCCAAACATGGTCTTCTCGACTGGCGGGAAGGGGCGACGGAAGCCTGGGTCATCAGTTTTCTGGAATGGCTGATCTACGCGATGCAGAAGGGGCTTCCCTTCATCATGCTGGCGGCGGCTGTCCTGATGGTATCCCGCGTCCGGTACGTGCACTTTTTCAACGCCTTCGTCGGCGGTCGCCTTTCACGCAAGCAGATGATTCAAATCGTGTTCACGCTGGGGATCGTCTTTGTTGTCAGAGAGCTCGCGCTGCCGCTCATGTTATGCTACATCGCCTTCCGGCCACCATTGCAGGCGTTCTGGAAAGAATTTCGCGCAGGACGCCTGTCCTCCTTATGGGCGGACAAGTCCAATGCGACGGAAGATTCTTCGATGGATACACTCCCGTTGGAAACGCATGGTTCCGATGTCTCGGAGGAATTCGCTGACGACGGCGCTTCCGAAGACAGTTTCGATGCTCGACAAGAGGACCGTTCCGACAACGAGTCGCCGCCTCTGACTTAAACCCGCGGCGGCTCACAACTCAGGAGACTCAGATGCCAACTCCCCGATACCTGTACTCGCACACGGTAATGCTCGTTGGTCTGATATCCCTTTCCGCTGGTGTGCACGCCGGTGAAGTGCCGAGTGGTCAGGAGCTCAATGCTCGGCATGTGGGTGAATACGCCGCCGTTCCATGGGTCGCGGATGGTGTTGAGATCGCTCCCGGTTCCCGACAGGATCGAGTTCGGGATCTCAATCTGTCGGTCGCCTCAGTGAATCTCAAAGACGACTCGTCCGATGCTTACATTGAGGCCTGGAATACTCACGCCCAACGGGCGGGTGAACTCGGCTACGCTTTTCTCCCGCGCGTTCATTTCTGGGATGGCAGGGACCGCTTCGAGGGGCCACTCCGCGACATCGAAGTCTACTGGAATCGACTCGATCGTTTTCTCGGCGCGGTCGACCTTGAAAACTTCACGGGAATCGTGCTGGCCGAGGAGAACGTGCATTACGGCGGCCGCCCCGAAGTGTTGACGGAACTGTATCACCGCGTCAAAGAGAAGTACGACGTCGAAGTCTGGCAGTGGTGGTCACCGATGGATCAGGTTCCGGCTTCCGGCGGCTGGATCCCGGCGGACGGATGGGTCATCGATCTCTATTTCATGGGACAGCCACAATTCCGTCGCCAGGTGCAGAAGTACCTCGTCACCGGCAAACCGCTGGTTGTCATGCCCTGGGCGGGGCAGATGGACTTCAATCGCGATCTGACAGAGAGCCAATGGGCCGCGAACCAGGCGCAACTCGATACCGCGGTGGAATACAATCTGCCCGTGGCCTTCTTCTGGGTCTACGGGACGGGAACGCATTTCGGCGGCGACCGAAATCCGCCGCAAACGGAGATGAACAGGATCAATCATTGGGTCTGGGATTACATCGAACGCGTTCGTCAGCTTCCCTCCGACTACGATGGGTTCGATACCGCCGATTCGGGAACGGGTGATATTCAGGAGATCGGCCCGACCGAGGCGGATCGGCTTGTTTACTTCGATGGTTTCGCCGACCAGAAGTGGATTGATGACGCTTCAGTGGCCGGCTTCCGCGATTTTCGCATGGACGGCGAGGCACTCAGCGTGCAGGGCTATCGCGGCCGAGACATCGACTGCTCGATTGAGTATGAGTTCGCCGGAAAACTTGCCGCCTCCTATCCCCAGGTGGGGCTTGATGCGCTGCGAAACGAAGAGTTTGATGGCGAAGTCGAACTGGCTGTCTCGACAACTGGGGAAGATTGGATTACGACCACCCAGAAGCAGGGCGGCCCCGCCCACCTGCAGTTGGCGACAATGGACCACAAGGAGTTCGCCGCGACGAACTCCTTCCACGTGCGCATCCGAGTTAAAGGAAAATCACTCGGCGCCAATACGCCGGTCGTGAAGCTCGACAACCTACGGATCGATTCGGGAATCGAGGCCCCGGAAAACCGCGAGGTCGAACTGGTAACGAGAGACGGAGATTCCTCAAGCCTCCAGTTTACGGAAGAGTTCCTGTCGCAGAAGTTTCGTTATGACGCGGACATCAACAATCTCGACCAGATCGAATGGTACAAGGGACGCATCGGGGTTCGCCTGCGGCCGGGGGGAACGGATGTGGCACTCGTCTGGAAAGTGACTGCTCCAGTGCCGGTTCGTCATATTCAGGTGCGTATGGATGGTCGCGCCAACCGCGTTCATTTGGGAGCGTACAACTACCTTGATATCTCCCCGGATGGCGAACAGTGGTCGCATGAGACCAATACCAGCGACAAAGAGGTGGACGGGAACGGTTGGGTCAGAGAGTCCCTCACGATCGATACGGGCGACGACAGCACATTTGACGGAGTAACGGAGTTCTACGTGCGCGTGCGTCTCAAAACGATCGCGTTCGAAAAACTGCACCCGTCGCTCGCAGGACAGGTTGAGAAGATCATCATCACGGCCGAGAAGTAAGCGAAGTAGGTGCAAGAGGTAATAAAATTGGGTGGCCCAGACAATCTCGTCAGAGTTGTCTGGGTGCCGCAGGCACACAAATGTGTCGAATGTAAGTGACTTGAGAGTCGAGAGTCTCTTCTGTCGAATGGCACTCACGGCTTATGTGTTGCTGACGCAACCCAGACAACACTTCGTGATTGTCCGGGCCACCGCGCATGGTCAGTCGCCGCTGATGCGATTACTCATCCGGTGTGCGGAGTGCGTGGATAAACCGGAGTTTTTCTTTCACCGGGGGAACGAAGACTTCGGGGACGAGGTCTAGCAGGCCCATATCCCGATTAAATTCATTCGCCATCAGGCCCACGTGCAGGTAGTGTCGGAACATCCGGTCGAAGTCGGTGAGGTCGTTGTGGACGACTTCGAAGTTGTCGGCCGTCGCGAGCACGCTCAGCATGTCGAGGTAAACGTTGAATGTCTCTGCGAAGTCTTCCCAAGGATGCATGCTGGCATACGCGGAGACATAGGCCGATGCCCAATCTGGTTTTGGTCCATTGGCGTAGTACGTGTCCATCGCTTCCTTGTAGGTGGGGTTGCGTTCGTCGCCGAAGAGATCCCTGAAGGGTTCCTCGGCCTTGTTTTCGACGAGGCGGTCCCAGAAGTAATGCCCCAACTCGTGACGGAAGTGTCCCACCAGCGTCCGGTGCGGTTCACTGAAGTTGATGCGCGATCTCTCTCTCTCGACGCTGTCGGCCTCTTTGATATTGATGGTGATCACTCCATGGGCGTGCCCCGTCATCACCGGCTCTTTGCCGTCCGCCTTGAATTCGAAGCTGAGTTGGGGTCCTACGGAATCATCTGGAGTCTGAAACGGGAACCCGGATTGATCGAGAATATACAGCACGCGTCGTTTGGCGAGTTCGAGTTTGCGCCACTTTTCGAGGTTTCCCTCCACGGAAAGATCAGGAGTGACGGTCGTCAGCTGACAATAATCGCAGAGTGGGTTCGATGATTCTTCCTCTTCAACGTTAATCAAACGGTTGCAGCCGAACTGCGAGGCGCATTGACGAACGGTGACACCACACGACGGATTTCCGCAGGCGGGAGGTTTCTCTTCATCCGTCAGCAGGGGGGCGACACGTTCGCATGTAGCACACAAGCCGGTCGGTAGATGGCAAACGACACATTGCTGGCTGTCAAAAAAGAGCGTATTGCCGCACGTACAGGGGAAGGTTCTCATTCGGGTGTTCACTATCGGGACGATGTTGGAGTAAAGCAAACCGTATCGAGATCGGATGCAATTGATGTACCGGCGAGAAACGGCAGGGGAAGTCGCTTCCCAAAAGTCGTCGTTGGATGCCATCGATCCAGGGGGACCGTTCAGCTTCCAGCACAGTGAACGCTCCTCAGGCGAACCCCTATGGCGGGGTCCGAAAAAACACCTGAATTTGGAATCTGGCCCCGGTTGCCACGCCTTCTATCATTCCGGCACTGGAATTGCTGTTCCTCGACTGCATTCCGGGGTCTCAGGCCCTATTTCGTTACAGCGACTCGATTCTTGCCATATGTTAACCCATGGTAACAGCGAACGACGCGTTAAAGGAGAGCCAGGCAATTATGGCGACAGGTAATGTTTCCGTCAAAGTGGGAGGTATGGGATCGACCATGCACCCGGAAGGCGTCGCCTTTCGCGTATGGGCTCCGAACGCCGAACAGGTTTCCATCGCGGGCGATTTCAACGGCTGGCACCCCGAAGAACATCCGATGGAGCGGGAAGAGCATGGTTACTGGTACCTGAATATCGAACAGGCGAAACCTGGCGACGAGTATAAATTTCAGATTAAAAACGGCGGCTTTCTCGCCCTGAAGAACGACCCCTATGCCCGTGCCGTTACGAACTCGGCAGGGAACAGCATCATTCACGATCCCAGTTTTGACTGGGGAGACGATCATTTCGTTCCCCCGTACCTGAACGAACTCGTGATTTACGAAACACACATTGGAACATTCAACCGCAAACGGAAGTCCGGACCGGGGCGATTTCACGAGGCGGTCGAGCGATTCAAACATTTGCGACGGCTCGGCGTGAATGCCATCGAGATCATGCCGATTACCGAGTTCCCCGGTGACTGGTCGTGGGGTTACAATCCCGCGCACATTTTCGCAGTCGAGCAGTCTTACGGCGGACCGAACGGCTTTAAGGAACTGGTTAAGGCCGCCCACCAGGAAGGGCTCGCCGTGATTGTCGATGTGGTTTACAACCACTTCGGACCAAGCGATCTCGACCTCTGGCAGTTCGATGGCTGGAGCGAGAACGGCAAAGGGGGCATCTATTTCTACAACGACTGGAAGTCGAAGACACCGTGGGGCGATACGCGTCCGGACTATGGACGTGGAGAAGTCCGTCAATACATCCGCGACAACGCGATGATGTGGCTGGAAGAATATCACGCCGACGGCTTGCGTTATGACATGACCGCGTACATTCGCCGCGTGAATGGCATCGACGAATCCGACATCCCCGAAGGTTGGGGATTGCTGCAGTGGATCAACCAGGAGATCAGAGAGAAGTATCCGGAGAAGATCCTCATCGCCGAAGACCTGCAGGGGAACGATTACCTCACCAGACCAGTGAGTGACGGAGGGGCAGGGTTTTCTACGCAGTGGGACGCGCACTTTGTGCACCCCGTTCGGAATGTGGTTCAGGAACTGGACGATGCGAAGCGCAGTATGTGGGAATTGAGTCACAGCCTGCAGTACCGCTACGGACTCGACGCTTTCCACCGCGTCGTCTACAGCGAATCGCACGACGAAGTCGCGAATGGTAAAGCGCGCGTGCCTCATGAAATCAATCCAGACGATCCCACGAATTTCCATGCCCAGAAACGTTCGGTCCTGGCCGCGGCACTCGCGCTGACCGCGCCTGGAATCCCGATGCTGATGCAGGGACAGGAGTTTCTCGAAGATGGCTGGTTCGATGACGCGGAAGCACTCGATTGGGAACGTTCCCACGAGTTCAAAGGAATCACCCGCCTCTACGGCGACTTGATTTCCTTGAGACTCAACAAGGAAGGGTTTTCCAAAGGACTCACCGGTCAGCACATCAAGGTGCATCACGTGAACGATGCCGACAAAGTCGTTGCGTGGCATCGGTGGTATGACGGGGGAGCCGGGGACGACGTCGTCGTGATTGCCAATTTTGCGAACCGAACCTGGGATCACTACGAAATCGGGACGCCGGCTAAGGGAGAGTGGAAGCTGTTATTCAACTCCGACTGGCAAGGCTACAGTGAAGAATTCACCGATCATCCCGTCAGCAGCATCGCGGCCCGGGGAGTGAGTCGCGATGGATACTGCGCAACGGCCGAGGTGGCGATGGGGCCGTATTCAATCCTGATCTATGGCCGCACGGAAAAGTAATCACTCCTCGGAAGGCAGGATGACGATCGTGAACCAGTAATTTCCCAGTTCTTCAACGACGCGCTGAAATTGCCTGAAATCGACGGGTTTCACGATGTAGGAACTGCAGCGCAACTTATATGTGTCGAGGATGTCCTGCTCTTCCGCGGAGGTGGTGAGAATAACGACCGGGAACTTGCACAGTTCTTCGTCCTTCACGATCGCCGCGAGAACTTCGCGACCATCCATGATCGGCATATTGAGATCCAGCAAGATAAGATCAGGCGAGGGGGCGTCTTTAAAGGCGCCCTCTTTTCTTAAGAACTGGAGGCATTGGACCCCGTTCTCCACGTGATGGAGATTCACTGTGAAACGCGCGGACTCGAAACCACGCCGCGTCAGGATGACATCGTTTTCGTTGTCCTCAACGAGCAGCACTTCCGCGGGGCGTCCTGTTTCAATGATCTTCATCTCTGGGTCATAATCCTTATCTTCTCTGGTACGTGATTTTCAGACAACGCAGCTTCCCGTTTACACTAATTTGGGAACGGGCAGTGTGAAGTGAAAGGTGCTTCCGGCACCTGCTTCCGAATTCACCCAGATTTTTCCCTGGTGGCGTTGCACGATCTTCCGACAAAGGGCCAAGCCAATGCCGGTGCCGCTGTATTCCTGTTGCGTGTGTAGTCGACGAAAGATTTCGAAGATGCGCGTCTGTTGTTCGAGTTCGATCCCGATTCCATTGTCGCGAATGGAGATCAGCCATTCTCCGTTCTCTTCTTTCGCAGAGAGATGAATCCGGGGATCGCCACTTTTGTTATACTTTATCCCGTTTTCGATCAGGTTCTGCAAGACTTGAAACATCTGAGACTCATCGCCGAGCACGGTTGGTAGTTCGTCGCTGGTGACAGCGGCTTTCGCTTCCTCTATCGTCAGCTTGATTGCCTCAAGGACGTCACTGAGTACCTTGTTGAGATCCACTTCTCCCTGCCGGACGGTGCCATTTTCCAGCCGGGAATAAGTCAGTAGATCATTGATCAAAATCCGCTGACGTTCACATCCGGCGATGATACGGTCGATGTAGTCGTCGGCCGTGGCGTCGATTTTGCCGTGGTAGTCATCTTTGAGGAAATGGGCGAAACCAGCGATGCTGCGAAGAGGTGTCTGCAGGTCATGCGAGGCAACGTACGCGAATTGTTTCAGTTCCTGGTTACTCTCACGCAACGCAATATTCATGTCCCGCAGTGATTTCTCGGTCCGTTTGCGATCCGTTATGTCCCGCCCGACCGCATAGAATTTCTTATTGTCGTAGTAAGCCGCCTCGATATTCCATTCGATCCATTTCCATTCGCCCCCTTTGCAGCGAAACCTTGCCTGGAAATAACTCGACTTCTGACTTGCTTTCAATAGTTGTAATTCGGCCTGTACCAGTTCGAGTTCTTCCGGATGGACGAGTTCCGTGAATCGAACCTGTTCGAGATCGGACTTCTCAAAGCCCAGTGTCGATTCAAAGCCCAGTGTCGTCGTCCAGGCCGGATTGACTTTTAACAATCGGCCATCATGGTGGGCGATGCAGAGCAGATCGACGGATAGAGCGAAGAAGTTGTCTCGTTCGGATTCCGCCTCGACGCGATGCGTAATGTTCTGGAACGTCCCG
>PABD01000101.1 GCA_002702685.1 Planctomyces sp.
AACAGGTTTAAGGGTGGCCGCGTCGAGAATATCGACATGCTGGAATGAGGCGACCGCCACCCATTTGCCATCGTCCGACCAGTCGATCGACGTGATCGGGTCTTCGTAGCTGTGCTGCGGCTGAATTTTGGGAACGTTCAAAGTGATCGTTTCCATGCCGCCGACAGGTCCTTTTGCGCCGGCATCGATCCAAGCCTTGAGTAAGGCCACTTCCTGTTCACTCGGGGCTTCGCTTCCCTCGGGAGGCATGACCGAATCATAATCGCCGACGATCGCCCGAATCAGCAGCGAGTCGCTCGCTTTACCGGCGACGATCGCGGGGCCGTGTTCTCCCCCCTCCTGCATCGCGGCGAATGTCGCGAGGTCGAGTTCTCCCGCAAAGTCGTCCGTGTTGTGACAACCGACGCAGTACTTCTGCAGAATGGGTGCGACCTGTTTCTGGTAGTCGACATCCTCGGCATATCCGACCGAGAGTTGGCCGAACGAAGTGATTGCCAGGAGTGCTGCGATGAAAAGCATGGATGAACGCATGTGGAATTACCTGCAAATCGTGGTAGGCGGGCTACCTCGTAGGAATGTTCTCGTATTACCCGGAATGCGGTTGGTAGGATTGAATCGATGATGATCTAGTGGTTGAACAGAAACTCGCGACTGGTCATCAGGCTCCAGTACAGATCCTCAAGGGCAAGCCGCCGTTCTTCACCGCTTGCTTCGGAAAGATAGACGGCCAGTTTCTGTTGTTCCTCGTCGGTGGGAAATCGTCCCAGCGTCTTCAGGAAGGCCTGTTCGACGATATCTTCATTCGACAGGTCCGACTGCAGAATCTCCGCAACGATACTGTTCTCACCCTGAAGTTTTTCATTGATCGTGTCCCCGTTTGAAAGATGCAGAACCTGCACCATCGTCGGTTCGTCCGAGCGTTCGCACTCACACGTGATGAGTCGCTGGTTTCGCCCGAAGGTCTTCAGGAAGTAAGATTTCACGGCCGAATCGTATAACTGCAACGCCCGTGTTCCCTCCGGGTACGCTTCCGTCTTTTCAAAGTCGGCTCCGGGGAACTCGATTTTATTGAAACTGTCGGGAACATCACTGACTTGAGAGATGGCATCAAGCAGCACCTCGGCCATTAACCGCCGCGGATAATAACGCGAGTAAAACCGGGTCTCCTCCGCGTTACCGGGAAGGGGTTCGCTGCTGCGTTGATACGCCTCCGATTCAAGGATGACCCGCATCAGTTCTTTGACATTGAATTGATTCGCCACGAGGTGATCGGCCAGGGCCGCGAGCAGTTCTTCATTGCTCGCCGGGTTGGTCACACGCATATCATCGATCGATTCCACAAGACCCACCCCCATGAAGTTCGCCCAGACACGGTTGGTGATCGACCGGGCAAAATACGGGTTGTCCGCCGCTGTCAGCCAGTCGGCAAGGTGAATTCGACGGTCCGCCGGATCATCGAATTCCAGTGGCTCGCCATCGAGCGGTGTCGGTGGTTGCGGTTTACCCGTCAGGGGTTGAATCAGGTCTCCCTTGGTGGCGACATACAAAGTGCGGTGGCCATCGCCGTTACGCCCTTCACCACCCCAGCCCTTAGCGCGGACACGAGCGAAGAGATTCGCCATCGCGTAGTATTGATCGTTGGTCCATTTTTCGAGCGGGTGGTTATGGCACTTGGCACAGTTGATCGAAAGTCCCAGGAATGCCTGGCTCGCATTTTCGGCCATCAACTCGGGTTCCTGGTGCAGGGCGAAAAAGTTCGTCGCCCCGTTCTCCACGCTGCTTCCCTGGGCCGTCAAAATCTCCCGCACCATCGCGTCCCACGGAGTATTGTTCGCAACATGCCCCCGCAGCCATTCGTAATAAGCTTTCAGCGCAGGCGGTCGCAGTTTAGTGCCATTCAACAGCAATATGTCCGACCATTTGTAGGTCCAGTAATCGACGAACTCCGGACGGGAGAGTAGTGAATCAATCACCATCGCCCGTTTGTCGGGGGCCGGGTTGTTGAGGAAATCGATCACTTCACTCCGCGTCGGCAAGGTGCCGATCGTGTCGAGGTATGCACGTCGCAGGAAGATTTCATCATTGGCTCGCGGAGAAGGGGGAAGGTTCAACCGCTTGAGTTGTTTGATAACGAGTTCATCAACAAAGTTCTGTCGGGGCGCGTCGGCGAAGAGTGCCGGGTCGACTTCATTTTCGTAAGGTGAGGTAATCCGGGCGATGGCGGGTTGTGAACGGAAGAGCGCGGTAACCGCTCCCTCGCCGGCACCGACCACCTCAACGAGTCCATGTTCATCGACCTGCGCGACGGCGTCGTTGGCGGAGATGAACTTCGCCCAACGCGTGACGTCATCGATCGTGCCATCCGAGTAGTAAGCCCGCACGATCAACTGTTGCTGCATCCCTTTCTTGAGCGTGACCCGTTCGGGCAGAATCTCAAGCCGTTCGATCTTCGCTTCCTCTTCGGGATTGTAGGTCGCGCCATTGGCGACCCATTCGGAGAGAATCTGGTATTCGACCGAGTCCGTGTTGAACCGCAGGCCCCCTTTGTGGGGGATGCCGCCCGAAGGTTTCGCCAGGATCAGGCTCCGCCCCGGATCGGACAGTTCCACCCGACGACCGCGCGCCTGTTTGACAATGTTGTCGTAGTCCGTCGCGGAATCGTAACCCCGAAGAGATAAGCGAAAGCCACCTTTACCCGCGAGCGCACCGTGACAGGGGCCGCTGTTGCAACCCGCTTTGGTCAGCACCGATTGCACGTGCCGCTCGAACATCCACGGTTTCTGCTGCTCCGCGCCGGTGACGATGACTTTGATTTCCGTCGTAGAATTCGCTCCACCTTCAGCCACCGGAGCGGTGATGGTGATCGTTGTCTCTCCGTTGCCGGTCGGGACAATCTCTCCATCCACAATTTTCGCGACCTGTTCATTCGCAATGTTGAACTCGAGGCCAGCGGTGATTTGTTCGCTGACCTCATCGCCTGTCGTTCGCTGAACGAGGAACGCGTGTCGTGCCGCCTGGCCGTGTAACGTAACCGTCTGCGGCAGCGCGGTAATCGCCGCGCTCGGTTCGTCCGCCATCGCACCGGAGGCAGCCAAGAGCGACATTGCTATCAGAAGATTCAAGACGTGGAAGGTATTCATCTGCTTGAGCTGAATCGTCATTCGACGACCCCTTTATCGTTATTTGCAAAACGGAGCTGGATTCATGCTCCGCCGGAAAGTCTTGAGAAATTGATGTTCGTCTAAGGTAGATTAACTATGCGAACAACTCGCGTATTTCGTGTGCGCCGGTGTCGACGATCGGGAATGGACGTCCCGCGGGACCGGGCAGGACTGTTTCGAGGTCGAGCCCCATGGCGTGGAAGATCGTCGCGGCGATTTGGGGAGGATCGACCGGTCGTTCCGCCGGTACAGCGCCGATCGGGTCGCTTGCGCCCACCACGCGGCCCCCTTTGATACCACCACCCGCAAAGTAAGTGGTGAAGCACTGCGGCCAGTGATCGCGTCCGCCAGCCGGATTAACCTTGGGGGTCCGACCAAACTCGGCGACGTTGCAGACCATGGTGTCATCCAGCATGCCGCGATTGTAGAGGTCTTCGATCAGAGCGCTGTAAGCCTGATCGTACATCGGCGCGACGATCTTCTTCATCCCTTCAATCGACGTAAACGGTTTCGAACCGTGGATGTCCCAGGTGATTTCGTCGAAGACGGTAAGGAATGTGTTGATCGTGACAAACCGGACGCCCGCTTCGATCAGGCGTCGCGCGAGCAGACAGCATTGACCGAAACGCGTCATTCCGTAGCGATCGCGGACCGACTGCGGTTCTTTGGAAAGGTCGAACGCTTCTCGCGCCTGGGTGCTGGTCATCAGGCGATAGGCCGACTCGAAGTTTCCGTCGAGCAGTTTGGCGTTCTCACTCGCTTCGAAATCGGAGATTGTCTGTTCGATAACGTCGCGCATCTTGCGGCGACGATCAAGACGGGCTTCGCCGATCTCTTTCGGCGGAAGGAGGTCGGGTACCTGAAAGTTCTCCTGCGACGGATCGGCTGAAAGCTCGAACGGATCGTATGCCTTACCGAGGAATCCACCCGATTGACCATTGGGCAGGTTGCCACCACCACGGCCCATCTTTTCGGGAAGCACGACATGCGCCGGCAGGTCCGTCCGTCGGCCTCTCAGGTAGCTGACGACCGAACCGACGTGCGGTGTATTGACCCCGCCCTGAAACTGTCGCCCCGTCTGCAACATCTGCCAACCGGCGTCGTGTACTGCGGCGGAAGTGTGATAGCACGAACGGACGAGCGAGAACTTGTCCGCGACCTGCGCGTGCAGTGGAAACATCTCGGAGATTTGAAACTCGGGAGACGCGGTGTCGATCGGTTTGAATGGTCCACGAACTTCCGAAGGGGCATCCGGCTTCATGTCGAACGTATCGACGTGGGACGGCGCTCCCAGGTTGAAGATCATGATCGCCGCTTTGTTCTCTTTGGAGGCATCCACGTGACCGAGTTCTTTGGCGTGCAGATAATCGGCGAGGGACAATCCCAATGCGCCGAGCGTTCCTGCCTGCAGAAAATCACGACGGGTTACTCCGTCACAGGTCGTGGTTTTACCTTTGCCCGTCATTGTGAACATGGCGAACGAATCCTCGTATGAAATGGGTCAAAATGACATCCGAGTTGGATTTGGCGGATCGGAAGGGAAAACAATCTGCTCGCGGATAATCCAGGTGGGAATGTCAGGTGTGAGAACAGGTGGAGAGCACAAAACCTGTCGGACAAAACACCGCAGCGGGAGTGATGTCAGAACAGCCTGGAACGGCCATATCGACAGACTTTGATGGGACATTCCATCCTACGCCATCCAGAATGGGTTTGTCCATCAATTAGTCCCTCCGCCGGAGGATAATCCACTTGGGAGCAGCCTCTCGTCGGAAATTCCTCAAATCCCGGCTGAATAAGCCGCAGCGGCGGGGAATGGCTTTATTTTCCGGCTCCGGGGGATTTCGGCACGACCACTAAAAAAAGGCCGTTGGGAACGATTGCTCCCAACGGCCTTTTGATCTTCAGTGAACGCTCAAATCTACTCTTCGGCGTTCCGCAGGTTCGCCACGACTGTGTAGTCTTCGAGTGTCGTCGTGTCGCCGACCTGCTCGCGGCCGGCGGCGATATCACGCAGCAGGCGTCGCATGATTTTACCCGAGCGGGTTTTGGGCAGTGCGGCGGCAAACCGAATCTGGTCGGGAGAAGCAATCGCACCAATCTGTTGTCGCACGTGCGCGATCAGTTCCTTCTTCTGATCTTCCGTACCATCTCCCTTCTTCAATGTAACGAAGCAGCAGATGCCTTCCCCTTTAAGCTCGTGGGGGAAACCGACGACGGCCGCTTCGGCAACGGCTTCGTGCGCGGCGAGGGCCGATTCAACTTCCATCGTGCTGAGTCGATGCCCGGAGACGTTGATGACGTCGTCCACGCGACCCATGATCCAGTAGTAGCCGTTTTCATCGCGGCGGGCGCCATCACCCGCGAAATAACAACCCTCGATCTTGCTGAAGTAGGTATCGACGAAGCGGTCGTGGTCACCGTACAGGGTCCGCAGCATGGACGGCCAGGGCTGCGTCATCACGAGCAGTCCCCCTTCGTTGTCACCCAGGCTGTTCCCTTCCTGCGACACGATATCGGGAACAACACCCGGCAGTGGCTTGGTACAGCTGCCCGGTTTCGTCGCCGTGACACCGGGAAGCGGGCTCATCATGATGGAGCCCGTTTCGGTCTGCCACCACGTATCCACGATCGGGCATTTTTCATTGCCGATCACCCGGTGATACCACATCCACGCCTCGGGGTTGATCGGTTCACCCACCGTACCGAGCAGGCGCAGACTGCTGAGATCGTATTTAGCGGGGAATTCGTCCCCCCACTTGATAAACGCGCGAATGGCGGTCGGGGCGGTGTAGAAGATGTTGACTTTGTATTTCTCGACGATCTCCCAGAACCGACCTTCATCCGGCCAGTTCGGAGCTCCCTCATACATGACAGTCGTCGCTCCGTTGGAGAGCGGACCGTAGACGATGTAGCTGTGCCCGGTGATCCAGCCGATGTCGGCGGTACACCAGTAGGTATCTTCTTCCTTGAGGTCGAAGACCCAGCGGGATGTCATGGTCGTACCAAGGAGGTAACCGGCAGTCGTGTGCAGGACCCCTTTCGGCTTTCCCGTACTTCCAGACGTATACAGGATGAAAAGCGGATGTTCGCTTTCCAGTTCGGTTGCTTCGCAATCGGCGGAGACATCTTCCATCAGTTCGTGCCACCAATAGTCGCGATCATCGACCATGGTGACATCGGCTCCCGTACGACGGACGACGACGACCTTCTCGACGGAGGGCGATTTTTCCAGGCTATCATCGACAGCCGATTTCAGCGGCACTTCCTTGCCACGACGCCAACCTGCATCAGCGGTGATGACGAGTTTGGATTCGGCGTCATTGTTACGATCCGCCACGGCATCGGCGCTGAAGCCACCGAAGATGATCGAATGCGTCGCGCCGATACGGGCGCAGGCCAGCATGGCGATCGCCAGTTCCGGGATCATCGGCATATACAAAGTAACGCGGTCGCCCGTCGTCACGCCCAGTTTCTTGAGCACGTTGGCGAACTTCGAAACTTCCCGGTGCAGATCCTGATAAGTCAGCACGCGGGTATCGCCCGGTTCACCTTCCCAGATGATCGCCGCTTTGTTTTTTCGCCAGGTCAGCAGATGGCGATCAACACAGTTGTAGCACGCGTTGATCTTGCCACCCGAGAACCATTTGGTGTTCGGCATCTCTCCATCGAGAACGGAGTCGTATTTTTTGAACCAGTGAAGATTCTCCGCCTGCTCACCCCAGAATTCAGCCGGCTGATTTTTGGCCTTGTCCCACAGTTCCTGGTACTGTTCTTCCGAACTGATATGAGCTTGCTCGACAAACTCAGCGGGAGGAGGGAAGAGGCGGGTTTCTTTCAGGACGGATTCAATGTTTTCACTGGTCTCGGCGCTCATGAGACGGACTCCTCGTGGTGTATTTCGGAAGGTTCAGTTCAACATCGCTGGCAACGGCGCACCGAGCGGGCGCGAACAATAGAGATGTCGAGAGAGACGGAACGAGAGCCGCAAGAGGCGGATCTGCATCCGATCGAGATAAGGGAATTAAGATTTTGAGAGATTTCGAGATATTTCCGGCGAAGTCGGAAGCCCCAATCTTAGACCTGAATGATGGCGACTGTCAAACGACTCCCCTACCTTCGCGCCACCCCCGGAAGGGGGGCATGCCCGGAAAGTCAGCCTCAATTGCCTACTGTGTCAATTGTCTACTGCAGCGAGGGTCGAAGCGACCGCTGAAAGCGTGGTCGCGCATGGGAATTCAGTGAGCGAGAAACAGGAAGGGTGGCCCAGACAACTCTGACGAGATTGTCTGGGCCACCTACAGTTGAAAAGCCCGTCAGGGTTCGCCTTCGGCGCGGTTGGACCACCAGGGGAGTCCCACGCCGCCATCCATCGTGAGCGTGCCTCCGGTCATGTACGACGCATCATCGCTCATCAGGTACGCGACCATTTTGCCCAGTTCTTCGATCGTGCCGAGGCGACCGAGCGGAAGTTTTTTCGCCCCTTCTTCGAGTTGCTCTTCGGTGAAGAATTTGCGTTCGCCGGGGGTGTCGGTCCAGCCCGGATGGACGATGTTGACCCGGATACCATGTTTGGAGAATTCGCACGCGGCGGTGCGGCTCATATGGTCGATCGCCGCCTTGGCCATGTTGTAGGCGCACGAAGTCGGGATCGCGAGGACGGCATGCGGCGAGCTGATCGTGACGATGGAACCGGGCGTCCCCTGTTTGATCAGTTGCTGCGCCGTCGCGCGGAGTCCGTAGAAAGCGCCCCACATTGAGACATCAATCGTACGGCGAAACCCTTCCATATCGGCGTCGACGATCAGTTCCCGATCGCTGTAGGCGGCGTTCGAAACGAAACCATCGATCTTGCCGAACTCTTCGACGGTTTTGGCCACCATCTCTTCCACGGCAGCCTGGTCGGCGACATCCGCCTGCAGGATAATCGCTTTGCCCCCCGCCTTCCGGGCGAGGTCGGCGACTTCTTCTGCCTCTTCTGGATGCGAGCGATAGTTGATGGCGACGTTCGCCCCTTCGCGGGCCAGTTCAATTGCGCATCCCCGTCCAATTCCTCGGGACGCGCCCGTGATCAGATATGTTTTATCTACTAATTTCATAAGCCTAAATAAGTTCCAATCCAGGGAAACGAAATGGAAGCGACACGAAATTGACCCGTTATCGCACTGCTGCAGGCCGTCTATAATAGTATGTGGTGACGAACAAATCACCCGATCCGAGATTCGACCCCGCGCAACTCCGATTTTCCGGCCAGACGGAATTTATGGACTTTCGAGCCTTTGACTGTTCGGTAACTGGTGGAAACCCGTTCCGCCCGGTAAATGAAGGCTTGAAAAATAGTCCATTAAGATAGTAGTTTGGATAACTCGGGATCATTGACGTTCGCTTGAAAGTACCCTCGGCCCGGTTCCCTGACATCCCAAACGGAAGGTCGAACCTCCGGGAGTCTCCTGCTCCGCGAACTGAACACCCAGAATTTACGAATTTCGGTGCACGATAAACCTCCCGATCCGGAGTCGTTTCGGATCACAACGCCTTCCCGCCTGATTTCCTGCCTGCTCAACTCGTATCGCAAACTAAAATTGCAGGGCGAAGTTGATCTGCTTACCAGGTCAGAAGCGCGTCTGTCGACCGTACCTGACCTCGCCTCGTAGAAAAGGGTATTCTGAATGTCTCCCTCGACGAGAATGTTCTCTCTCATTTCTCTTCCGTTGACCCTCGCGCTCCTCGGGAGCAGCGGTTCACTCCGGGCCGAAGAGGAAGTCCGTTTCAACCGCGACATCCGCCCCATCCTTTCGGACACCTGCTTTACCTGTCACGGTCCGTCCGACAAGGATCGCGAAGCGGGCCTCCGGTTTGACATCGAAGAATCAGCCAAATCGGAACTCGATTCCGGTGTGCGGGCGATTGTCCCCGGCAACCTCGACGAGAGCGAACTCTATCAGCGCATCACCAGCACCGACGAATACATGGTGATGCCCCCGGCCGACTCGCATAAACAACTCAAACCCGAACAGATCGAACTGCTCAAAAAATGGATCGAGCAGGGGGCGAAGTGGGAAGATCACTGGTCGTTCATTACACCGCAATTGCCCGAACTTCCCGTCAATAAAACCGACAGCTGGACGCGCAACGAGATCGACCACTTCATTCTGCATCGGCTCGAAAAAGAAGGGCTGACCCCAGCGGGTGAAGCAGACAAGGAAACCTTGATTCGCCGTGTCACTTTCGACCTGACCGGTCTTCCGCCGACACCGCAGGAAGTCGATGCCTTCCTCGCGGATGAATCACCGAACGCTTACGAAATGCTCGTGGACCGCCTGCTCAATTCGCCCCACTACGGCGAGCATATGGCCCGTTACTGGCTCGACGCCGCTCGTTACGGCGATACCCACGGGCTGCACCTCGACAACAAACGCTCGATGTGGCCCTACCGCGACTGGGTGATCAAGTCGTTCAACGACAATATGCCCTTCGATCAATTCACCATTGAACAGATCGGCGGCGACCAGCTGCCGAATCCGACGCTTTCCCAGAAGGTGGCGACAGGGTTCCAGCGCTGCAACGTCACGACCAGCGAAGGGGGCTCGATCGACGAAGAATACATCGTACGCTACGCCGTTGACCGCGTCGAAACCATGGGGACCGTTTTCCTCGGTTTAACGCTCGGCTGCGCCGTCTGCCACGAGCACAAATACGACCCGGTGACGCAGGAGGAGTTCTACCAGCTCTTCGCGTTCTATAACAGCCTGACCGAAAAGGCGATGGACGGGAACGCCCTGCTCCCCCCGCCCACAATCAAGGTCCCTTCAGCTCAGGACGAGCAGCAGCTTGCCGACCTGACCGCGCTCATTGAGAAGCTGAAGAAAGACAAAGAATCTCTCTACCAGGATGTCGCCTATACCGACCCAACCCCCGATGCCGTCGCGGAACTTCCGCAGTCGGAGGAAATCGTCATTGTCGATGACGAACCGCTGGCCGACGCTGTCCTCCTCGGTAACACGGGGCAGACTTGGAACTTCGTTGGTGCTCCCGATCATCCCGTCTTCAGTGGTGAGAAGTCTCTGCATCGCGCCGGGGATGGCATGGTGCAGCAGTATTATGAGCAGGATAAATCACCGATCACGCTGCGGGCTGGCGACCGATTCTTTGTGTATGTTTACCTCGATCCGGAAAACCCGCCGGAAGAAGTCATGTTGCAGGTTCATACGCAGGAAAACCAGTGGCATCATCGTGCTTATTGGGGTGCCAACAAAGTTGATTTCGGCAAGGACGGCACCACGCAGCGATTGAAACTGGGCGAGCTTCCCGCGAAAGGGGAGTGGGTTCGGCTCGAAGTCGCCGCCGCGAAAATCGGCCTCAAAGCGGGAGCTGTTGTGGACGGCCTCGCCATGACGCAGTTCGGTGGCTCCGCGTACTGGGATAAACTCGGCATTCTCACCTATGGCGACTTCCAGCAGGAAGGCTACGCCTCGCAGCATGTCTGGGAACAGATCGAACGGACGCTCGACCTGTCGAGTTCACTCCCGGAGGACATTCTCGCCGCGATCAAGGTCAACCCCGCCGACCGCTCGCCCGAACTGGCAACGAAGGTTTCCCACTACTATCTGGAAAACATCAACCCGACGACCCGCGTTCAGTTCCAGAGTGTCAAAGAGCAGATTGCCGCGAAGACGAAAGAACTCACGGACTACGAAAATAACATCCCGGCTACGCTCATCATGGAAGACATGGCCGAGCCTCGTCAGACACATGTGCTGATCCGGGGGGAGTATGACAAACATGGCGAGAAGGTCGAACGAGCCGTCCCGGCAGCCTTGCCGCCGCTCCCGGAAGGCGCTCCGGTGAACCGACTGGGTCTCGCTAAGTGGCTGGTGGATCGCAGCAACCCGCTGACGGCCCGTGTCACCGTGAACCGTTACTGGCAGAAGTATTTCGGAACCGGATTAGTGAAAACGACCGAGGACTTCGGATCGCAGGGAGAATGGCCCTCGCATCCTGAATTGCTCGATTGGCTCGCCGTCCACTTCATGGAGTCGGGCTGGGATGTGAAAGCATTCCAGAAGCTGATCGTGATGTCCGCAACTTATCGGCAGTCGTCGCACGTGACGTCCGAGTTGCACAAGCGGGATCCGAACAACCGCCTGCTGGCGCGTGGCCCGCGTTTCCGCCTTGATGCCGAGATGATTCGCGACAACGCCCTCAAAATCGGCGGCCTGTTGAACGAAGAGATTGGTGGCCCGAGCGTGAAACCGTATCAGCCCGACGGGTTGTGGAAAGTCGTGGCTTACACCTCGAGCAACACGGCGAACTTCACGAAAGACGAAGGTCCGGCCCTTTATCGCCGGAGTATGTACACGTTCTGGAAACGGACCTCGCCTCCCCCCTCCATGACCACGTTCGACGCTCCTTCGCGCGAAACCTGCACGGTGAAACGGGAACGGACCAATACGCCGCTGCAGGCGTTGAACCTGCTGAACGATACTCAGTTCGTGGAAGCGGCTCGTAAATTTGCCGAACGCATCATGCGGGAAGGGGGAAGTTCGACTGCGGACCGCGTGGCCTTCGGTTACCGCTGGGCAACTTCCCGGTTTGCGGATGAACGCGAGATTTCCATTCTCTCCGAACTCTACGACATGAACCTCGAGGAATTCAAAAACGATCCTTCCAGCGCCGAGCAACTGCTCACGGTGGGAGACTCGCCTCGAGATGAAGAACTCGATCCAGCAGAACTGGCGGCCTGGACCATGGTCGCCAACACATTGCTGAACCTCGACGAAACGATCGTCAAGGAATAGCACTCCGGTTCGAGGCCGTAGACCCCATCCTGAAACCCAGTGGTGGCTGTTTTTAAATCAAAAATGCGAACTTCGATACCATCCATCAGCAGGTTTCAGGATCACTGAAAACAGAACAACCCTTCTTGCGATCCGCAGGAGTTCAACATGGACTTATTCGACGAACACGTCTTACGCGAAACCCGGCGTCAGTTTATCGGCCGCACGGCGACCGGAATCGGCACCGCCGCGCTCGCGTCGTTGCTCAATCCCCGGCTCTTTGCGGAGACAACGCTGCCCAAGGCCGATGGCCTGACCGGCGTGTTGCCCGGTTTCCATCACGCGCCCAAAGCGAAACGGGTCATTTATCTCTTCATGTCCGGAGCGCCCTCGCAACTGGATATGTGGGATTATAAGCCCAATCTGCAGGAGATGTTCGACAAGGACCTCCCGGATTCCATCCGCATGGGTCAGCGCATCACGACCATGACCTCAGGCCAGTCCCGGTTGCCTGTCGCGCCGACGATGTTCAACTTCCAGCAACACGGCGAAACGGGAACCTGGGTCAGTGAGCTTCTCCCGCATACCGCCGGTGTAGTTGACGACCTTGCGGTGATCAAAACGGTCAATACCGAAGCGATCAACCATGACCCGGCCATCACCTACATCCAGACCGGTTCCCAACTTCCGGGACGCCCCAGCCTGGGCGCCTGGTTGTCCTACGGACTCGGCAGCATGAATCAGGATCTCCCCGAGTTCGTCGTGTTGAACTCGACCTGGAGCGCGAAACGCGACGCGCAGGCGCTCTACAACAGGCTCTGGGGAGCGGGATTCCTGCCATCGAAACATCAGGGGGTGGCACTTCGCTCAACGGGCGATCCGGTGCTATATCTCTCGAACCCGCAGGGCGTGAACAGCCAGACGCGCCGTCGCATGCTCGACTCGCTCGCCGCGCTCAACGAGAAAAAGTTCGAGGAAGTCGGCGATCCCGAAATCAACGCCCGAATCTCTCAGTATGAGATGGCGTTCCGGATGCAGAGTTCGGTGCCCGATCTCGTCGACATCAAAGAAGAACCCCAGCACATTCTCGATCTGTATGGTCCCGACGTGCATAAACCGGGGACCTTCGCCTACAACTGCCTGCTCGCGCGCCGCCTGGCGGAACGCAACGTTCGGTTTACGCAGGTCTTTATTCGCGGTTGGGACCAGCACGGCAGCCTGCCGCGGGATATCCGCCTGCAGTGCGGAGACATCGACCAGGCCTGTGCGGCGCTTGTTAGCGACCTCAAACAGCGTGGCATGCTGGAGGATACGCTGGTGGTCTGGGGGGGCGAGTTCGGCCGAACCGTCTATTCGCAGGGAACCCTGTCCAAAGACAACTACGGACGCGACCATCATCCCCGTTGCTATACCATGTGGATGGCAGGGGCCGGAGTGAAGAGTGGCATTACATACGGTGAGACAGACGACTTCAGCTACAACGTCGTCAAAGACCCCGTCCACATTCACGATCTGAATGCGACCATGCTGCACCTGTTAGGCATCGATCACGAACGCCTGACCTATCGGTTCCAGGGACGTGAATTCCGCCTGACCGACGTGCACGGCAACATCGTCGAAGGATTGCTTTCCTGATAGGGAACGCGTCACACTTGGCAGCAGCCGCATCTCATTGACATCGATGGGAATGCCGGAGAGACGGTGCGCGTGGCATCATCAGAATGCGTACGTGCTGACAGGTTTCTTCAACAGGCTTGCTGGAGAAGAATCGTTCCGAGAGGAACCGTAACGCCGCAGGCACATTGCTGGCTGTCTTATTCGCGACAACCGGAGCGGCATTACCGGACCCGCTTCATCAACATCTTGTGAGAGCAGTCTTCAGCGCAGTATCACTCTTAAACGCAGTATCAGTTCGTGGGTTCCACGGTACCTTGATGCGCGTCTGTTTCGCGTTGAATCGCTTCGTAGACTTCTTCCCGGTGGACGGTCACGTCTTTCGGGGCATCGATACCTAAACGAACTTTGTCACCACGGATGTCAATCACCATCAGGGTGATCTTGTCACCGATGATGATTTTTTCGTCCTTTTTACGGCTGAGAACAAGCATTGGCCGGTCCTTGCACTTGCGGGTAAGGGATTGGAGTTTGAATACACGTCAAACTCTACACCCGCAATCAAGCTGAAGGGGCGCAAAACTCCAAAGAAAGCCGTATTGGGCGGGCCACTTGTAGCGACTCTGTCTATTGACGCAATCAGGCAAGCCTCCGCCCCGGGGCCGCAGCGCACAGGCGTGAGCAATCTAATACCGGTTGTAGCGGCGGAACCATCTGTTCCAAATTTAACGAACGTCAACTGAGTCTTGAATCACCGATCACCATGGGGTGTGATCGCAATCTCGTCACCCACTTTCAGGATCAACTGGGGATAGATTGTGGTCGGAGCCATCAGTTCGTCCGTGTTTAATATTGTATTAAGAGCGAGACGAAAATAATGGTCGAATCTCTCTCGCTCCGCCCATTCGGGCAAGGTTCGTTCGCGCTCGGTCCTGAAAGTTTTCGCAAACCCCGCAATCGTTTCGCCCGTCTCGGGATGGCGAGTGGGGACAACACACCGCGCACACGGATTCATTCCGAGGAAGGGGATACGCCCAATCGTAAATGGGATTCCCTGTTCCCTGTCCGCCGTATAGAGCTGGTCCTCCCAGAACGCGGGCACATCATCGATTTCCAGATTCGCCCGAAACCGTAACCAGGTCTCTTCGTAAGGGAGCCCCCCGAACCAGTCGCTGACTGTTTTAAGCGACGCACTGGAGACAAGAGTCGGTCCACCCAGTTCAAGGTCGTCCGGGAAGCCGGGATTACCCGGTGGCTCAGCAACTGCCGGATTGGGATACAAAGTCACTCGGTATCCGAAGAATTCTTTCAAATAGGATTCCGTAACTACATCTGAAATCTCAGGATCCTCAACCCAATCCACTACCAGTTCACCGAGGTGTGAATCCAGAGTCAGACCTTCTTTTCCGAATTGCGTGAGACGAAGATGATGCACCTTCGGTTCTCGCTTGCCGTTCACGAACTTGTTCTGTTCATCCCAAAGCGCAAAACAGCGATCATTCTCGAGCGCCCCCGATTCCAATACCTTTACTTCGTCCACATAGATGGGGTTAAGTGACTTCACGGGATAAATGGCGATTCGACTGAGACGGGGCATCAACGCAACCTCGGCCTTCTGGTTCAAATTTGGAAAGCGGGCCTCGCAATCAAAGGAATGTCAACCGGCATCGCGTCAGCGCGTATCGGCACCGGGTCCACGGCTGTATTCGATCCGGTCTACGAATTTGACATTCGCGCAGGCATCGAGTTCGGCGGTTTTGCACGGGGCGGCATTTTCAATGAGAAAACGAAACGGGCCACCCCGTTCGGCGGTCAGGGGCGCGGCATTCTGCTCGTAAACCAGTAATCCCACATCACGAACAGCTTCCATCGGCAAACTGGCGGCGAAACCATCCCGGGACGCGTGCAATGTAATATGAGTCGCACCTTCTGTGGGAGGAAAAGCATCCAGTAGCGCAGACAGGCGGATCGCCGCGCCTTCGCGACCCGGAACTACCGTCGCGAGATCACGTACCTGCCACGCTTCCGGTAACTGGCTCAATTCCGTGGCCGTCAGCTGGACTGGTTCCCCGATCGTACCGCAGATGGTGAGTGATGAACTCATGGAGTGCTCCCGCCCCGAACGTCTGGTGATGGCAGTAACCAACTCAAAACGGTTATTTTCCCCCAAGAGTACCGGCTTCTGTCGAAGAAGTCACCGCCCGAGGATGGTGTCTTTTGTTCAGGTATTTTCGCGGCGCGCAAAAAATAACTCTCAAGAGGTACCACTGTTTCAAATTCGGAATAGGCTGTGAAGCGTTGGGGAACTGTGCAGCAAATGGGTCAGGCTGCATTTCAGCAGGAGTCCGAATTCAAATCAGCTTAAAAGTACCACTTGAGAGTTAGGCTGGGTATCCTCGCTGCCCTGAGGCAGTTTTATACGATGTTAGCGTTCCAAGTTTGCCTTAGAACGGAGGAATTAATATGCAGCCGCCGTGCCGAACTTAAGTAGAATCTCGAAAAAGGCCAAAAACGGCCGTAAAACCACCTAAGTTAACGCGTGGCGCCGAAATGTGTCGACGATTTCCAGTTTTCGGCGCTTGTTTCGGCGCTTGCGGGCGCCCAAAAGTTGAAAAATCGGCGCACCGAAGTATAGAATCATTCAAGATTTCGCTCCGGATCGGCGCGACTTGGGACGCAGTTCGCCCCTGTCATCGCCGCAGTTCGGTATTCTCCAGTTTCACATGGGCGATTCATGGCTCCTCAAGATACCACTTCTTCATCGGCACGCCGCATTTTCATGTCCCTCGCGGGAGGTGCCGTACTTTTATATGTGGTGATCGCCCTGGGCTATGTCGCAACCTCTCCCGATTTGCGGCTCCGATTTCTGCTGCTGGATGAGGGAGAGGGGCCGATCAGCGGGATGCAGATTCGCGAAATCCTCTTCGAGACCGAGGATGCGAATGGAGATGTCGACCCCGGTCGGACGTCGGTGCTTTGGGGAGCGACGCCGGAGAAAGGGGATTGGCTGCAAACGGTCGACGGACGCACGATCGAAAACTTTTATGACTACAGCGATGTCATGGCCCAGCTCTATCACGCCGGGCCGAGAGAGAAAAAGGCGTCGAACTATCCGGCCCCCCTCGAAGCGAGCACAGCGGGAAGCGCCTCTTCCGGAAGAGAACCGGTCGAAATCGATTTCTTCCGCGATCAGGACCGGAAGACGATTCTCAAGAGCCAGTTACAACTGCAATCGGTCCCGTTCAGCGAGATGTTAATGACTCTGCTATGGGTCTTCGTGCAGATTGGGATTTTTGCCATCGCGGCCCTGGCTGCCTGGTATCGGCCGTACGACCGGGCGTCCCACCTCTTCTACGCGATGATGATCTGTATGCTCGGCGCCTCGGTCGGAACATTTTACTGGTGGATTCTCTTCACCCGCCTCTGGCTGATGGTGCCTTTCGTGATCTGCGCCGCATTGTTGCCGGCGGTGGCACTGCATTTCTTTCTGGTTTATCCCCACCCCAAACGTATTATTCGCCGCTGGCCCGGCGTGTTGCTGGCCGGAATTTACGTCATCCCCGCTGTTTCGTCCGCCCTCTTTCTCAGTCTCTGGATGTACGGTTACTGGGTCCATTTCCAACCAGCGGAAGTGACCACGGCGTTCAATGTGGTGGAAGTGCTCGGGTGGGTGCGGACGACGATTTACAGTTACGTCGGCATCGCGACCCTGTACTTCCTCTGCATTCTCGCCGCGCTGACGGTCAGTTTCTTCACCACGCGCAATCCGCTGGAGAAAAACCAGGTCCGCGTCATCCTCGGTGTAGGGCTTGTCTCAACGCTGATGCTCGGTGCGGCGCTCTGGCTGGCGACATTCGATAAAGATCAATTTGCCCACGGCAAAGCGCCTGTGCTCAGCTTCCTCGCGAGTATCTTTTTCATGGTCGCGTATTGCGTGGGTATTGTGCGTTACAAATTGAAGGTCATTAACGAAGTCATCAACCGAAGCGCGCTTTATTACCTGATGAGCTTTCTGCTCACCGTCAGCTTCGGGTTGGTAGTGGCGTTGATGGGGCAGATCATTCAATTGCTCGGTATTTCCATCCGCAGTGATCAACTGGTCGTCTTTACTTCGGTACTACTGGTTCCGATCGTGATTGCACTTCTGCTGCGCGACCGCGTGCAGCGGATGCTCGATCGGCGTTTCTTCCGCGAGAAGTATCAGCTCGATAAGGCGCTGCGCCGCATGAACCGGATGATGGACCGCGTGGTGGAGCCACAGTCGGTGACAGAGTTGATGCTCGGTTCCATCGTGGAAGTGCTGAACGTTAAGGATGCCTCCCTTTACCTGCGCATGCATCCGGGAAGTCCGTTCAAGCTGATCGGCGCCGAAGGTTCGGAGTTACGGACGATGCAGTTCACTCTGGATGGCGAAATCGAAGAGTCACTCGAACGGGAAGGAAGCGCGCAGCGGGTGATGGCGGGCACGCGCAGTGAGATCACCCCCGTCCAGAACCTGCTCAGGGAACTGAATGCGCATCTGATTCATGTCGTGGACCTAGGTCGCGATGGGAAAGCAATCGTGGCCCTCGGCAGCAAGAAGAACTCGGGTGCCTTCACTGCGGAAGACCTGACCTTTATCGAAGCCCTCGCGCAGATTTCGAACATCGCGCTTCACGGGGCGAAGCTGCATCAGGATCTGAGTCGCCTGAATGATGACCTCAAACTGAAGGTCGAAAAAATATCATCGCAGGAACGGCAGATCATGATGATGCAGGCGGAACTCGCGATCAGTCGTGAAGAACATAAGATGACGCGCCTGCAGGCGCAGCCTCCGCAGGATGATTCACTGCAGCGCGGGGCGATCATCGGGAACAGTCCCGCCACCATCCAGGTCTTGCAGACAGTCAAGAAGGTCGCGGACAGCACCTCGTCCGTTCTGGTACTGGGAGAAAGTGGCACGGGTAAAGAATTGCTCGCCCGCGTCATTCATGAAAACAGTGCGCGCCGGGACAAGCCACTCGTCAGTGTCCACTGCGCCGCACTCTCCGCGGGTCTGCTGGAGAGCGAACTCTTCGGTCATGTGAAGGGAGCCTTCACCGGCGCTCACAAAGATAAAATCGGCCGATTCGAAGCCGCCCATGGCGGGACGCTCTTCCTGGATGAGATCGGTGATATATCGCTCGAAACCCAGATCAAGTTGTTACGCGTTCTGCAGGAGCGGAAGTTCGAACCGGTGGGGGGATCGCGAACGGTGGAGGTCGATGTTCGTCTGGTGACGGCGACACACCAGAACCTCGAACGGTTGATCGAAGAAGGTAAGTTCCGCGAAGACTTGTACTACCGGCTCAACGTGATCAGTATCTCTCTGCCACCGCTGCGGGAGCGTATGGAAGACATCTACGAGCTATCGCTGCATTTCCTCGAGAAGTCCCGCAAGAAAACGGGCAAAGAAGTAACCGGGTTCGACGAGGCGGTATTGGCGCGACTGGTGAATTATCCCTGGCCCGGTAATATTCGTGAACTCGAAAACGTGGTGGAACGAGCGGTCGTCATGGCGGATTCAGAGGTTATTCAGCTCAAGGATCTTCCGCGCGTGCTGCAGCAGCACGTTCCGACCAGCTCGCCTGCTTACAAACCGCTGCCGATCCCCACCGCGAGTCATGGCCTGCTGGAAGCCCCTCGCATCGAAGAGTCGAACGGCGGTCGCTGGCCCCAGGCGAAGGAGTTGGCGGATGAGCAGGAGCGGGAAATGCTGATGAGCGCCTTGACCCAGGCGGGTGGGAACAAAGCGAGCGCCGCCCGGTTGTTGGGGATGCCCCGCAGTACGTTCTACAGTCGGCTGAAGAAGTACGAATCGTAACGCCGACCGGAGCTGACCGGGGAGCCGCAACGGGATGGAGTGGGTTTGTTCCTCTGGCCCATCGCCTGCTTGATCGTCATAATTGGTATGATCGATCTATGCTTACTTAAGAGATTTACCCCGTCGCCGCGGGGGAAGTTGACTCAATCGCCCGGCGAGCTAGCTTTCCTTAGCCATTGCGCGCCCGTTTTCATCAGGTACCGGATGAGGAATTGAGCGAATGGTATGAGTGGACAGAACCCCCATCTCCCGGAAAGTACGGCGAGTCGATCTTCACCGCCGGTCGTTTCCCTTAGCTGATCGAAGTTAACATGACCAATCAACTTGCCGCCATGGATTCTCTGTTTGCCAATACAGCAGAGATGGTTGCCGGACACACGAACGCCAATGTCGCTGTCCGTCGTTCGGGAAGCTCTTCCGAATTGCTGACGCTGTTTCTGCTCGCGGCAATGGGGAATCCGGGATTCGATCGCGACGCGGGCCGCAATCTGGGAATCAGCGGCGATAAAAAGCCTTCGGAGAAAAATGACACTCCGGAGGTCTCCAAAACACTGCTCCGCGTTCTGCTCGCGGCGCTGCGTTCTTACGATCCGTATATTTACACGCACTCCCAGCGCGTCGCCCTTCTGGCCACGGGTATCGCGAACAAACTGGGCTGGTCAGAAACACAACAGCGCGAACTGGAAGTGGCTGCGCTGCTGCATGACTTCGGCAAGATTTCCGTTCCGCAGCACATTCTGAATAAACCGGGCCGCCTCAATTCGATCGAACGCGAAATTATCAGCCGGCATTTGTACAACGGAACCTGCCTGCTGCGCGCCGTCCATATTCCCGTCTCAATCGTGAACATGATCGTCGATGCCGAACGGGCGCAGATCATGAAAAACCTGATTAGGAACGTCTCTCAATACGGCACCAGTATCGGCTCCCGGATTCTTTCAGTTGCCGATGCCTATGATTCTCTCCGCTGCAATCAGGTGTATCGCTCAGGAAAATCGCACGCTGACGTTATGCAGATCCTCGAGGAGCAATCGACTACGCGCTTTGACAGTTCGGTTGTTTCTGCGCTGAAGCGTTGGGTCGAAGAGGATGCCACCCCGCGGATGATCTATGAAAACGAAACCAGTCAGGAGATCCCGCCCGAGACGACCGGTGACAAACTGGAGACTGTCCTTGCGGAACGAAACATCCATCAGATCATGCAGTACCTCGTCTGTCTCGATGAGCATTACAGCGGCTTCTACCTGGTCGATCACAAGATGGACATTGTTCTCTGGAGCCAGGGAATGCACCAGATCACCGGAAAGCCGGCGGATGAATTGATCCAGACCGACTGGAAGCCGGAGTTGCTGAATTATTTCAACGAAAAACGGAAGCGGATCGGTCTGGAAGATCAGGCAATGCTGCTGGCGCATTCTACGAAGAAATCGGTCCTCAGCACCTACTACCGGATGAACGATCACGAACAACTCGACGAGTACGAAGTTCAATCGCTGCCGATTCTGAATGAGAAAAATCAGCTGCTCGGTGTTCTGGAAATCCTATTCAATCAGGAGAAGGTACGAAACGCCGGTGGCGACGAGATGCAGCAGTTGAAACTGGCCGCAACTCGGGACGCGCTGACAAAGATTCCCAACCGGGGCGAACTGGAGACTCGACTGCAGGCGATGTGGCAGCAGTTTGATAAACGGGGCTCGAAAGAAATCTTCAGCGCGATATTCCTCGACGTGGACTACTTCAAATCGATCAATGATTCGCATGGTCACGCGGTCGGGGACCGCGTGTTGATTGATCTCGCCCGGTTGCTGGAAGCCGAAACCTATTCCGGAGAAATCGTGGGCCGGTACGGTGGCGAAGAGTTCGTCGTCCTCTGTCCGAACACTGATCTCGATATGGCGGTACAGAAGGCGAATCGCTTCCGACTTGCGATCGAGCATGCTTCCATCGGCGGATTACCGCACGCGGCGGTGACTTCCTCGTTCGGCGTGGCGCAGATTGAAAAAGGCGATGTCGTTTCCGATGTGGTCCGCCGTGCCGACAAGGCACTTTATCAGGCGAAGGAAACCGGACGAAACAGAGTCTGCTCACTCACGAGACAGGAACAGGATCTTGACCTCGTCGATGTCAGCAAACAGAAAGCGAAACATGCTGAGTCGTTTGTCTACGAGCAGAAGCTGACCGCCTGCACCAGTTCAGACATGATCATTTACAAACTGCGCGCGTTTCTGGAAGCGAATCAGGCGGTGCTGAAAGATGCTGATTCGGAACACGTCCGGATGCGTGTGGGGCGGGCCGGACTGCTCTCGGGTTGGGGCAAGGCACCCGAACGTCAGCCGGTCGAATTGCTGCTGCAGTTCCAGAAGGGAACGCGAAAGCAGGGGGCTCACAATGTGGCCGAGATTCAGGTCACAGTGAAGCCTGTAGAGAAGCCGCCGACCGTCGCAAAGTTCCAGACTCGGGCCGCACAGGTGGTACGCAGCCTTCGGGAATACCTCGCTGTAACGTAAACGGGATACCAGGGGACGGGGGCTTCGCTCGATCCGAGAGATTCTGTCCCTTTACCTGACCGGAACAGTTTGACTGGATTCTCTTTTTTATCCGGTTCGCGTGACCGCGCTGAGCGGCACCTGCACGAAAAGAATCCACTCGGCAACGGAGGGCGTCGATATTCAGAACAAGCGTCATAGCGCTTCCACGGAGGGAAGATGCGGACGAACGTGCGGAATCGGATGCTTCGACTGCCATTTAAAGCATCGCGATCGAGTCGCGCGGATTCGAGTTGCCCCGTCGCCCTCCTCCGCTATGCCGGTAAAAACTGCCGGGAGAGTTTTTCTCCCGCTCCGCTTTCAAGGACGAAACGGTACCGATGCACAAGTCGTCACTCAGCCTGCTGGCTGCCGGAATTTTCACCAGTCTGCTGTTCTCACAGTCGGGATGCCACACGTTGGGCCATTCGGCTGTGGGGAACGTATGTTCGACAACTGATTGCTCGACCTGTCCGAACGGTTCAGGAACGACCTTTGGCGACTGTTGTCACCCGCGCGTGGACGGCTTGGCGGCGCGACGATTGGGGTGTTCTGCATTGACGGAAATCAGCCGCGCCTCCCATTGTGAATTCTCGGACGACTACGAGGATGGCTTCGAGCAGGCATTTGAAGATATCGCCGAAGGTGGGAACGGCGTATTGCCCCCTGCCCCGCCATCCAAATACTGGAAAGAAAAATACCGCTGCCCCGAAGGTTCACATCAGGTAGAAGAGTGGTACTCAGGTTATCACGCCGGAGTCCAGCACGCCTACATTAAAGGTGTGCATCGCTGCAACGAGATCTATTCGCGGCAGGACTTCATTGAAAGCACACTCGACAATGGGTGCTACGGTTCCTGCGTCAGCGCTGCTGGCGTGACTTATGTCGGCCCTCGTCGACAGCTTCCCGTCGAGCGGGAAATCTGTAACAGCTGTCCTGCAAACAATTGTCTTCCGAGTGGCTGCACGTCGGGTGGTAACTGTACTTCGCAGGGTGGCGCGGAATTGATCTCACCCCAACCAATCGAGAAAACCTTACCCGCAGCACCGGCAAGTCCGCCTGCGGCCCCTAAAGCTGTGCCGGCCCCGAAGCAGGTTCCCGAGACAGCTCCCATGCAGCCCGTTCCGGCGGAACGGCCCACTCAGGTCGGTTATCAGACCATGGTCCCCGGGAATGGCTATCCGCTGCAATACGTGGCCCCAATGTCTTTACAGGCACAGCCGCAGATAGGGCACAGCGTTCAAATGGGACAAGGTATTCAGGTGGGGCACAGCATTCAGATGGGACACAGCATTCAGATCGGACACAGTACGCCCACTTCGGGTCGCCCACTGAGCTGGGGACCGGAGCCAGCTGACAGCACGAACTCCGACCGCCGCATCGACAGCTTGCTGTTTCAGTAGGACGCTCTATAGCAAATTCCAGATAACCGTAGCGTGTTCTGGCGGCGTATCCTGCTACTTTCAAGGGCTTTTCGGGTCCGATAGCCGCCACACTTATCCTGGACAGGATCTAGCGTCGTTCTCAGCGACCGAAGAGATCGCGAAAACCACTGTTGTTGTTAGCGGGTTCTTCCTGAGGCGTCTCAGGTTCCTGCGGCTCATTAGAGCCTTCCGCATTATTGTTCGTTGCCGGTTCAGCGGGCTCTGTAGCGTCGCCTTCCTGGCCAGTGGCGTCGTTGGGCGCCATTTCAGGTTCGATCGGTTGATCTCCCTGGTTTCGATATTGAATGGGGAATTCCGAACCCAGCTCGTGAATTTCCACCACGATGCCATCGAGTCGCGCAAGGTAAAGTCGGTCGGTCTGCTCGTTCTGGAAGCGAATCGAGAAGTCACGCAGCGGAAGGCGTCCTTCGGTGATACCAGTTTTCTTGTCGATCAACGTAATGTTCCGCAGATCGTCTTCTCCCAGTACGAACGACTCCGTCTGTGCAAGAAACCGGGTTGTGTCGGTATTCACCCAGAATCGCTGGCCGGTATCGGCATTCATCATCATCAGGCCGACGCGGGCAGGAACGGCGTACAGGTTTTCACCCACGACGATCATTCGCTGCAGAACGGGTTGAGTCAGCACGCGCTGCCAGACCGTTTCACCAGTCTTCTGATTCAGACAGAAGATTCGCTTGTCCTGACGGGAGCTCCGGTCCGCGATCGACATGTAGAGAAGTCTTCCACGGTGGCTGAGTGGAGCGACGATGGGGGAATCCCCCTCGAAGTGCATGAATTGCTTTTTGTCCGCTTTAGCCAGACCGTAAACGGTTCCGTCATCCCCGGTGAAGACGACTTCGTCTTCGATCAGCAGCGGGGTATACCGAATCTGGTCTGCGGCGCGATATCGCCAGTTGACGGTGTCGAAAGACGAGTTGGGAAGGTCCCCGTCGCGGGCAAACTGATTGATGCGACCGAGATCAAGGGCGTAGAACATACCGGTTACATCGCCGAAGAAAATCTGGTCGTCATCGACTGCGATCTGCGACGTTGCGGGGCCCGGTAAGCGGAGCATCCATTTTTCGTTGCCACTGAATCGATCGAGCGCGATCAGATGCACGCCTGCGATAAAGTAGACGGTTTCCGCGTCGGAGACGGCGCGGGAGATGAAAGCGCTATTGGAACCGAACCGATAATACCAGGCGCGTTTCCCGGTGTTGACGTCGAGCGCGGTGATGTTCCCGAGATCGGTCTGCACGTAGACGAACGCCTCATCGACCGAGATATGGATGACCCGGTCTCCCAAGGGGTCGACGACCGCCTGCCCCCACCAACCGCGGGTCAGGGCGTAACGGGCGAGCAAGTCCTTGGTCGGGAGTCCGTTTGCCTGGGAGGTCAAACGCAATTGTGCGGATGCCGATTCCACGCATAATAGGGAAGCCAGACAGCAGATAACCAGGAAGGTACGCTTCAGCATGAGAAACCTCTGGGATTTCGTTCGAGTCGCAGACGATGTTGTTGGATAGCATCATCTTACGTTTTTGATTTGAGTGCTGGTAAACAAGAGCACGGCGAGGTCGCGATATGTCTCGGGATCAATGGGAATTTTAATATACCCGAATCTGCCCAGAGTCACCAATGTTCGGTTTGTCGCCGGAATGAGTCTCGTCATCATACGGGTTGCCGCCGGGCCACGGCCAGCCGGGGGAATGACTGCATTTCTGCTCCTATGGTCATCATGACCACTATTCCGACGAAAAACAGCTGAAAAATGGTCTGATTGGAGACAGTTGTTGAATTCACGAGAGACGATGCCCTAGAATTTGAAGAGTCGTTATTTGTTAACGCATGAATGTAAGTGAACTAATGATTACTTTGTTGTCCGCAAGCTGGCTTTTCCGCCGCTCCTTCCTGGTTCCGGTTCTCGGAATGGGGTTGAGTCTGTCACTGGTTTCGATCAGTCACGCTGACCACCTCATCCTGACGAACGGCGGGGTCGTGCGCGGAACGATTGAGCAGCCCGACGATGAGGCAGATGGCGCGGCCGTCGTGGGACCGGAGATCTACCGAATCCGGACATTGACCGGTAACCTGTTGGCGATCTCAGCGGTCGACGTCGAAGACGTTGTCTATCAACCGGCCGCCGTGGAAGAGTACGAGATCAAAGCACTGAGAGCTCCTCAGACAGCGGCGGCCCAGTGGGAGCTGGCCGAGTGGGCGCGCAAGCAGGAACTTTTCCCGCAGTGGAAAGCGCAGATTGAGGCGGTGCTGGCTCTCGATAAAGATCACGTCGCCGCGCAACAGGCGCTGACCCGCGCTGATATCGCCGTTCGCAAACAGGAGCGGGACGAACTGATGCTGTCGCGGGGCATGGTGAAATACCGTGGCCGTTACATCAGCGAACGCGAAAAAGAACTGATCGACGAGATTGCCGCCGAACGCGAACGTCGCGAAGAATGGCGGAAGAAAGTCAAATTATGGCGTGGCTGGCTGACTCACCGTACGGCGACCTATCAGCAGAAGGGGCTCGCCGCTCTTCGCGAAATCGACTCTCCTGACGCCATCCCGGCACTCGAAAAATACCTGCAGCAGGAATCGGGAGACAACTTCCGATTACTACTGGTCGAGATCCTGCCGAATATCGACGATGAAGCCGCGATCCTGAAACTGATCGAGATGTCTCTGTTCGATAGCAGTCTGGAAGTTCGCAAGAATGCGTTCAACAGTCTACCGCCGGAGCAGCTGGAATTCGTCACCTCGCAGTATGTTCGGCAGTTGAAGCATGCTGACAACACGGTCGTTCGCCGCGCGGGCGCGTTCCTGGGCGAGATTGGTGATATCCGCGTCGTTCCCTATCTCATCGATGCTCTGGTGACGACACACACCTATCAGGTCTCCGTACCGGTGCAGAAGCAGACCTATTCCGTCGGTTCACGCGGGCCATTATTGCCGCCGCAGATCGAGTATCAGTTGCGGACAGGACAATTGCCCTTCGGCGTGATCATCGATGATTCGAACATCGTCGCCCCTCCACCACAGACGAAGCTGGTGAATGTGAATCGCGATCAGCAGAACGCGGAAGTCCTCGCCTCGCTGCAGAAGTTGACGGACCAGAACTTTCAGTTTGATGAACTGCAATGGCGAAACTGGTGGAACTCGGTACGCGACGGGAAGATTCCACCGCCCAACAGCCAGAACAGCTGAATCGTCCCCCCGCGACAGGGGACTCATTTAATGCATGCTATCGGCTAATGCATGCTATCGGCCGGAAGTTGCCGATAATCGAGGGCCGGTTTCTGATCGGGCTGCATCAAGGTCTGGTAGCTCTGTCGCGCCGTCCGCTCTTTGAATTCTCTCTTCGCCGCGGCGATCAATTCGGGATTCTGATAGAGGTCCCAAGCGGATGCCACCAACGTCTTCATGGCGAGATGCATCCCCTTCCGCGCGATGCTCGTGCCGCCGCAGGCGGTTGCCTGCCAGGAATGCGCGGGAGTCCCCGGTACCCAACAGGCGGTATTGAACCCTGCAGTTGGTACGTTCCAGGAGACATCACCCACATCGGTCGACCCGGGGCCAACGATGCCCGAGAGATCGTAAACCTCGCGGATATCGCTGATCGGTTCCTGCTTCAGCAGGCTCTCCTGCAACTTCACTGCGAAGAGCTGTTCCTCCTCGGTGTATTTCAGATCGTTCAATTGCTTGAGGTTCTTCTCAATCACTTCCGACAGCGCCAGGTTCGGCAGCAGGTTGACGATTCCCCCTTCGTAGTCCACGACGAGTTCGGTTTCGGTCGCCAGCGCGCCGGCTTTTGCGCAGAGCAGTAGTCGATCATACAGTCTCTTCACGACGTCGGCGTCGAAGTGGCGGACGTAGTAGTAGACTTCCGCCGTTTCGGGGACGATGTTGGGGGCCTGTCCTCCGTTCGTAATCACGTAGTGAATACGGGCGGAATCTGGGATGTGCTCGCGAAGCAATTCCGCGGCGTGATTGGTGAGTGCTACAGCGTCGAGTGCCGACCGTCCCTCTTCGGGAGCGCCGGCGGCGTGCGCGGGGGCACCCTTGAATTGAAACCTTACAGCAATGCGCGCGAGCGAAGAACGGGCGCCGGCGGCGTTACGATTACTCGGATGCCAGTGCAGTACGACGTCACAACCCTGAAACGCTCCCGCCAGAACCATAAAGGCCTTGGCCGCGCCCCCTTCTTCTGCCGGGCAGCCGTAGTAACGAATCGTTCCCTGAATCCGACCGGCTTTGATCTCTTCCGCAATGGCGATCGCCGCGCCTGCCGAAGCAACGCCGAAAAGATGATGCCCGCAGGCATGACCGTAAGCGTCCGGGGTCTCCGTTGAGCGATACGGAACGGCGTCCTGCGCCAGACCGGGAAGCGCATCGAATTCCCCGAGCAATGCAATCACCGGTTCGCCACTTCCAAATTCCGCGACAAACGCGGTCGGAATCTCGGCGATGCCCGCACTGACTTTGAAGCCCGCATCATGTAAGAGCCCCTGGAGCCGCTGCGAGGAACGGGTTTCGTGATAACCAGGCTCGGCCCATTTCCAGATATCGAGCGCGGCCTGCCACAACTCTTCTTCGCGCGCAGCGATTGTCGCGTAAAGCGACTCTTTAGGTCTGTTCGCTTCCGGGGACGGAATCTGTTCCGCTGAACTGTCCGACATTGGTTGCGTGGAATCGGAGGGAGAACCTTCCTCCGGATCTGCACCACGCACCATGTTCAGTCCGAACAGGACGCACGTCAGCGAAATTCCGAGCAGCCAGCTGCCTCGATTGGCGCTGACGGAAGTTTGGCGTGGGATTAGGACGTTTCGAAGAGTGAAATGCATGGCGCCCTGAATAGATGAGGTGAAGTCGGGCAAAGTCTCCGGGACAGGTCGAACGGGACCAAGTCAGGTCAACCGCGACCCTATTTTATGCAGACAGAGCAAAACTGTCTGGTTGAGTCGAGTGGAACGAAGAGGCAAGTTGAAGAGAATTTGTCGATTAATGTGTATAGGATGCCCGAAGTTAAGGCGATTTGCGAGGGGGATTTCTTTCTCGCAAAGGCATAATTTTATTTATTTTGACATGTGCGGCGATGGGGTCGCCCAAATGGGAGGCAGTGATCGCGCATTGAGTGCGCAGTATGCCAACGTGGTTGCAACTTTTTTAGGCAACATCGCTTTAATAAATTTTTCGCGTACCCTTCGTTTTTTATAAGGATTTCGCGGAAAACGCCTTGCCCTGATGATCTCTGCGCGGAAAACGCTAAACGAACACGACGGACGGGCACGCTTCTTGCTTTTCGGCTGCTTAGCTCAATATCGCTGGGTTAAGTTCCTTCGCGGCGGCATTGATCGGCTTCGAAATGATTCGAGCCGATTCTCTGCCACACGCGGGAACTGGTGTCTCCGTTTTCCAACGAAATGCGCGCTCGAAGGCCTGAGAGAAAACCGTCACGCGGGTAACTCACCAGGCAGGATCAGGCGACGCCCCTCCGGTTCGAAGCCGGAACAGGTTGCTGTTGAGCCGAACGTACTTATTCCATAGTCGCAACTTGTTTACTTTCGACCTTTCCCGTCATCGATCTGTAGCCCACGAGTCCTGTTCATCCGTGGTGAGTTTCGATGTTGTTTCGGTGGTTGATTGCAATGCAGAGGGAAAACAATGATTAAAAACTGCGCTTTCTTTGCGCTCCTGTTTGGAACGCTCCTGATGATGCCCGCAACGGTGATGACGACCGTCGCGTACGCACAAGAAGAAACACCGGCCGAGACGGAAACTCCGGCTGAAGAAACTCCCACGGAAGAAGCCACCACTGAAGAAGAAGCTCCAGCGGACGAAGTTCCCGTTAAAGAACCTTCTGCTGACCTCGGTCAACTTCAGTATGCATTCGACAACTTCGTGTTGTTCCTCTGTGCTGTCCTCGTCTTCCTGATGCAGGCTGGTTTCGCGATGGTCGAAGCTGGCTTCAACTCCTCGAAGAACAGCGTCAACATTCTCTTCAAGAACTCCATGGACGTCTGCGTCGGTGTGCTGCTCTACTGGGTTATCGGTTACGGCCTGATGTACCCTGGCGAGAGCTGGAGCATTCCGGGTTACCTCGGATTCGCAGGTTCGGGCGTTGCTGAAACAGATTCTTCCCTTTCTGGACCGGGAGAACTCTTCCCGCAGGTCGACTTCCTGTTCCAGGCGGTCTTCGCCGCAACTGCCGCCACGATCGTTTCGGGTGCTGTTGCCGGCCGTATGAAATTCAATGGATACATCATCTACAGTGCGATCCTGACTGCCTTCATCTATCCGATCAGCGGAAGCTGGAAATGGGGTGGTGGATGGCTCGACGCCATGGGCTTCTATGACTTCGCTGGTTCGATCGTGGTACACGCGGTCGGTGGATTCGCTGGTCTGGCTGGTGCGATCGTCCTCGGACCTCGCCTCGGCAAATACAGTGCTGATGGCAAACCCCAACCGATGCCTGGTCACAGCCTGCCGATTGCCGCTCTGGGTGTCTTCATCCTGTGGTTCGGCTGGTACGGCTTCAACCCCGGTAGCCAGTTGGTCTTCTCGGACAAAACTGATATCGATGCCATGATGCTGATCGCCACTAACACCACACTCGCCGCTGCGGCGGGTGGAATTGCCGCGACAGTTCTGTCGTGGGTTCTGTTCTCCAAACCCGACCTGTCGATGGCTCTCAACGGTATCCTCGCGGGTCTGGTCGGTATCACCGCCAACTGCGATGGTGTGACCAACCCCGGAGCCATGGCGATCGGTGCGATCGCTGGTGTGATCGTGGTCCTGGCCATCATTGCCCTGGATAAACTCAAGATCGACGATCCCGTCGGTGCCTTCCCTGTCCACGGTGCCTGTGGTGTCTGGGGTGGTATCGCGACTGGTATCTTCGGTGTGAAATACGAAGGCGAAACCGCCAACATGGTCGCTCAGATCACTGGCTCCATCGTGATTCCGCTGTACGCCTTCGTCACCATGCTGATTCTCTTCTTCATCCTTAAGGGCGTTGGACTGCTCCGCGTGTCTCCGGAAGAAGAAGAAAAAGGTCTCGACATCTCCGAGCACGGAATGTCGGCTTACACTCACTAAGAGTGGAACTGATGACTGGTTAAATGAGAAGATTCTGCGACTCGGCCGGGTTACCACTGACCCGGTCGAGTTTTCAGAAAACGATAACAAGAGAAAGCGACAATAACCTGACTGGCTGACTGAAACCGGAACAGGAAACCGTCGCTCGATCAAATCGTAAAACCACTGAAGTAACAGACGTCTTTCTCGTCCCACTGGCGAGAAAGGCGTTTGTTATTTTATACGGGGGTCACTTTTGAGATCCGCTCCCTGCTCCAGTAGAATGAGATGAACCCCACGACTGATTCTCTGCTTCGACTGGAAAGTAAAGTGACCATGGATTTGCATCTCACCGGATCGACCGAAAAGTCCTCGCTGTCGGAACATCGGCTCACCGCTTGCTCCTCGGCGGACTTGAAAGAGGCCATCGCGAAATCGAGTTCCGATGTTCTTGCCTTTGCGGACGTAGATCGGAAGCCCGCTGATGACGCCCTCAATTCGGCGAAAGCCGTTCTCGAACAGGGATCGACTGCAGCGGTGGTACTCTATCCAGCTCAGGGGCTGATAACGGACATCTGGCAACATGCGGATCCGGAGGTCGCCATCCTCGCGCTGCCACCGACACGCACGGCGACGATTGTGATTAACAAACAGGCCTTGGAATCGGGACTGCAGGAAACAGGTGATGTTGCGGATCCGTTGTGGGCGATCATTGCAGGTCTCGCGGCGAAGGGAAAAGTGAAAGGATTGCCGCAGGGAGCCGACTCTCCGCTCGCAAAGATGGAGCTGCCTGACCTGGCGCCCTCGACCCCCGGTCGCAACTGGAACTGGCTCGAGGAAAGTATTCGCGCCTGCACCTCACGGTCCGAACTGGGCCGCAATGCGCAGCGGACACAGCTTCGTGCAGCGCTCTATCAGCTGAATGATTACCTCGACCTCAGCCACGAGGCATCGCAGTCGATGGAAGGGGATCCCATCGCCGATCACTGGCACGCGATCATGCACCGCCGTGAGCCCGATTACGGTAACTGCAAATACTGGTATCGTCGCGTGGGACAGTCCCCGATCTTCCCGGACCTCAACGAACGCGCTGTCGCGCTGCAGCAGGAAATGGAAAATTCTCCCAGCCGCGCCGACATCGGCTCGGGCCAATACGCCGGGCACAACTGGGACGCCTTCGGCTTCGTCGACTTCTGCGCCGATTCCGCCCGGGACGGGAACTCCGCCGCCGCGCAGCTTGCGCGGCAGATTCAATTTGTGGAGATGTTGCTGCTGTTGCAGATGTCGTTGTAGGTCGATGGTGCAATCGTTCGGAAGTTTTACCACCAAGCCACCAAGGACATCAAATGTCTGTGAAAAAACATTGACAAATAACACAGCCGCTTGGTGGTTCAATCCAAATGAGTGAATGGACTTTCGCGCTGATTAGAGTTCCACGCTTAGGTGTTGCTTACGCAACCCAGACAACACTTCGTGATTGTCTGGGCCACCCTTCTTCAGATTGTCTGGTTCACCATTGGCCTGTTACTGGCTCATGATGGGGCGGCCGGGTGGTGGGGGTGGGGGTTGTTTCCATTCCCAGGTCGGTGTGTATTTCACATCGAGGTAGGGCGTTTCGACGACTTTGCCTCCCGCGACCTTCGATTGCAGCAGGGCATCGAGTGTGCCACTGACCAGCAGCGTGCGTTCGACATTCCAGGTCGGTTTGCCTGAATGGAACATCTTTTCGGCGCCGTCCAGCAGATGTGCGAAGTGCATGAACGGGCGGGCTTCCTGTGTCCAGAACGCGGTGGCGGTGCTTGCGTTCGTTTCCGCATTTCGCCAGGCGACGGTCCATTCATTCACCGTGCCGTTGAGCGTGATGATGCTCGCCTTCAGGCCATCGTTGTAATTGACGATGAACAGGACCGGTTCCGGTGTCCGCTCGCGGACTTCCTCCAGTGTGGGGGGAGATCGCTTCGTCTGCCGACCGAGGCACTCTTTAAGCAGTTTTTGATCGAATGCGCCTTCGTCCATCGCCTGCCAGACCGCGTCTCCTTCGAGACACTGCACCGACTTCACTCCTGTTTCGCCTCCCTCCCTGCGATCGATCAGGCAATGCACCATTTCGAGTGCGTGAAAGCCATAGGCATCGAGTGAGCCGTAGGAAGTGGCGACCACCTCTTTGACCTTCTCCCCCCGTTCGGTATTGGCCTCGGGAATGCGCCACAGGACCGGAAGAGACGAACCGGCCATATAAGGAATCTCCAGTTCGCGGATCGCCGACATGATCTTCATACTGTCTTCCCAGTTGTCGGCGATATGTTTGTCGTGAAAGATCGGAACGACCTGTCCTGTCTTCCGAAAGACGGCTTCGATTTCTTTGAATAAACGCAACTTGGGATAAATAACCTGCCCGGTTGGTGATTTCTCGTATTGCCCGTGTTCGGCGACCAGCAGAATTCCATCCATCGCGAGCTTACCCGTTCCGAGCGTCAACGCTTCCTCGATACTGTCATAGACCGGAACCCCATGTTCTTTCGCAAGTTTGCGGCTTGTGTCGTTCTCGGGAACCTGATCGGTCCAGAGGGAGACCAGGTCCAGTTGCGGTTCTTCGCCCGTACCATCGAGGGTATCGGTTTGCATCAACCGGCTGACAATCACATCGGCGTGCGAATTGTGCCGGTATTCGGTTACGATGGCGGCGATGCGGGGGAACGGCTGGGAGGACTGAGGTTCCGAGTCATTTTTCTCCGTCTCCGCCTCCAGTGTATTCGCCAGTGCAGCCAGGGTGAGGAGCAACAGGGAAAAAACGAATATCCGCAGCGGGAATTTTGGATGGTGGTGCATGGTGAGGTTCTCTGGGGATAGGGGGGAGGGAGAGTCGGGGGCGGGAAAAGGATAGGTGGGCGATTGACTTATTGTGTCACATCCCTTCCCTCCTGAAAACCATCACTTTGTAAAACAGTTCACTGACAGCGGTATTCCCGGTGATATATGATGAAATTTCGTTGTTCCTTTCGGGGACTCCTCCTGATCCAACAGACTTCAACTCACCGAAGCCTCCCTCATATTCGAGATGACAGGAAGCATTCATGCGTATTTGTTTTTTCACCATCAGGTTCGTTCCAGCATTACTGGCCGCAATGACATTTTCCCTCGCGGCTGCCGCCGATGAATTTGTCTCCGGCATCCCGGTCGATGAGCCGATCGACACCTTCAATGTGAAGGCGGTCTCGGGACCCTCTGAGGGGAAGACGCTTTGTTATGCGTGTCAGTATGGCGGCAAACCGGTGATCGCGGTCTTCTTCAAGAAATTGGATAAGCCGGTGATCGACCTGCTCGCGGGTGTGAATGAAACGGCCCATAGTTTTGAAAATCAGAAGCTGCGGGCCTTCGGCATCTACCTCACTGATGATCCCGCCGCCGCGGAAGCGGAACTCAAACAGGTTGCTGCGGATCATGCGTGGGAGAACCTGCCGCTGACGATCTACGACGGGGCCTCGGGGCCGCCTACGTACGAGATCAAAGAAGCGGCCGAAGTGAATGTGATGCTCTGGACCAAGGCCCGCGTCAAAGCGAATCACGCCTACAAGTCGATTGATGAATTAACCAAAGAGGAACAGGGACGCATCCTGCGGGATACGGAAAAAATCCTGCCGCAATAGCGCCGGCCGAGGTAGTCTTCCGCGCAAAATAGATCCCTCCGCGTTAAGTTGTAACGATTGGAACAGTTGTCCGGCGCCGTTTACGACCTACGCTTAACGTCGTTTGTCCAGACTGCCGGTTCGCTACAACAGTTCGCCTTTGCAGCGGGATGAACCTCATTCGTTCAGGCGTCGATACCTGATAAAACGCACGTTGGAATTCAGTGCAGGAGCCACGCTCCATTCCGGCGAGACTGCGTTTACTTCGCCAGCTGGCAGTCAGGGACGACGCGAGGATGTGTGGTCTATTGGGGATGGTCGCGGCACCGGGAAAACCGGTGGCGATCGATCCAACAACATTGAACCGCATGCGTGACAGCATGATCGCCCGGGGACCGGACGATGCTGGCACGTATATCCGTCGCAATATCGCCTTCGCCCATCGCCGTCTCGCTATTCGCGATCGTACCGGCGGTATTCAGCCTTGGGTTACGGACGACGAACAGAGCGTCCTCGTTTACAACGGTGAAATCTATAACGATCAAACATTGCGCGCCCAATTGGAATCTGCAGGGCATCGCTTCGTCTCCCGCTGTGATACGGAAGTTCTTGCCCGCGCCTACCAGGAATGGGGGATCGATACGCTTTCAAAGTTGAATGGGGATTTCGCGTTTGGCATTTATGACTTCGCGAACGAACAGTTGCTGCTGGCCCGCGACCGTTGCGGCGTGAAGCCCCTCTTCTTTTCCCAGATTGATGGGGAACTGATCTTTGCCAGTTCCGTCGCCGCCATCGTCGCGCATCCCCGCTTCAGCAAGGAACCGAACCCAGTTGCGCTCAGTCATTATCTGACCACCTTTCGCCTGACGCTGGGGCGTGAAACTCTTTATAAGGGAATCTGGCAACTTCTCCCCGGTGAATACCTGCTGTTCAATGGAGAGAAAGTCCGCATCGAATCGTATTGGGATTACCCACTGCAGGAAGATGGTGCGAAACGGTATCTCGACGCGGTTGATGAACTCGAAGAGTTACTGGACCTTGCCGTCAGCGATCGCCTGGTGAGTGATGTTCCCGTCGGCATGTTTCTGAGTGGAGGCGTGGATTCGAGTACGCTTGCCTGCCTGCTGCATCGACGTGTGGGCAAATCGATGCGCAGCGAATGCGGAGGTTCTATCGACCCGGAGACAGAGGACTTCGCCTTTGCCCGCAAGTGCGCTGAGTTCGTCGGTTTTGAGCATGGCGAAGTTGCGCTGGCGGCCCATGAGTACCTCGACGATTGGCAATATCTCATCGGTGAACAGGGCCTGCCGCTGTCGACTCCAACCGATGTTGTTATCTATCGGATCGCTCAGGAGATGAAGAAATGCGTCGGCGTCGCGCTCGGCGGGGAAGGGGCGGACGAATTGCTTTGCGGATACGCGACACAACATTGGTCGGCGCAGGATTATGTTCGCGCGAACCGCCTGCGGAACAATGATGCAAACAGCGTTTACGCGCCGACTTCCGCCGGCTTCCTCGAAAGTTTGCAGCGGCAATATGGACGGATCGAATTTCAATCGGAAACGGACCACTACCTCGCGCTCAACAGTTTGATTCCGCTCGCGGCGAAACCGGCGCTGTTGCAGCCCCCGTTCTGGGAAGGGGCGATGCAGGATCAGGCAATGATCGAGCATTATCACCGCCAGTTGCAGCAGTGGGGAGACCTGCCGACGCGACGCAAGTACATGCTGATGCTCCATCGGGTGAATCTCGAATCGCTGCTGTACCGGCTCGATGCCGCGACGATGCAGGCGAGCCTCGAAGCACGTGTCCCCTTCACAGACGTGCGTCTACTTGAGCAGGGGTTCAAGACGCCGCAGCGCTACAAGATCGATGTGGCTCACGGTAAGAAGATTCCGCATCTTGCGTCGGCGGAACTTGATCAGCAGAATTTCCTCGAGTCGAAACGCATCCTCCGTACGCTTGCCGGGCGATTGATGCCGGCGGAACTGGCTCAGCGACGAAAAGCCTCCTTTCCGACCGCCGTGCAGAGCTGGCTTGCCGGCCCATGGTCGTCCTGGGCGGGAGAAAAACTGCGCCAAAGTCCATTCGCCCACGAGGTATTCCAACCGGCGGCCCTCGAAGAAATCAGCGCGCAGCCGCAGGCGGTGGGGATGTGGTTGTGGCCGATGCTCAATCTGTCGATGTGGGGCGACAAACATCTGATGTAGTGGCTATGATGGGACGCGTTGCTGTCCTAAATCTTCTCCTCTACATTCTTCTCTCCGATGTCCGAGTTATTCCTTGAAGATCTCAACGATCCCCGCCTGGATGTTTACCGGGATCTCAAGCGGAATAATCGGACCCAAGAAAGCGAAACATTTATCGCGGAGGGCCGGTTTGTTGTCGAACGCCTGCTTGCTTCCGACTACGAAGTGGAATCCGTCCTGGTGAGTGACAAAAAACGTCACCTCTTCCCTGAGGAACATCTCCCTCGCGCTCCGCTCTGGGTGATGCCGCATCCGCTGATGGAAGAACTGATCGGATTCAATTTCCATCATGGCTTCCTCGCCTGCGGTCGCCGCAAGGTTCGCGTCGATATTCCCTCACCCACTCCCGGCAAGCCGAGTCTGTTGCTCGCCTGTCCCCATATCATGGACCCGGATAACCTCGGCACGATCATGCGACTCGCGCGGGCGTTTGGAGTCGATGCGCTACTTGTCGGTGATCAATCGACCGACCCCTTTTCACGGCGCGTGATTCGCGTATCGATGGGGAATATCTTCTTTCTGCCGATCATCACCTCCCCCGATTTTGTCGGCCTTCTGTCGGACCTCAAAGAACGCGAGGGCTACCAACTCGTCGCGACCGTACTGGATGAGAATGCGGACCGACTGATGGACGAAACGCGGCCGGAGCGGATGGCGCTGATGTTCGGGAACGAGGCGGATGGTCTGGCCGACACGTGGTTGGACCTTGCCGATCGGCGGATTACGATCCCGATGGACGACGGAACCGATTCGCTCAATGTCGCCCTGTCCGCCGGAATCTTCCTGTATCACTACACGCGGATCGCCCGTTGAGTCGCCTGCCGCGGGACATGCTGTAAAGAATCCTTAACGGTTCGGCGGGACGAGTTTTTTCCGCACTGGTCATCCGTTAGAATGTAGAAAACGTCCCTCCCGGTCCAATACATTGTTGCCCGCCCGCTATCCAGCGCCCTTCCGGGCCGGCGACTTCTCATACAGCATTTGGGAAAGAACCAAACCAGCATGTCTGCTTCCGCTGATCTGAAACAACGTCTTGAATCTGCAAATCAACAACATCTGCTGAAATGGTGGGACGACCTTTCCAGAGAACAACAGGCGAATTTTGAAGAGCAACTCACCTCGGTCGATTTCGATCTGATCCGCCGTCTGCTCGAGAAGGGTTCCGGGGGAGCAGGAGAATCGATCGCCGCCAAAGCGGAACGGGCGACGCCGCCGAAAAACCTGGTTCGCCTGGCTGATCTTACCGCCGATCCCGATCTCGCGATCGATGCCGATAAAAAGGGGCGGGAACTTCTGGCGGCAGGCAAAGTGGGCGTGGTCCTCGTCGCGGGAGGGCAGGGGACGCGACTCGGGTTCGACCAGCCCAAGGGGATGTTCCCCATCGGCCCCGTGACCGACCGTACGTTGTTTCAAATCATGTTCGAACAGGTGCTTGCTCGCTCGAAGAAATCGGGTGTGAAAATTCCCTACCTGATCATGACGAGCGATGCGACCGATGCGGACACACGGTCTTACCTCAAGTCGGAAAATTATTTCGGCCTCGACGAAAGCGATGTCCTTTTCTTCAAGCAGGGGACAATGCCCGCCGTCGACGACCGAGAAGGAACGCTGTTGCTCGCCGATAAAGGCCAACTCAGCGTGAGCCCCGATGGTCATGGTGGCATGCTCGGGGCGCTGGCAAATGCCAACCTGTTCCAGGAACTGGAATCCCGTGGGATTGAGTATCTCTACTATCACCAGGTCGACAATCCCACCGCAATTATTGCCGACCCCGTCTTCCTCGGACTGCATGTGCTGCGGGAATCGGAGATGTCGACCAAGGTCATCGCCAAGGTGAACGCCGGCGAGAAAACGGGCGTCGTCGTGGATGTCGATGGGGAAACCCAGATCATCGAATACAGCGATATGCCGACAGCCGTTTCAGAGAAGACCGATTCCGACGGCGATCTGCTTCACTGGGCGGGAAGTACCGCCATCCATGTCTTTGACGTGCAGTTCCTCAAGCGAATCGCGGAATCGGCGGATGGACTTCCCTTTCATACGGCGCACAAGAAAGTATCGCACCTCGCTGAGAACGGCGAATTGATCGTTCCCGACGAACCGAACGCCTATAAGTTCGAGCGGTTCATCTTTGATGCTCTCCCCATGGCGAAGAACGCGCTGGTGATGGAGGCGGACCGGAGCAAGGAGTTCAACCCGGTCAAGAACGCCGAAGGGAGCGACTCACCGCAGACGTGTCGCTCAGCGCTCAACCTGATCGCGGTCGATTGGCTCACGATGGCCGGGGCCGAAGTCGAGTCCGGGACAAGGATTGAAATCAGTCCCCTGTATGCCGTCGAACCGGCGGACCTCGACGAGAAGATCGAACCCGGCACGCATTACTCGGGCGAAGTCATCCTGAAGTAATTCGGGAGCATGGAACCGTAAGCTGGTTACCGGGACTGGTGGTCTGGTGAGCGTTGCGTCGCGATTTCCTACCAGCGGTTTTCGAGTTGCATCAGGTTTACGTTGAGCGAGCGTCCGGCTTCGAAGCATTCGGGAGCGGTGGCGGGGAGGCGTAACCAGATTTGTTCGCCTCGGTAGACGCCATCGATTGCAATGTGCGGGCCAAGGTCGTCGTCATCGGTGTGCGAAAGTGCCTGCCAGTGGAATTCGTTGATCTGCGGAAAGACTTGTTGCAGTTTAGTCAGGTTGACGTGGAAATTGCTTGGCAGGCGGCGGCCGTCACTGGCGCCTCCCTGCACTTCGGTGGAGGAAGCGAACAGCGTGATTTCCCATTGATCCCACTCCTCATTCCAGAAGATGTGGCAGCCCCAGGGGGGCATGGGAGAAAGCGGGCAGACAGCGTCCAGAACCGCTTCGCAGAAATCAGACAGCCATACGGGAGAGTCGCTCATGTGGTGGTCCTTCGATGCTGACGGGGATCAGGCTTCCCATTGGAGAGGGGAGGCTCTGCAGTCTGCAATTCGAGTGCCATGGAAAGGTTGATTCGCGTGTGGGGCGGGTAACTCATTTGAGGGAAGCATGATGCGTCCCTGAGGGTGAAAACTCTCCGTATAGCTTAGAGATACAATGAGAACGCACCGTTGTAAAAAGGAACCTGCCTTTCTCTCCAATTTCTCCCAAAGAGATTCTTCGCCCGGTTTCTACAGCCGCTAGCTTTCGCCTCTCCGGCACAACTGGAATCTCCGGGCATCTTTCCCCTATCGGCGCAAGACGACGGTCAAGCACAGCAGACGCTGGACTCGTCAGAGCTTACTGATTCAAGAGATTGTTCATCATCATGATGGCGGCGGGGCCGACGAGCACCACGAAAATACCGGGGAAGATGAAAAGGACCAGCGGGAAGATCATTTTCACCGCGGTCTGCTGAGCTTTCTCTTCTGCCAGCTGGCTACGTCGCAGACGCATGCTGTCGGACTGCACACGCAGGGCCTGTGCTATTGATGAACCGAATTTGTCGGCCTGAATCAGAATTGCGGCAAGGGCTTTCATGTCATCGACCCCGGTGCGGATACCGAGCTCATGCAGCACGTCGCGACGGGGGCGTCCCATCTGCAGCTGCATGTTACACAGGTTCAGTTCCTCGCAGACCTCCGGTGCGGAGTCGGCCAGTTCCTCGGAGACGCGTCGCATACCGGCGTCGAGACCAAGACCCGCTTCCACACAGACGACGAGCAGGTCGAGTGCATCCGGCAGGTTCAGGAAGATCTTTTCCTGGCGGCTTTTCTTGAGAAGGGCGACGGCGATTTCGGGAAGATAGAAACCGAGTCCACCCCCGATAACAAGCGAACTCCAGCCGTTCTGAGTCGTTCCGAAGTTGAAGAAGCCGAAGCCACCACCGACCATCACGCCAACGATCGCGCAAATCGCTTTCAGGGCGAGATAGATTGTCGGGGCCGACGGATTGTGAAAGCCGGCGTTCGACAGGCGGATCTTCAGGTTGTTCTGTTCCAGCTCCGTCTTCGGTTTGAGTGAGCTCGAAAGCGCCGGGGCCGCTTTGTTGAAGTATTTCTTGATGCCGGTCTGCTCTTCTTCGAGCGCCGACCGGTTTTTGTTTCGCAATGAGGGATCGCGCAGTTCGTCGAGTCGTTCCGCGGCGCGCTCATCGGAAGAGCTGCTGAACAGACTGACGACCGCCCAGATCAGCAGGGTGATCGCACCAAAAATAACGAACGGCAATATTGTCTGGAGATCCATGAGAGTGATCCGCCTGTTGAATTGTCAGTTGATTACGAAATCAATTTCAGTTTGTAGGGAGAGTGGTGACGACCGGGGGCATCACACTTTGATGGCGACGATTTTCTTGATGGCGACCGCCCCCAGCACCTGGAGGAACGCCGCACCGGCGATCATCTTACGTCCGTTTTCATCGGTGAAGAGCAGCATGACGTAGTCGGGGTTGAGGTAATAAACGGCGATGAACAGCGCCACGGGCAACGCCATCAGCACGATACCGCTGATACGACCTTCCCCCGTAAGGGCCTGCACCTGTCCGAGAATTTTGAATCGTTCGCGAATGATGTAGCCGATCTTGTCGAGAATCTCGGCCATGTCACCACCGGCGGTCCGTTGAATGGCGACCGCGGTGACGAAGAACTTGAGGTCGAGGTTCGGCATCCGCTTCAACATGTTCTTGAGCGCCTCTTCCATGGACACGCCGAGGTTCTGTTCTTCGTACGACTTGTTGAATTCCGTCGAAATCGGATCGGGCATCTCTTCAATCACCACGTGCAGACCCGATGCGAGACTATGTCCCGATCGCAGAGCACGGGCGACGAGTTCCAGCGCGTCCGGCAGTTGCTGGGCGAACATTTTGAATCGTTTGCGGCGACGCATCATGATCCAGATAAGCGGCATGATGCCGAAGACGAGGGCGGCTACCGGGTAGAGTGGTGCCGGAGCCCGGCCGACGATCGCGATGAATAAACCGATGGCTGCGGAAATCAGCGAAATCGGAATGAACATGTCGTTCCGGATCGGCGCGTCGGCCTGTTCAAGCAGCAGGGAGAGTCCGGTGAACCGGCTTCCCAATTTCCTGAACGTGCCGCGAATACCGGTGAGGCTGTCATTGATTGCCTCTTTGGTAATCGAGCCATGTTCCGAATCGTCGTTCATGCCGGTCAGCGAACGAAGTCGTTCTTCGGTTTTAGATTCGTCTTTGATATCGCCCATCACGTACGAGATCGCGACGACCACACAGACGACCCCGACGAAGACAGCCAGACTGATTAAGAAAATAGCCATGGTTTACACCAGTATCATTTGAAGGAGCCCGATGCTGCATCGGGATTAGTATTCTGTAGTTCGTTATCTGATGACGAAAGCCGAAGCTTTCGTTGAGTTTTCTACCCGAGTCGACGATTCGAGAAGAGGTTGCTCGGTAACCGGATGCCGGCGGCTTCCAGTCGGCTCATACAGGCAGGACGCACGCCAGTCGATTCGAAGTGACCGAAGGCCCGGCCGGTCTCGTCGATGCCGTCCTGCACGAAGAGGAAGATGTCCTGCATGATGACCGTGTCCTGCTCCATGTTGAGGACTTCGGTAATGTGCGTGACTTTACGCGGTCCACCCTGCAGTCGGTTCACCTGGATGATGACGTCCACTGCGGAGGCGAACTGCTGACGCAGCGCCTTGAGTGGCATTTCGATACCACCCATGGTGATCATCGTTTCGAGACGGGAGACGGCGTCTCGCGGGGTGTTCGCGTGGATCGTCGTGAGCGAGCCTTCGTGACCGGTGTTCATTGCCTGCAGCATGTCGAGCGATTCCGGTCCGCGACATTCCCCGATGATGATTCGGTCGGGACGCATACGCAAAGCGTTCTTCACCAGCGATGTCGCCGTGATCATCCCTTTGCCCTCGATGTTCGCCGGACGGGTTTCGAGTCGCAGCACGTGATCCTGCTGCAGCTGAAGCTCAGCGGCGTCTTCGATGGTGATGATACGCTGATCGGAAGGAATGAAGCTTGAGAGCGTGTTCAGCAATGTCGTTTTACCGGAACCGGTACCACCGCTGATGATCATGTTGAGGCGGGCTTTCGAAGCCCCCTCGAGGAACATCACCATCTCGGGCGTGAAGGCGCCGAAACGGAGCAGGTCTTCGAGTGTCAGCGGGTTCGAACCGAAACGACGAATGGTAAGTGACGGGCCATCGAGTGCCAGCGGTGGAATGATGGCGTTCAAACGGGAGCCATCCGGGAGACGGGCGTCACACATCGGGCTCGTTTCGTCGACGCGTCGTCCGACTTTCGACACGATACGATCAAGAATCTGCAGGAGGTGTGCGTTGTCGCGGAAGGTGACTGGTGATTTCTGGATACGGCCGTTCTTCTCGATAAAGATGTTCTTCGGGCCGTTGATCATAATATCCGCGACCCCTTCTTCTTTGAGAAGGATTTCGAGCGGACCGAAACCGAAGGTCTCATCGAGGACTTCTTCGATCAGACGTTCCCGCTCGCTCCGGTTGAGCAGCGGGTTTTCCGTATCGCAGAGGTGTTCAACGACGAGACGGATTTCGCGGCGGAGTGTATCCCCTTCCAGGTCACCCAGTTTGGAAAGATCGAGCTTGTCCACCAGTTTACCGTGGATCAGCTGTTTCAGAACTTCAAACTCTTGTTGTTTTGTCTCAGCACCACGAGCGGTGCGGGAGGCGGATTGAGGAATGCCTGCCATTCTGGAAAACTCCTGTCGTCAGAACGATTGGGGGTGCAGCCTGGTTGTTCGGTAAAATGAAAGAGACATACATGCGCGTCGCTTGAGGGCGACTGGAGTGAGATCGCGCGCGTCCAGCTACCCGAGCGCAATGCCCCTTCCTGTAATTTCTCACCTCAAACCTAGCTCAAAATTCTCCGCGCGCAACGGTTTCCCGGATAGGTTGACAAAAAGCATCACAGAAGCGGGTGAATGCGTAGAGGATGTGACGGCGGAGGATGATTTGCCGGTTGTGCCGTCTGAAAGCAATAAGCGGACAATAGCGGTTCCGCTGGCGGGTGCCACTGCTGACTTGATCAGCAGTGTGATTGCAGGGTTGGGAGTCGAGAGCTTCTCAGGGCTTGAACTCGGTGATTGCTCTGACGGGTAGAAATAGATGAGGAGACGATTCGCGCGGTTGTGACGTATAAAAGCCCTCTTTATTCCTCGCCGTAATCGACACTGCTTGGCAAGCAAGCAGTGGCAACCCCTCCCAGGGGATTGACCGCTGGAGGATTACCTAAGCTTCGAGGTCGAGAACCCGACCGGTATCCAGATCGAGGGCCGCGCGGTCCGGTTTGGAGGCAGGCTGCGTCTTTTCTTCTTCCGACTGCTGACTCAGTTCGAGTTCATCGTGCGGGGTGGAATCGTGATAATCGTTACGACCGTCCGCATCGCGATCCGGGCTGAGATCGGCTTCGGCGACATCCTGCGTCTTTTCGGAGAGCGCCTTCTGGTCGAGCTGAAATTTCTGGGCGGCGGCTTCGGCTTTATTGTCGTTCGTCTGCGAGCCGGCCGTCTTCTGCGTTCCGGCGATCGACCCCGCCAGATTGAATGCTCCGATATTTCCCGATCCAATGGAAGACATGAGATCCCCTTTCCGAACTGTGGTGGGCTGAGTCTCGTGCTGCGGGTGCCTCGTTGCGGTGTTTCTTCGTTCCTCTATGCTGAACTATAGCTCATACGAATATCGGCTCGGGCGGATATCGGCAATAGGAATCTGGTTTCCGGTAGAGCTGAAGGCGAACAAACCGGTTCCACCCCTTATGTTAAATCTATGTGTTGCAAAAGGATCGGTCCTTTCACGACAATAAGGCAAACATTCGATTTTGACCCCGATGATACGTGAAAAGGCCTTCCGATGACTCTTCGTCTGCTGCTGCTTTTGCTTGCTCTCTTTCTGTTCACTCCGTTTTCGCGTCATCAACTCCACGCCGAAGATTACGTGGTGAAAGTCGGCGATGGGGATGGTCTCGCCGGCTGGCAGTACGAAGGGACATCGAAGTGGGAACGAAAAGGCGGGACGCTCGTCTTTTCGAAGGGGAAAGGCAAACTCAGTTTTGATTTTCCGATTAAGGAGGGAGGATTGAGATTTGTCGTGAAACACCCTCCTGAGAGTCAGGGATTCAAAGGACAGATCATTGCGAGCACAATCGGTCCGTTGGGATTGGGAACTATCACCAGTTCTACAACTGCGGATAATCATCCAGCCTGCGAGAATTGTAAAGAATCAGTTTGTTACGAAATGATCTTGGAAACGTCCAAACAAGCAAACAGTGATTTTTCATCGGAAAGACTGGATTTGCGACCGGCAATATTCGGCATCAATATCGAGATTGAGTCTGATCATACGGTTGAAATATCCGATATCAGGATCGTCGAGAAAAACTTCACTTCCCTGTTCAACGGCACCGATCTCACCGGTTGGGAAGGGGGCGGGCAACCGGCGGAGGTCTGCTGGAAAGTCGAAGACGGCCTGCTTGTCTGCACCGGCTTGAAGAAAGGACCCTGGCTGCGGTCAGCGAAACAATACGGAGACTTCAACCTGCGGTTCGACTACTGGCTTTCCGACGGTGGCAACAGTGGCATCTTTGCCCGCGTACCCGAGGATGGAAATCACCATCGCGACAATGAACAGGAACCGGAAGCCGGTTTCGAGATCCAGTTGCTCGACGATAACGCGGAGCAATACATAGGGAAGTTGAAGGATTATCAGTACACAGGATCAGTGTACGACATCGTCGGTGCCAGCGAACATGTGGGGAAACCGGCGGGCCAGTGGAACACCATAGAGCTCAACTGCAAGGGGCAGCACATCACGACGATTCACAACGGCAAGAAGATCGTCGACGCCACCGCCGAGGTCTACCCTTTACTCAATCTGCGCAAAACCGAAGGTTATATCGGCCTGCAGAACCACAGCTCGGTGGTGAAGTTCCGGAACCTGCGCATCGGACCGGCGCTCGATTATTGATTGATCATATTGTCCAGACAACACTTGTGGGTGGTCCAGACAATCGCGCCCGCGTTGTCTGGATTGAGTAGCAACATATAAGCGGTGGATGCCGTTTGACAGCAGAGTCTCGCGACTCTCAGATCCCATACGTTGGACACCTTTGAGTGCCTTCGGCACCCAGACAACGCTTGCGCGATTGTCTGGGCCACCCGGGATTGGGATTGTCTGCCCCCCGAGGGAAGTGCGTGACCGGGCATTCCGCTTTAGAATGCTGCGTTCTTTGGTGTGCGGGGGAAGGGGATGCAGTCGCGGATGTTCTGCATGCCGGTGACGAGTTGCACGATCCGTTCGAAACCGAGGCCGAAACCGGAGTGCGGTACGGTGCCGAAGCGGCGGAGGTCGAGGTACCACCAGTAGTCGTCCGGATTCAGATCGCATTCCCGCATGCGGTTCTCGAGGACGTCCAGCCGTTCTTCGCGCTGGCTGCCGCCGATGATCTCGCCGATACGCGGAACCAAGACGTCCATGGCGCGGACGGTCTTGCCATCGTCATTACACCGCATGTAGAACGGTTTGATCGTCCGCGGGTAATCGAAGAGGATGATCGGTTTCTTGAAGTGCTTCTCTGTCAGGAACCGCTCGTGCTCGGATTGGAGATCGTTCCCCCACTTCACCGGGTATTCGAATTTCTCTCCCGAGGAAGTCAGGATTTCGATGGCCTCTGTATAAGGAACACGTTCAAACGGAGTTTCGGCGATCTGTTTGACCGTCTCCAGTACCGTGTTTTCAATACGATCGTTGAAGAACTGCATGTCGTCCGGCGCTTTCTCGAGCACCGCCTTCATGAGGAACTGGATGAACTCTTCCGCCAGTTCCATATTGTCGTTGAGATCGTAAAAAGGCATCTCGGGTTCGATCATCCAGAACTCAGCAAGGTGCCGCGTCGTATTCGAATTCTCGGCGCGGAAGGTCGGGCCAAAGGTGTAACATTCCCCGATCGCACAGGCGAAGATTTCCGCCTCCAGCTGACCACTCACGGTTAGTGATGCTTTGCGGCCGAAGAAGTCCTGATTGAAATCGATCTCGGTCTGAATCTGCGCAATCCGTTCCAAGTTAAGCGTCGTCACCTGGAACATCTCCCCCGCCCCTTCGCAGTCACTCGTGGTGATGACCGGGGTCTGGATGTATTGAAATCCGCGCGTCTGGAAGAACTCGTGGATCCCGGCGCTCAGAATATTCCGCACGCGAGTGATCGCGCCGAAGGTGTTGGTCCGGGGGCGCAGGTGCGCGATCTCGCGCAGAAACTCGAAGCTGTGCCGTTTCTTCTGAAGCGGGTACGTGTCGGCGTCGGCTGTTCCGTAGAGTTCGATTTCCGAGGCCACCATTTCGACGCGCTGCCCCTTGCCGGGGGACTCCTGCAATTTGCCGACCAGACGGAGACTGGCGCCTGTGGTGATCAGTTTGTGGATTTCTTCGAAACCGGGAACGTCGGCGTCGACGACAATCTGCAGACCCTGCATGGAACTGCCATCATTGAGCTCGATGAACGAGAAACCCTGTTTGGAATCGCGGCGAGTCCGTACCCAGCCGCATACCTGATGAGTCTCGCCCGGCTGCCCTTCAGCCAGTACGTGGGCGATTCTTGTCCGTTTCATACCTGTTCAGTCCTTGAAGTTCACTTGGCCTTGAGGTTCACTTCGCCTTTAGATCCACCTAACCATGAGATTCGGTCGGCCTTGATGTGCAATTACCCCGCTGGTCCGCCTGCTTGCGGCAGGATCGGGCTCTCTGCGGGGCTTATGGTCAAGTGTAGCCGGTTTAGACAGGATGAAAAGGGGAGCGAAGCAATCACCAGTCCCCGTCTGTCGAAACCAGGTCAGGATTGAATGTATCCACTGACCCAGGCGGCGCAGCTACCGGTCATCACTACCGGCGTCCACGCGGCGATGTCGGGTTCGATCAGATTCGCCCGGCCCAGAAAGAACGCCGCCTGCATGACGCCGAACAGGACTCCCAGCACCGTAGCGCAGAGCGCCATGTTGCCGATAAGCCCTCGACTCTCTTTTCGCAGTACGAGAGGGATCGCCACCATGATCGCGAGAATATTCAGAATCGGAGAGGTCAATCGGGTGTGGAGGTTCATCTCCTGCATCCGCAGCGC